>NZ_BAFS01000105.1 GCF_000308415.1 Nocardia asiatica NBRC 100129 | reverse complement strand
CGGGCCCGCGGCGGTGCCGAAGCAGTAGTAGGTGTCCTCGGCGTTGGTCACCCAGTCGCGCAGCGCCTCGTTGATGGCATCCTTGAGCGTCTGCGAACCGGAGGTCACCGAGATCACCTCGGCGCCGAGCAGGCGCATGCGCGCCACGTTGAGCGCCTGGCGCGCCGTGTCGACCGCGCCCATGTAGATGACGCAATCCAGGCCGAGCAGCGCGCAGGCGGTCGCGGTGGCGACGCCGTGCTGGCCCGCGCCGGTCTCGGCGATGACCCGGGTCTTGCCCATCCGCTTGGCCAGCAGCGCCTGACCGAGCACGTTGTTGATCTTGTGCGAACCGGTGTGGTTCAGGTCCTCGCGCTTGAGCAGGATGCGGGCGCCGCCCGCGTGCTCGGACAGCCGCTTGCACTCGAACACCGGCGACGGGCGGCCGGTGTAGTCGCGCTGCAGCCGGTCGAGCTCGTTGAGGAAGGAGTCGTCGAGCCGGGACTTCTCGTATTCGGCGGTGACTTCCTCGATCACGGCCATCAGCGCCTCGGGGACGTGCCTGCCGCCGTAGACGCCGAAGTGGCCGCCCGCGTCCGGCTCGTGACCGCTGCGCTGGGCGACGCCGTCGCTGGCCTTGGGTAGTGCCGCCACGCTCGTCACCGGCCCCGCCGCGCCGGCTTCGGGCAGGACGGGTGGGTGCCCGCGGTCACCAGCTCGGAGACCGCCGCGCGGGGATCGCCACTGGTCACCAGTCCCTCGCCGACGAGCACCGCGTCCGCGCCCGCGCCCGCGTAGGCCAGCAGGTCGGCGGTGCCGCGGATGCCGGACTCGGCGATCCGGATGACCTCGGTGGGCAGTCCGGGCGCGATCCGCGCGAACACGTCGCGGTCGACCTCGAGCGTCTTGAGATTGCGGGCGTTCACGCCGATCACCGACGCGCCCGCCTCCAGCGCGCGGTCGGCCTCCTCCTCGGTGTGCACTTCGACCAGCGCGGTCATCCCCAGCGACTCGGTGCGGTCGATCAGGGAGGACAGCACGTCCTGCTCCAGCGCCGCGACGATCAGCAGGATGACGTCCGCGCCGTGCGCGCGCGCCTCGTGGATCTGGTAGGGGCCGACGACGAAGTCCTTGCGCAGGATCGGGATGTGCACCGTGGCGCGGACCGCGTCCAGGTCGTCGAGCGACCCGTTGAAGCGGCGGCCCTCGGTGAGCACGCTGATGATCCGGGCGCCGCCGTCCTCGTAGGCCTTGGCCAGGCTCGCCGGGTCCGGGATGTCGGCCAGCTCGCCCTTGGACGGACTTGCCCGCTTGACCTCGGCGATCACGCCGATGCCGTCCTCGAGCAGCGCCGCGCGGGCGTCCAGCGCCGCGGGCGCGGCCGCGGCGGCCGCCTTGACCGCCTGGAAGTCGAGAAGGGCTTCCCGAGCGGCCACATCCGCGCGGACCCCGTCGAGAATCGAGTCGAGTACCGTCATCTGGCTCGAATCCTTTCTGGGGAGACGGACTTGCTACCTGAGAATCCCCCCAGGCGCTGTCTCACCGATGCTGACAAAGAATAAATGGACCTACCGGGCGCGTTCGCGCCGGGGCCGGGGTTGAACCACGCGGAAGGGCTCGACGCAAGGTGGCAGCCGCCACATTCCCCGCGCGCGAACTGCTCAGCGGCCATGTCGGCCCGCCTCGCGGTGATCGGGATCGTCCGGCGGCGGTCCCGCGCCCTCGGCTTCCTCGGTCGGATCGGCGCCCGCGTCCAGCGCGTCCCACAGCACGCGCTCGGACAGCTGTGGTGCGGACGAGGAGTCCGCGCGCCGCTGGGTGACCTCCGCCGTGGCGTCGGCGCGCCGGAAGACCGGGTTGTCGTATTTGCCCGACAGCCGCGCCGTCTCGGCGGGCATGCGCGCCAGCAGCGCGCCCGCGCCGAACGCGGCGATCGCGCCGAGCAGCGCGAGCACGGCCGGGAACGCCGACGTGCTCACCGTCTCGACTTGGGCGCGCGCCGGGAGTTCGGCGAGTTTCGCGGCCCGCTCGGCGGTCTTGCCCGAACCGGTCAGCAGGGCGAACGCCGGCACCGCGGCCACCGCCGCGACCAGCGCGATCAGCACGCCGACGACCCGGCGCAACCAGTTCCGGGTGGCCAGCACCGCGGCGATCGATGCGAGCAGCACCAGCGCGAGCGGTGTCAATGCGCCGAACCACACCCCGCCGTCCAGGTGATCGGTGCGCGGCTGGGTGAGTCCGTCCGACGACGAGACCGTCACCCAGGTCATCCGGGACGAGGCCCACAGCGCGGCGGCGGCCACTGCGAGCAGCACGACCGCGCCGACCGGGTATTTGCGCCCGGTTTCGCCGCCCTCGGTGGGAGATTCGGGAGACGCGGCGGAATCCTCCGCCGGTGGAACCGGCTTCGCCGAGGCGCTCGTGTCCGCGGCGGGCTCCCGTGCCCGGCCCGGTTCGTCTTCGGGGTCGGCAGCGGTCATAGCGGCCCGCCGTTCGCCGCACCCGGCTCCGTGCCGTAGGCCCGCACGGTTCCCGCCGCCGCGATCGCCTTGAGCACCGCCATCGCCTTGTTGCGCGATTCCACGTCCTCGTACTCCGGGTCCGAGTCCGCGACGACGCCCGCGCCCGCCTGCACGTAGGCCGTGCCGTCCTTCAGCAGCGCGGTGCGGATGGCGATGGCGGTATCGGCGTCCCCGGCGAAGTCCAGGTACCCGACGACGCCGCCGTAGACGCCGCGACGGGTCGGTTCCAGTTCCTCGATCAGTTCCATCGCGCGCACCTTGGGCGCACCGGACAGGGTGCCCGCCGGGAAGCAGGCCCGCACCGCGTCCAGCGCGATCCGGCCGGGAGCCAACCGGCCCGACACGGTCGACACCAGGTGCATGACGTGGCTGTAGCGCTCGATGTGCCGGTACTCGGTGACCCGCACGGTGCCCGGCTCGCACACCCGGCCCAGGTCGTTGCGGCCGAGGTCGACGAGCATCAGGTGCTCGGCGTTCTCCTTCTCGTCGGCGAGCAGGCCCTTCTCCAGCAGCAGGTCCTCCTCCTCGGTGCCGCCCCGCCAGCGGGTGCCCGCGATCGGATGGGTCGTCGCCACACCGTCCTGCACGGTCACCAGCGATTCCGGGCTGGAACCGACGATGGAGAACGCGGTGCCGCCCTCGCCGTCGGGGATGTGCAGCAGATACATGTACGGGCTGGGATTGGACGCGCGCAGCATCCGGTACAGGTCGATCGGCGCCCCGTCGTAGTCCATCTCGAAACGTTGCGACAGCACCACCTGGAACGCCTCGCCCGCCTCGATCTCCTTGACCAGGCGGCGCACGCCCGCGCCGAACTCCTCGGTGGTGCGCCTGCGCCGGTACCGGGGCTCGGGCTGGTCGAACACCGAGACGGTGGAATCGGCGGGCGCGCCGAGCGCGGCGGTCATCCGGTCCAGCCGGGCCACCGCGTCGTCGTAGGCCTCGTCGGCCCGCTCGGCGGTGCCGTTCCAGTTCACCGCGTTGGCGATCAGCGTGATGGCGCCCTCGTGGTGGTCGAACGCGGCCAGGTCGGTGGCCAGCAGCAAGACCATCTCCGGCAGCCGCAGGTCGTCCAGCGCCAGGCTGGGCAGCCGCTCGATCCGGCGCACCGCGTCGTAGCCGAGGTAGCCGACCATGCCGCCGGTCAGCGGCGGCAGCCCGGGCAGGCGCTCGGTGCGCAGCAGCTCCAGCGTCTCGCGCAGCGCGACCAGCGGATCGCCGCCCGACGGCGCGTCGGCCGGGATATTGCCCAGCCAGGTCGCCGCGCCGTCGACGACGGTCAGCGCCGAAGGGCTGCCCGCGCCGATGAACGACCAGCGCGACCACGACCGCCCGTTCTCCGCGGACTCGAACAGGAAGGTGCCCGCCCGGTCACCCGCGAGCTTGCGGTAGGCCGACAGCGGAGTTTCCGAGTCCGCCAGCACCTTTCGGGTCACCGGGACCACCCGGTGCTCCGCGGCCAGCTGATGGAATTGCTCGCGGGTCGTGGTGGTGGGCGTGGACGTGCCTGGCATGCACTCATCATCCCAGGCCGGGCGGATCGACCGGTGAGCGGTGCCGGTGACACGGCGGCGGACGCGACAAACCCGACAAATCAGGTCGACCGTCCGGTTCCCACGCGCCCGCGGGAGGTGTGGCGGCGCTCACTACACTCGCGCCCGTTCCACGTCGCATGCGGTATCCATCTCGAGAGGAGACAACTGATGTACCCCTCGCAATCGGTAGCGCCCGAGGGTCCTCGGCACGTCCCGAACCACAGCGTCCCGCACCGCCACACCGCGCGGGCGGTGGGCCAGGGCCATCCGGCACACCAAGGCTCGCCGAGTAACGCGCTCGCGTCCTTCGTCACCTACGTCAAAGCATTGGAGTCCCTGGACAAGAACCACTTCCCGGACGAATACGCCGTCCACAGCGACCGCATCAAGGAGCTGAAGCCGTTCCTGCGCGCCCACGGCATCCTCGATGTGATGGCGATCAAGAACCCTGAGGTCGCGGCGCTCATCGGCGCGTAGCCGCACCTCGGCTCGTGCCCGGCCACCGGCGCGGCGATCGGCCGCGGCGCATCGACGGGCACGAGCGATGGAGCGCGCTCGGCGCCCTCTCCCGCCGCGAGCGGGATACCCGATTCGACCAAGCGCCCGGTAGTGTGCCCGGGTATGCAGCAAGGACAGCTCGCCCCTGATTTCGAGCTTCCCGACCAGTCCGGCACTCCCCGCTCGCTCGACGCGCTGCTGGCGGACGGCCCACTGGTCCTCTTCTTCTATCCGGCGGCCAATACGCCCGTGTGCACGGCCGAGGCGTGTCATTTCCGTGACCTCGCCGCCGAATTCGCCGCGGTCGGCGCCACCTGCGTCGGCATCAGCACCGACAACGTGGACACCCAGGCGGGCTTCGCCGAGAAGCAGCGCCTGGGCTATCCGCTGCTCTCCGACGCCGACGGCGCCGTGGCGGCGCAGTTCGGCGTGAAGCGCGGCCTGCTCGGCAAACTCGCGCCGGTGAAGCGGCAAACATTCGTCATCGACACCGACCGCACCATTCGCAAGGTGATTACCGGCGAGTTGCGCGCGGCGGTGCACGCCGACGAAGCACTGAACTACCTGCGCTCCAGGTAAGGCGCGACGCGCCGCGTGCGCGCAGCCGCTGCCGGGCGACCGCCCGGCCTAGGCTGGAACAATGACTTCGACCGAAGTTCAGCCGGGCGGTGGCAAACCTGCAGCAGCCGTCTGGCGTACGCGGATCATCGGCGGTGCCGCGCTCCTGGCCGTTCTCGTCGTCCTCTACTTCATCCTGTCCTCGTTCATTCCGCGCTGGTGGGCGCAGCGGATCGGATCGGCGGTGCAGGGCAGCTTCGCCAAGGGCATCGGATGGGGCCTGTTCTACGGCGGATTCTGCACCGTGGTCACACTTTTCCTGCTGCTGTTCGCGGTGCGGGTGTGGCGGCGCAAGGGAGGCAGGTTCCTCGCGGGCGCGGCCGCGGTCGTCGCGATCCTGTTCGCCATCCCCAACCTGATGACGCTGACCATAGTGCTCGGCAACAGCAACGCCGCCCACGCGGGCGAGCGGATTCTGGACGTCGACGCGCCCGCCTTCCGCGGCGCCGCGCTGACCGGCGCCGTCATCGCCACGCTGCTGTTCCTCCTCGCCATCGCGCTGTTGCTGCTGCGCAGGTGGCGGCGCACGCATCCGGGTAGCGCGAAGACCGCGGACGCCCCGCCGCCCGGCGTGTGAGTGAACTCACCTCACCCAGCATCTTTGTGCCGGTCGAGCGAAGTCGTGGCAAACTCGATGTCGCGGGTGACTGTGCACAAGCTGATCGACAATCACTAGGACTACGAACAAGACCACGTCACTTGGCTTGAAAGAAGGCACACAGTGACGAAGTGGCTCGACCCGGTCGAACAACGAGCTTGGCGCGCGATCGTGGCGCTGATGACGCGGCTGCCAGGAGCCTTGGACACGCAGCTCCAGCGGGAGTCCGGCGTGACACATTTCGAGTACTGGGTATTGACCCTGCTGTCGGAGGAACCGGGGCACCGACTGCAGATGAGTGAGCTTGCCCACAAGGCAAATGCATCGTTATCGCGGCTGTCGCACGTGGTCTCCAAATTGGAGCGCATGGGCTGGGCGGAGCGCTCGGCGACCGCCGGGCGGCGTGGCGTATACGCCGTGCTCACCGACGACGGCTACCGCAAGGTGGTCGAGGCCGCGCCGGGATATCTGCAGGCGGTGCGGCATCTGGTCTTCGACGGCCTGGACGACCCACAGAAGGCCCAGGTCGCCGAACTCGGCGAGCTGCTGGCCGGGCGGCTCGCGGAGGCGCTGGACCAGCTCGGCGGACTCGCCCCGGCCGACCGGGACGCGCATCGCCCGAACGGCGGCTAGTCCCCGGTCGCCGATCGCGCGGCCAGCAGCACGTCCGAGTCGAAGCAGGTGTGCGTGCCGGTGTGGCAGGCCGCGCCCTCCTGATCCACGACGAGCAGGATCGTGTCGCCGTCGCAGTCGAGCCGCACTTCGTGCACGTACTGCGTGTGGCCCGAGGTCTCCCCTTTGACCCAGTACTGCCCGCGGGAGCGCGAATAGTAAGTCGCCTTGCGGGTTTCCAGCGTGCGCGCCAGCGCTTCGTCGTCCATCCACGCGACCATCAGCACGTCGCCGGTGGCGCGTTCCTGTGCGACGGCCGACACCAGCCCGGCGTCGTTGCGCTTGAGACGGGCGGCGATAGCGGGATCGAGACTCATGGCACCGTTATAACAGGGTCGGACGCGGGCGCACGCGCCCGGAGTCCACGGTCCGATCCGCCTTCCGGCTCGGTTGATTTCCGCCGATCACTACCGGATGACGATCTTCTCCGCCCGCATCGACTCCTTGACCTGGCCGATGGTGAGGTCACCGAAGTGGAACACGCTGGCCGCCAGCACCGCGTCGGCGCCCGCGTGCACGGCCGGAGCGAAGTGCTCGACCGCGCCCGCTCCCCCGCTGGCGATCACCGGAACCGTGACGGCCGCCCGCACGGCACGGATCATCGGCAGGTCGAAACCGGCCTTGGTGCCGTCGGCGTCCATCGAGTTGAGCAGGATCTCGCCGACCCCCAGTTCCGCGCCGCGCACCGCCCACTCGACCGCGTCGATGCCGGTGCCGCGTTTGCCGCCGTGCGTGGTCACCTCCCAGCCGGAGGGGGTGGCGGGCTGCCCGTCCGGCACGGTGCGCGCGTCCACCGACAGCACGATGCACTGGGAGCCGAAGCGCTCGGACATCTCGCGCAGCACCTCCGGCCGCGCGATCGCGGCGGTGTTCACCGAGACCTTGTCCGCGCCGGCGCGCAGCAGGCGGTCCACGTCCTCGACGGTGCGCACCCCGCCGCCGACGGTGAGCGGAATGAAGATCTGCTCGGCGGTGCGGGTCACCACGTCGATCATGGTGCCGCGGTCGCCGGTGGATGCGGTCACGTCGAGAAAGGTCAGCTCGTCGGCGCCCTGCGCGTCGTAGAGGGCGGCCAGTTCGACGGGATCACCCGCATCGCGCAGGTTTTCGAAGTTGACGCCCTTGACCACCCGTCCCGCGTCGACGTCCAGGCACGGGATCACTCGTACGGCCAACGTCATTGCCTCACCCTTCCTCCGCGGCCGCCGGATCGGCGACCGTGCAGATCATGTCGAGCAGTTCTTCGTGCACGCCGGGCGCGGCCGCGAGCACGGAGCCGGAGGTGATGGTCCACGGCCGGCCGGCCAGGTCGGTCACCACCCCGCCCGCCGCGCGCACCAGGGCGACGCCCGCCGCGTTGTCCCAGGGATGGTGGCCGAACACGATCGCCCCGCCGAGCACGCCGGAGGCGGTGAACGCCAGATCGATGCCGGTCGAGCCGTGCATCCGCACCCGGGAGGACAGCCTGCTCAGCGGGCCGAGCAGGTCGAAGCGGAACTGGCCGGGGATGCGGCCGTGCGAGTCGACGTTGAACGCGCCGAAGCCGATCATGGCCTCGGCGAGCTTGCCGCGCGGCAGCGGCGGCAGCGGCCTGCCGTCCAGCAGCACCGGGCCTCCGGACACGGCGGCGTAGCGGCGGCCCAGCAGCGGCAGCCAGGTCAGGCCGAGCACCGGTTCCCCGTCGCGCACCAGCGCGAGCAGCATGCCCGAGAGCGGATGACCGGAGGAGTAGTTGAAGGTGCCGTCGATCGGGTCGAGCACCCACGCGGTGCCGGAGGCGAGCTGCGGACCGCCGAACTCCTCACCGTGCACCTCGATGCCGGTGCGCCGCAGCAACTCGGCGGAGACGGTGCGCTCCAATTCCAGGTCGAGTTCCGTGGCGAAATCGTTGCGGCCCTTCTCGACCGCGCTGGGCGCGCCGATGCCCTCGACGAACCGCGGGCGCACCGAGTCCAGGACCTCGCTCGCCGCGGCGAGCAGGTTCGACAGCTCCTGGGTCATCTCACCGCGGCCAGCGCCTCGGGCAGGGTGAACCGGCCCGCGTACAGCGCCTTGCCGACGATCGACCCTTCGACGCCGTCGGGCACCAGTTCGGCGATCGCGACGAGGTCCGCGATGGTGGAGACGCCGCCGGAGGCGATGACCGGGGCGTCGGTGGCCGCGCAGACTTCCCGCAGCAGGTCCAGATTCGGGCCGGTGAGCGTGCCGTCCTTGGTCACGTCGGTCACCACGTACCGCGAGCAGCCGTCCCGTTCCAGGCGTTCGAGCACCTCCCACAGGTCGCCGCCGTCACTGACCCAGCCACGGCCGCGCAGCCGATATTCGCCGTCGATGATGCGCACGTCCAGGCCGACGGCGATGCGCTCGCCGTGCCGGGCGATGGCCTTCGCGCACCACACCGGGTCCTCCAGCGCGGCGGTGCCGAGGTTCACCCGAGCGCAGCCGGTGGCGAGGGCCGCCTCCAGACTGTCGTCGTCGCGGATGCCACCGGACAGTTCCACCTTGACGTCGAGTTCGCCGACGACGCCCGCGAGCAGCTCCCGATTCGAGCCGCGCCCGAAGGCGGCGTCCAGGTCGACCAGATGCACCCATTCCGCGCCGGCTTCCTGCCAGGCCAGCGCCGCCTCGCGAGGCGAGCCGTAGCTGGTTTCGCTTCCGGCCTCTCCTTGCACGAGGCGCACGGCCTCTCCGTTGGCGACATCGACGGCGGGTAGCAGCACAAGACTCACGAGAGCAGCCTAGTGGTTACCCGCCCGCGTCCGAGTGCAGGGCCTGGGCGAATGGGACCTCGATCACCGGGCGCCGGGTCAGCCGTGGTGGGCGTCCAGGATCCGGGTGAGCAGTGTGACCAGGGTGGCCCGATCCGCCGCGGAGAAGCCGGCGAGCAACTCGTCCTGGGCGACCGCCAAGCGCTCGTGCAGTTCCTCCAGGTGGCGGGCGCCCGCGGCGGTGAGCGTGACGATGTTGCGGCGCCGGTCGGCGGGATCGGGAGTGCGCTCGACCAGGCCGCGCGCGGCGAGGTCGTTCACCACCGCGACCACGTCGCTGCGGTCGATGCGGGTGCGCCTGCCCAACTCGGCCTGGCTGGCCGGTCCGAATTCCCCGAGCGTGGCCAGCAGGGCGTAGTGGTAGCGCCGGGAGCCGGTGGGCTCCAGCGCTCGCTCGGTCGCCCGATTCGCCACGAGCGCGACCTGATTGACCAGCCTGCTGGGCAGGACCCGGAGCCGTCCCGCGGCGTCGTCGTGCGCGATGTCCATGCGGTCACTGTAACAAGACTTGTTGGCAACACCCACGATCTGTTAAGTTGGTCCAAACAACGTTGGATTGACCAACGTTCGACTGGAAAGGCAACTCCGATGCTCAGGATTCGCTCCGCGCTGCCCCTGCTCGTTCTCCCCTTGGCCGCCTTGACCGCCGCCTGCGCCTCCGGTTCGGGGACCCCGGCGCCGGAGGTGCGCGAACTGCTCGACCGTCAGCGGATCACCGATCTGGTCGATCGGCTCGGCCGCGCCTTGGACGAGGGCCGCTTCGACGACTTGCGGGCGATCTACACCCCCGACGCGACCGCGAAGACACCGGGCGGCACGGCCGAGGGCCGCGACGCGCTGATCGCCCAGGCGAGCCGCAACCACGGCGGCGACAAGCGCATCCAGCACGTCATCGGCAATGTGCTGATCGACCTGCGCGGCGACGCGGCCGATGTCCGGGCCAATTTGATCGCCACCTTCGCGCCCGCCTCCTCCGACGGGTCGATTCCGCAGCCGCAGTACACCCTCGGCGAGATCTACCGCTTCGACGCGGTTCGCACCGGTGAAGGCTGGCGCCTGTCCCGGGTCCGGACCACTCCGATCTGGTCCACCGGCACCCGGCCGTGATCAGCGGGTGGCGAGCACGTGTGCGGTAGCGGGCCGGGCTCGGTAGCGGGCCGGGCAGTGCCGTCACCGGGGCGGCCGTGCCCCGCAGGCCGTGCCCGATCTGGAACTCGGTCGCGGCGCGTTCGATCTCGGGGAGCGTGTGCGCGTGCCGGTCGCCGAACAGGATCTCGCCACGCGCAAGGAGAGAAGCGAGCCAGGGCGGTATCGTCTCCGCGCGGCGATCACCCCCGGTCGCCGTTTCCAGCTCGCACCGAGGAAGTGCATGTCACGATCCAAACTGGCTGCCGCCCTGCCGCTTTCGGCAGCCGCCTGCTCCGCGGCCTTCGTCGCCGCCCCCGCCGCCGACGCCGCCCCGCCCGAGGACGCGCGCCTGGCGGGATGCGAATTCGGTTCCGCCGCGGCGACATACGATTACGCGCGGTTCGGCGACCACGTCCGCCGGATGCTCGACCTCAGCACCGGGGAGTTCCGGGCCGAGTTCGAGAACTTCCGCGGCAACATCCAGGCGAGCGCGGAGGCCGCGCACATCCGCGCCGAGGCCAACTCCGCCGATTGCCGCGTCGTCTCCGGTGACGACAACCGGGCCGAGGTGGACGTCGACGTGGTCCGGACGGTGACCAGCGACGAAACCGACGGTCTCCCGCAGACCAGCCGCATGGCGATGACCGTGACGCTGGACAACGTCGACGGACGCTGGCTGGTCAGCAAGGTCCGCTCGCGCTGACCCGGCGGGCGATCCCGCGCGCCCGGCGCGCGGGATTCGTCCTACAGCGAGTCCACCCAGTTGCGCAGCAGGTGCGCGCCCGCGTCACCGGACTTCTCCGGGTGGAACTGGGTCGCCGACAGCACACCGTTCTCCACCGCGGCCAGGAACGGCCCGCCGTGCTCGGCCCAGGTCAGTTTGGGCGCGGCGAAGTGCTCGCTCGGCGGCAGGTCCCAGCTCTGCGCGGCGTAGGAGTGCACGAAGTAGAAACGGGTGTCGGTGTCGAGACCCGCGAACAGAACGCTGTCGGACGGGGCCGAGACGGTGTTCCAGCCCATGTGCGGCAGCACCGGCGCGGAGAGCCGTTCGACCGTGCCGGGCCATTCGGCACACCCGTCGGTGCGCACGCCGAACTCCACACCCCGCTCGAAGAGGATCTGCATGCCCACGCAGATGCCGAGCACCGGACGCCCGCCGGCCAACCGCTGACCGATGAGGCGCTCGCCCCGCACCCCGCGCAGTCCCGCCATGCACGCGGCGAACGCCCCGACGCCGGGCACCACCAGACCGTCGGCGGCCAGCACGACCTCCGGGTCGGCGGTCACCTCGACGCGAGCGCCCGCCCTGGCCAGCGCCCGTTCGGCCGAGTGCAGGTTGCCGGAGCCGTAGTCCAGCAGCGCCACGGATTTCGCGCTCACAGCGTTCCCTTCGTCGACGGGACACCGCTCACTCGCGGGTCGAGTTCCACCGCGGCGCGCAGGGCGCGCGCCACCGCTTTGAATTCGGCCTCGGTGACGTGGTGCTGATCGCGGCCGTAGAGCACCCGGACGTGCAGGGCGATGCGCGCGTTCAGCGCGATCGACTCGAACACGTGGCGGTTGAGCACAGTGGAGTACGGCGCACCGGGACCGGAGCCGGGAATCACCGTGTGCACCAAGTGGTCCGGCTCGCCGGTGTGCACACAGTACGGGCGGCCGGACACGTCGACCGCGGCGTGTGCCAGCGTCTCGTCCATCGGGATGTAGGCGTCGCCGAACCGGCGGATGCCGGCCTTGTCGCCCAGCGCCTTGCCGAGCGCCTGACCGAACACGATCGCGGTGTCCTCGACGGTGTGATGCGCCTCGATCTCGATGTCGCCCTCCGCGCGCACGGTGAGGTCGAAGCTCGCGTGCGCGCCGAGCGCGGTCAGCATGTGGTCGTAGAACGGCACGCCGGTGGCGATCTCGGTCTTGCCGGTGCCGTCCAGGTCCAGTTCGACGACGATGCTGGATTCCTTGGTGACCCGCTCCACCCGGGCGGTCCTGCTCATGCTCATGTCCAATCGGGGTCGTCGCCGGGGGCTTCCCGGCGCTGGTTCATCGCGGTGCGCGGTCGCTGCCCGCCAGCAGGCCGCTGACCCGCAGCAATTCGTCGTTCTCCGCGGCGAGGCCGATGGTGGTGCGCAGATAGCCGGGGATGCCGACATCGCGGATCAGCACGCCGTGGTCGAGATAGCGCTGCCAGGTGCGCGCGGCATCGACGAAGCGGCCGAACAGCAGGAAGTTGGCGTCGCTGGGGATCACGTCGTAACCCTGCTCGCGCAGCGCCGCCGCCACCCGGTCGCGCTGCGCGGCCAGTTCGGCGACGCTGCCGAGGGTCTCCTCGGCATGCCGCAGGGCCGCGCGCGCCGCCGCCTGGGTGACCACCGACAGGTGGTAGGGCAGCCGCACCAGCAGCATCGCGTCGATCACCGCCGGCGCGGCGACCAGGTAGCCCAGCCGTCCGCCCGCGAACGCGAACGCCTTGCTCATCGTCCTGGTCACCACGAGTTTCGCCGGGAACCGCTCGATCAGCTCGATGGCGCTGGGCTGCGCCGAGAACTCGCCGTACGCCTCGTCGACGACCACGATGCCGGGCGCGGCCGCGAGGATGCGCGCGAGGTCGTGCTGCGGGATGCTGTGCCCGGTCGGGTTGTTCGGACTGGTCACGAACACCACGTCGGGCCTGCGCTCGGCGATGGCGGCCAACGCGTGGTCGATGTCGAGGGAGAAGTCGGTGTCGCGCTCGGCCTCGATCCATTCGGTGTCGATGCCCTCGGAGATGATCGGGTGCATCGAGTAGGAGGGCACGAAACCCAGTGCGCTGCGGCCCGGGCCGCCGAAAGCCTGCAACAGCTGCTGCAGGATCTCGTTGGAACCATTGGCCGCCCAGACGTTGCCGGTGTCCAGCGCGACGCCGGTCTGCGCGGTCAGATAGCGCGCCAGGTCGGTGCGCAGCGCGACGGCGTCGCGGTCGGGGTAGCGGTGCAGATCCGCGGCGGCCGCGCGGATCGACTCGGCCACGTCATCGATCAGCGCCCGGCTCGGCGGGTGCGGGTTCTCGTTCGTGTTCAGCTGCACCGGAACCGTCAATTGCGGTGCGCCGTAGGGCTTCTTGCCCCGCAGGTTCTCCCGCAGCGGCAGGTCGTCCAAGGTCACCTCCGCGCCGGGCGCGCTCACCGCGCGCGTCACGACAGCGCCTCGAAACGCGCCTGCACCGCCTGGCCGTGCGCGGGCAGGTCTTCCGCGTTCGCCAGCGCCACCACGTGGCCCGCGACATCCTTCAGCGCCGCTTCGGTGTACTCCACGACGTGGATCCCACGCAGGAAGGTCTGCACACTCAGGCCCGACGAGTGCCGCGCGCAGCCCGCCGTCGGCAGCACGTGGTTGGAGCCCGCGCAGTAGTCGCCCAGGCTGACCGGCGCGTACGCGCCGACGAACACGGCTCCCGCGCTGCGCACCCGGGCCGCGACCGCGGGCGCGTCGGCGGTCTGGATCTCCAGGTGCTCGGCGGCGTAGGCGTTCACCACGCGCAGGCCCTGTTCGATGCCGTCGACCAGCACCGTGCCGGACTGCTTGCCGCGCAGCGCCTCGGTGACCCGGTGGGCGTGCTTGACCACGGTCAGCTGGGCGGTCAGCGCCGCGTCCACCGCGTCGGCCAGCTGTTCGCTGTCGGTCACCAGCACGCTGGCGGCCAGCACGTCGTGCTCGGCCTGGCTGATCAGGTCGGCGGCGACGTGCACCGGATCGGCGGTCGCGTCGGCGAGGATGGCGATCTCGGTGGGCCCGGCCTCGGCGTCGATGCCGACCAGTCCGCGGCACAGCCGCTTCGCCGCGGTGACGTAGATATTGCCCGGCCCGGTGATCAGGTCGACCGGCTCCAGCTGGGCGCCGTCGGTGTCGACGCCGCCGTAGGACAGCAGCGCCACGCCCTGGGCGCCGCCGACCGCCCACACCTCCTCGACGCCGAGCAGCTGCGCGGCGGCCAGGATGGTGGGGTGCGGCAGCCCGCCGAACCGCGCCTGCGGCGGCGACGCCACCACCAGCGAGCCGACGCCCGCGGTCTGCGCGGGCACCACGTTCATCACGACGCTGGACGGGTAGACGGCGTTTCCGCCCGGCACGTACAGGCCGACCCGCTCGACCGGCGCCCAGCGCTCGGTGACGGTTCCGCCGGGCACCACCTCGGTGGTCTTGTCGGTGCGCCGCTGATCGGCGTGCACTTTGCGCGCCCTGGCGATGGACTCCTCCAGCGCCGCGCGCACCGCGGGGTCCAGCCGCTCCAGCGCGGCCTCCAGCTCGGCCGCGGGCACCCGCACCGTCGCCGGGATCACGCCGTCGAAGCGCTCGCTGAACTCCAAGGCCGCCGACACGCCCTGATCGCGGATCGCCTCCACCACCGGACGCACCTGATGCAGCACCGAGTCCACGTCGACTCCCCCACGCGGCAGCGCGGCGCGCAGCTCGGCGACGGAGGGAGTACGACCGCGCAGATCGACGCGGGCGAGCTCGATGCGGGTTGTCATGTGGTGTCGGTCCTTGTCTCCAGCGGATTCCGCGACGGGAAAGTTGCAGCTACCAGCCTAGTGGGCGAACACCAGCGGTTATCCGCGTGGTCCGGGCGGCCGGGCCGCTGCCGCACTGCGCTCGCCCAGGTCAGGCCGATGAGGCGCTGCTCAGCGCACCCGCGGTGTGGCGCCGATCTCGCCCGGGAACCCGACCGGCAGGCGCGAGCCCGGGACCGGCCGGTGTTCCGGCACCTCGCGACTACTTGGTGTCGCTGTCGATGAGCAGACGCCCGCCGGAGCTGATCACGCGCAGCGTCATGCTCTTGGTCTGGCCCTCGACGGTGATGCTGGCCAGTCGCATGTCGACCGAGCCGTCGTCGTTGTTGCTGCGCTTCGCCGCCTCGATCGTATTGAAGTCGTCGATGGTCCGGGCGCCCCAGTACTGACGGAAGCTCTGTTCGCCGCCGTATGCCTGCTGCGCGGCCGGTGTCAGCAACGACCACGATCCCGACGGGTTGGTGTAGAACTGCTCCACCAACTGACCGGCCGCCCCGATATCGACCCGCTCTCCGGAGCTGGGCGTCTGACCCAGTTGGGCCGCGGCGGTCGAAGTCGTCCCGGCCTTGGTGGTCGCGCTCGCCGAGGGCGGGCTCGCCTGCGGACTCGGCGAATCCGAGCCGGACTGGCTGAACGCGCTGATCAACAGCGCCGAGACGGCGACGATCGCCCCGGCCACCGCGCCGATCAGCACCGCGCGGCGCTTGCCCGCCGAGCCTTGCCTCGGCGCCGGGCGCGGCTGCGCCATCGTGCGGGGATGCGCCGCGGTGTCCTGGTGGACCGGCCGCGCGGGCGCGGGGCGCGGACGCGGCTGACGCTCGGTGGGCGTGTAGGGCGCCGAGGCCATCGCCGAGGGCCGCAGCGCGCGGGTCGCCGATTCGGATTCGCCCGCTCGCGGCCGCGCGAACGCTTCGCTGGCGGGCACGAACCCGACGGCCACCGGCGCGGGACCGGCATCGGCGAACGCGGCCAGATGGTCGCGCGCCGCCCGCATCGTCGGGCGCTCGGAAGGCTCCGGGCTGAGCAGGTCGAGCAGGAAATCGGTCGCGGGGCCCGCGTTGCGCGGTTCGCTGAGCTGGCCGTTGGCGGCGGCGTAGAGCACCGCCAGCGGATTGGAGCCCGCGCCGTAGGGCGGTTCGCCCTCCAGCGCGTGGAACAGCGTGGCGCCCAGCGCGAACACATCCGAGGCCGGAGTGGGATCGGAGCCGCGGGCCACCTCGGGCGCGAGGTAGGCGGCGGTGCCGCAGATCAGCCCGGTCTCGGTGAGCGTGACGTCGCCGGTCGCGCGGGAGATGCCGAAGTCGGTGATCTTCACCGTTCCGTGATCGTCGAGCAGGATGTTGCCCGGCTTCACGTCACGATGCACGATGCCCGCCTGGTGCGCCGCGATCAGCGCCGAGGCGACCTGCTCGCCGATCCGGGCGACCTGGGTCAGCGGCAAGGTGCCCTGGGCGCCGATCACCGCGGCCAGGCTCTTGGACTTCAGGTACTCCATCACCAGGCAGGGGTCGCCCTCGTGCTCGGTGATGTCGAACACGACGATCGCGTTCGGATGCTGGAAACGGGCCGCGTTACGCGCCTCTCGGATCGCGCGCTGGCGCACCACTACGCGCTCGGCCTCCGGCAGGCTCGGCTGGATGTGGATCTGCTTGACGGCCACGGAGCGCTGGAGGCGTTCGTCGACGGCACGCCAGACCACGCCCGTGCCGCCGCTACCAATCCGCTCGACCAGGCGGTAATGCTCCGCGATCAACTGACCGGTATCGATGGCGCCTACTCCGAACCTTCTCGAAATCGTGACATCCCGCATATTGATTACTCACGCGGTCCCGGGGATGAGTGTAGCTGGCCCTTGGATGCTCGCACGCGCCAGCCGGGCCTCGCGGCGGGCCGGATTCGCCCGAAGCGGACTATCCGCGTGCGCGCAGCATCCGGCCGGCGGCGTCCACAGCGGGCGCCGAACTGCTCGCGTCGCTGATGAACACGGCGAATGCCAGGTCACCGTCGATGCCGACGAACCAGCCGTGCGCGTGCGTGTCATCGATGTACTCCGCGGTGCCGGTCTTGCCGAGCAGACCGGGGAGGTCGCGCAACTGCGTCGCGGTGCCGTCGGTGATCGTCTCGCGCATCATGGCTTTCAGCTGGTCGCCGATCTGCGGCGGCAGCGGGTCGGCGGTGCGGTCCGGGGTTCCCGGCCGGCCCGCGACGAGGGTGGGCGCGGGCGCGGCGCCACGGGCGATGGACGCGGCGACCAGGGCCATGCCGAACGGCGACGCTGTCACCTGCCCTTGACCGATCGCCGACTCCACCCGCAGTGCGGAGGTGCCGGCCGACGGCACCTTCCCGGTGACAGTGGTCAGGCCCGGTGTGACGTAATCGATCCCGAGGCCGAGTTGTGCGGCCGCTTTCGTCAACGCGTCGGCGGGCAATTGCACGCCGAGGGCGCCCATCGTGGTGTTGCAGGAGCGGGCGAACGCGGTGTGCAGCGGCACCGAGCCCAGATCGAAGTTGTTGTCGTTCGGGATGCGGCGGCCTTCGATGTTCGCGGTGCCGGGGCAGGGCAGCACGGTGTCGGGCGTCACCGTTCCCGCCTGCAACGCGGCGGAGACGGTGACCGTCTTGAACGTCGAACCCGGCGGGTAGAGCCCGGTGAGCGCGATCGGGCCCTGCGCGTCGGCGGGGGCGTTCTGCGCGATCGCGAGGACGTCGCCGGTCGAGGGCCGCAGGGCGACGATCGCGGCGGGCTGGGCGACCGGGGCCAGCGCGGCCTCCGCCGCACGCTGCAAGCCGAGGTCGAGCGTGGTCGCGATGTCGGCGGTGGGTTTCGGGTCCGTCCCGGCGACGCGCTGGGTACCTTCCGGCGTCTGGGCGCGCACCGCCCATCCCGCGTTGGCGTCGGCGGACTCCTGCCACAGTTCGGCCAAGCCGGACAGGGTCGGCGCCGCCAGCGCCTTGTCGGTGGTCAGCAGCCGGGTCTGCGGCGCGAGGGTGACGCCGGGCAGTGCGCTCAGCCGATCCCGGATCGGGGCGAGATCCGTCTCGCGCAGGGTGATCGCGGTAATCGGTTTCCCTTGTGCCGCGGCCAGTTCCGTTTGCAGCGACGGCGCGGTGAGTCCGGGCGCGAGCGGACCGAGCAGGTCCGCGACGGCGACGAGATCGGCGGCGGGGCCGACGTTCACCAGCGTGACGATCTGCTCGGTCATCAGTTCCCCACCTGCGGAATCGAGGATGCGGGCCGGCTTCGGATAGACCCTGCTGTAGCTCAAGGGTCCGGCGGCCAGCCCGGGGGCGACCGTGGCCGGATCCCACTGCACCCGCCACCCCTGTCCGTCCTCGCGCGCGACGCCGTTGGTGGCGTAGCTCCACTCGGACTTGCCGTCCCCACCGAGTTTCCAGGTGGCCGCCAGCGCGAAACCGTTCTCCTCGACCGAGCGGACCTCGAAGCGCACGTCCTTGCCGAGCCCGTCGTAGAGCGCGCCGAGGGTTTCCGCGGCCGCGGCCGGGTTGTCGGTGAGCGCGGCCGCCGCGGCGATGTCGTCGCGGTTGAGCGCCTCGGCGAACTGCCCGGCGACGGTGTCGGGCTGGTCCGGGCCGGAGGAGCAGGCGGCGAGCACGAGCATCGGTGCGGTGAACAGGACGAGGGACTTCCGGCTGGTACGCACGCCGACGACCCTATCCGGCCGCGGCGGCGCCCGGCCGGTCACCAGCTCAGCCGCGCGACCACGCGCCCCGCGCGAGTGCGTCGGCATCGGCGTCGGCGAGTTCGATGTCGAACACCTCCGCGAGGATCTTGGGCAGCTCCGCGGGTTCCAGTTCACGGGTGTCGCTCGTGCCGTCGGGGTACTCGGTGATCAGCGTGACGCCGTCCAGCACGTGGTGCACGTCGGGGCGGAAGCGCTGCGCGTACGGCCGGGTGGTGAACGGGGATCGCGGCGAGGTCGACACGAAGTGATTGCCGACCGCGTAGTCGATGCGGTACTGCGGAGTCAGGGTGAAACTGTGCCGGTCGACCCACCCGTCGCGGCCGAACTGGTGCAGCACCCACAGTTCGGAATCCAGCTCACCGCGCGTGCTCTCCAGCCGGAACTTCCATTCGCCCGCGCTGAATTCGCCGGTCGCGGCGGACAGTTCGAACGGCGCGAGCGGTCCGGCGCCGAAGCCGACGTCGGCCAGCCAGACCCGGTCGTCGTCGGCGGTGGTCACGCGCAGCAGTGCGTGGGTGGCGGGCCGCGGTGCCGTGCCCGCGCCCATGCTCACGCGCCCGCTGAGGCCGGTGACGCCGAATCCGAGCCGCTCCAGCGCGGCCGCGAACAGCCCCACGTTCTCGTAGCAGTAGCCGCCGCGCCTGCGGCGTACGAGTTTGTCCTGCAAGCTCGGCAGATCCAAGGGAATCGACCGGCCCAGGATGATCTCCAGGTTCTCGAACGGGATCGCGGTGGTGTGCGCACGCACCAGCTCGTGCAGCGTCCGGACGGTGGGGGCGCGCTCGCCGTCGAAACCGATCCGGGCCAGATAGGCGTCCAGGTCGAGTTCCGCACCGTTCCAGTGGTAGGCCGGGTCGGCCGGCTTGCTCATCGCGTCCTCGCTTCGTCGTCGGTTTCCTCGGTCAACCGCGCACCGGCCCGATCGTGTTCCCGCCGCGCCTGCTCACGCCGCGCACTTCGCGCCCGGTGGGGCCGGCGGCGCGGTGACGACGCCGTACGCGACGTCCACCAGATAGTCGCGGTCCGGCCCGTCGACCGGTTCCACGCCGAGCAGCAGGCGTTCGACGACACAGCCGCCCTCGAAGAAGGCCGGGCCGACATCGTGGTCGCCCGGGACCACCCGCCCGCTCAGGTCGCGTCCGGTGACGACGGTGTACATCGAGGTGGGCCGTCCCGCGGCGCGCAGGCCCGCGCGCATCTCGACGCTGGTGACATAGGGCACCACGTCGTCGGCGGTGCCGTGGACGAGAAACGCGCGTCGCACGTCCATCCGGGCGGCCAGCAGGGCGGGCGAGCGTTCGACGTAGGCCTGCGGACAGGCGAGCGGCGGGCAACCACCCGCGTCGCGCTCGATCTGCGCGGGCAGCGCCGGATCCACCGCCGCCGCGCCCAGCCACATCGTGAAATCGTCGGCGGGACCGTAATTGTCGACCCAGTAGTCGAACATCCCGCGCGGACCGTGCGCCGCCGCGAGACCGCTGGTGATACCCCCCTGGCTCCAGCCCCACAGCACCGTGCGGGCGATCGCCGGGTGGGCGTCCCGGTACCAGGCGGTCGCGGCGACGATGTCGCGCCAGCCCGCCCACAGATTCCACTCACCGGTGCGCCACACGCTCTCGGCGGAGCGCAGATCCATCGCCAGGATCGGGGTGGCGGTGCGCCGCGCGATCGAGTCGAGGTAGCCGGCGAAATCCGCCGACGACCCGTCGTGCCCGTGCACCGCGACCACGAGCGCCTCGGCAGACATGTCGCCCGCGTGGCATCGGTACGGCTCGTACACCCTCCCGGTCGCCTCTTCACCGTCCACGCTCAGCGAGACCGGGCGCACCGCCACACCTCCTGCGCACACCGGATCAGCCGAAACCGCGGGCGCGGCAAAGCTTCCGGCCACGAGCGCCCAGCACAATACGAGTATCGGATATGCCCGTCGCATCCTCGGATGATGTCATGTCGTCCCGGCCTCCTCGACCTGGTTCACCGCAGGCCCGATCCCGATTTTTGGGGGCAGGACCCGGCGCGCGGGCCCTGTTACGGTCCGGGTATTCATTTCGAGTCCGGACGGCACGGGTCCGCGCGTCCGGAC
>NZ_BAFS01000106.1 GCF_000308415.1 Nocardia asiatica NBRC 100129 | reverse complement strand
GTCGCGGTCTGCGACATCGAGCGCTGCGCTGCGGCGGTCGGCGGGATTCGGCACGGCATCGAGAATAGGGTCATCGCGACGCAATAGCAACCACATCCGGTGCCCGATTTGTCTACTGACGAGTACCATCAGCGCAGTTCAGGACGTTGCGGGCGAGACGAGGGTAGCGTCGGTGACATGGGTCTCCTCGTCGCCATGACCATCCCGGGCCTGGCCCTGCTGCTCATCCTGTTCGCCTTCGCCGAAGTGGCCTGGAACAGGCTCACCGGCAGCCGTGCGCTGCCCTGGACCCGGAAGCGGTCCGGCCGCCCCGTCGCGGCCGCGGGCTTCGAGGAGGTCGCCGCGGTTTTCCAGGGCGGCAAGCACCACGAGTTCGAGCAGCGGATGACGACACTGATGCACCGGGAGGACCCGTCCGACGGCGCGCCGCCGCGCGACGAGGTGGATCTCACCGCGGGTTCGGCGCGCCTGGTGGCGCACCGGCTTTTGTGAAACACACGTCGGCGCAGTGGTATTCGAGGACGTGCCGACCGGACCGCGCTGCGCTGGGGCGGGATTCGTTCCGCGTCAGCGGGGCGGCACCTCGTTCAGCTCGCCGGTGGCGACGTCGAAGACGAAGCCGCGGATCGAGTCCTTGTGCGGCACGAACGGATTGGCGACGATACGCGCGATCGACTGGCGCACATCGGTTTCCAGATCGGAGAACGTCTCGGCCGACCGGTCCGGCTTGATCCCGGTCTCCTGCTGGATGCTCGCCTTGAAGTCGTCGTCGGTGAAGGTGAGCATGCCGCAATCGGTGTGGTGGATCAGGATGATCTCCCTGGTCCCGAGCAGCCGCTGACTGATGGCCGGCGAACGGATCTCGTCGGCGGTGACCACGCCGCCCGCGTTCCGGATGACGTGCGCCTCGCCCTCGGCCAGGCCGAGCGCGCCGTAGACGTCGAGCCGCGCGTCCAATGTGTTGACCAGCCCCACGGTAGGTGGCCGCGCAGGACGAGGCACCGGTCCCGTTCACCGTGATTTGTTTACTCGCACGCGGCGGCCCGATGGTAGCTCTCCGGATGCCGGACGCCGGGCCCCTGCGGTCGGGCCCGGCATGTCCTACCGCGCTGCGCCGGTCAGTGCGCGGCGGAGTCCCAGCTGTGTCCGACGCCGACGGAGACCTCCAGCGGCACCGACAGGGCGATCGCCGCGGACATCTG
Organism: Nocardia asiatica NBRC 100129; assembly: GCF_000308415.1. Taxonomy (GTDB): domain Bacteria; phylum Actinomycetota; class Actinomycetes; order Mycobacteriales; family Mycobacteriaceae; genus Nocardia; species Nocardia asiatica. The sequence continues at coordinate 21,240 of NZ_BAFS01000106.1, read as the reverse complement.
TTCGCGCGCCAGCGCCTCGAGCGCCTCCCGTTCCCCGTCGGCGACCTCGAACAGCAGTTCGTCGTGGATCTGCAACAGCATCCTGGAGCGCAGGCCCGCCTCGCGCATCGCCCGGTGCACGTTGATCATCGCCACCTTGATGATGTCGGCCGCCGTGCCCTGGATCGGGGCGTTGAGCGCCATCCGCTCGGCCGATTCCCGGCGCTGCCGGTTGCTGGAGTCCAGGTCGGGCAGGTAGCGACGGCGGCCGAACAGCGTCTCGGTGTAGCCGACCTTGCGCGCCTGCTCCACCACCTCGTACAGGTAGTCGCGGATGCGGCCGAAGCGGGCGAAGTAGACCTCCATCTGCTCCTTCGCCTCGGTGGTGCTGATCTTCAGCTGCGCGGACAGGCCGTAGGAGCTCAACCCGTAGGCCAGGCCGTAGGACATCGCCTTGATCCGGCGGCGCAGTTCCGGGCTCACCTCCGAGATCGGGATGTCGAACGCTTTCGACGCCACGAAGCTGTGCAGATCCTCTCCGGAGTTGAACGCTTCGATCAGGCCCTCGTCTCCGGACAGATGCGCCATGATCCGCATCTCGATCTGGCTGTAGTCCGCGGTCATCAGCGACTGGTAACCGGGGCCGACCACGAAGGTGTCGCGAATCTGCCTGCCGGTGTCGGTGCGGATCGGGATGTTCTGCAGGTTCGGTTCGGTCGAGGACAACCGCCCGGTGGCCGCGATCGTCTGGTTGAAGGTGGTGTGGATGCGGCCGTCCTCGGCGACACACTTGAGCAGGCCGTCGACGGTGACCTTCAGGCGGGTGGCGTCGCGGTGCGCGAGCAGATGTTCCAGGAACGCGTGCTGGGTCTTCTCGTACAGCGACTCCAGCGCGTCCGCGTCGGTGGTGTAGCCGGTCTTGGTGCGCTTGGTCTTCGGCATGTCCAGCTCGTCGAACAGCACCACCTGCAACTGTTTCGGCGAGCCCAGGTTGATCTGCTTGCCGATCACGCCGTAGGCCGCCTCGGCCGCCTCGGCGACCCGGTCGGCGAACTGGCGCTGCAACGTCGAGAGCTGGTCGGTGTCCACCGCGATGCCCGCCTCCTCCAGGGTGGACAGCACGCCGAGCAGCGGCAGCTCCATGTCCGCCAGCAGCGGGGTGGACTCGATCCGGGCCAGTTCCCCGTCCAGCGCGTCGGCCAGATCGGCGACGGCACGCGCGCGCAGCATCTGCGCCCGCGCCAGCTCGGCGTCGGCGGCGTCCTCGTCGTCGAGCAGCGACAACTGCGCGGTCTCGTCGGTTTCGGCGCGCAGTTCCCGGTGCAGGTAGCGCAGCGACAGGTCGTCGAGGTTGAACGTGCGCTGACCCGGACGCACCAGATACGCGGCCAGCGCGGTGTCGCTGGTCAGCCCGCCGAGCGTCCAGCCGCGGCCACGCAGCGCGTGCACGGCGGCCTTGGCCTCGTGCAGCGCCTTCGGCACGGCCGGATCGGCGAGCCAGGCGCCCAGCGCGGTCTCGTCCTCCGGGGTGAGCACCGTGACATCGATGTATCCGCTCTCGCCGTCGCCCGCCGCGATGGCCAGCGCGCGCACGTCCCCACCGGCCGGAGATCCCGTGCCGAGAATCGAGACACCGTGGCGCACACCGGCTTTGGCGTGCTCGGCCAGCCAGGACGCGACCGCGCCGATCGCCAGCGCGCCGCCGCTGATCTCGAAACCCGCCTCCGCCTCCGGCTCCGGCGGGGCCAGCGTCTCGAACAGCCGGTCGCGCAGCACGCGGAACTCGAGATCGTCGAACAGCTGATGGATCTTGGTCCGGTCCCACGGCCCCTGCGCCAGCTGGTCTGGGGTGTACGGCAGCGGCACCTCCCGCATCAGCTCGGTGAGCTGCCGGTTGAGCACCACGCTGCTCAGGTTCGCCCGCAGCGCGTCGCCGACCTTGCCCTTCACCTGGTCGACCTTCTCGACCAGCGTGTTCAGGTCACCGTATTCCCGGATCCACTTGGCGGCGGTTTTCTCCCCGACGCCGGGGATACCGGGCAGGTTGTCGCTCGGATCGCCGCGCAGCGCCGCGTAGTCCGGGTATTGACCCGGTGTGAGGCCGTACTTGGCCATCACCTCCTCGGGGGTGAACCGGGTCAGGTCCGAGACGCCCTTGCGCGGGTACAGCACCGTGACGTTCTCGTCGACCAGCTGAATCGAATCGCGGTCGCCGGTGACGATGAGCACCCGGAAACCGGCGGCCGTGGCCTGGGTGGTGAGGGTGGCGATGATGTCGTCGGCCTCGAAGCCCTCGATCGCCATCACCGGGATGCCGAGCGCGCCGAGCACGTCCTTGGTCAGCTCCACCTGCCCGCGGAACTCGTCCGGCGTGGTGGTGCGATTGGCCTTGTACTCCGGATACGCCTCGGCGCGGAAGGTCTGGCGCGACACGTCGAACGCCGCGGCCACGTGTGTCGGCTTCTCGTCGCGCAGCAAGTTGATCAGCATCGCGGTGAAGCCGTAGACGGCGTTGGTGGTCTGCCCGGTGACCGTCTTGAAGTTCTCCGCCGGTAGCGCGAAGAACGCGCGATAGGCGATCGAATGCCCGTCCAGCAACAGCAGCGTGGGCCGGTCCCCCGAGCCGGGATCGCTGGAGCCGGACGCGGGGGCGGGACGCGGAGCGGTCGTGGGTGAACTCACGCACCAGAGTCTAGGGACCGGCACCGACACGGCGATACGCCGACACCCGGCACCCGGAGGCCGCTGGGGCCGGGCTTTCGGCCCGCGCGGCGCGGTCGGGGACCGCGCCGCGCGGCGTTCACAGCGTGGCGACCAGTTCGCGCAGCACCGGCAGGCTCACCGAACCCGAACCGAGCACCACATCGTGGAAGGCCTTGATGTCGAAGTCCGCGCCGAGCCGCTCGGTGGCCGCCACCCGCTGACGCAGGATCTCCAGCTGGCCGACCTTGTAGCCGACCGCCTGCCCCGGTATGGCGATGTAGCGGTCCACTTCCACGGTGATCTCCGCGAGTCCGACCGGCGCGTTGGCCACCATGAAGTCGATGGCCTGCTGCCTGCTCCAGCCCTGGGCGTGCAGGCCGGTGTCGACCACCAGGCGGCAGGAACGCCACGAATCGCCGGCCAGCATGCCCAGCCGGCCCAGATCGTCCTCGTACAAACCCATCTCGTCGGCCAGCCGCTCGGTGTAGAGCGCCCAGCCCTCGACGAAGGCGGTGTTGGCGAAGGACTGGCGCTGGAAGCGCGGCAGATGGTCGAGTTCGTTGGCGATGGTCAGCTGGAGATGATGGCCCGGGATCGCCTCGTGGTAGGCCACCGCCGCGGTCTCGTAGCGGCCGCGACCCGTGGGATGGTGCTGATTGACGAAATACGTGCCCGGCCGCGACCCGTCGGCGGCGGGCGGGAAGTAGTACGCCGCAGGGGCATCCGCGGCCAGGAACTCGGGCACCGGGACGATGTCGCAGGATTCCTTCGGCAGGCGCCCGAACCAATTCCCCATCTCGGCGGTGGCCAGGGTCAGCGCCCGGCGGGCGTCGAACATGATCTGGTCGGCGTCGTCGTAGCACAGCGCGGGATCGTCGCGCAGCCGGGCGAAGATCTCACCGAGGTCGCCGGTGCCGAACAGGCGGGCGCCCACCGTCGCGTACTCCTCGCGCAGCTTCGCCAGCTCGGCCAGGCCCAGTTCGTGGATCTCCTCGGCGCCCAGATCGGGCAGCGTCGTGTGGTGCCGCAGCAGCCGCCGGTAGATGTCCTCGCCGTCGGCGCCGAGCCAGCACAGGCCCGGCTTGTCGTCGGGACGGGCGGCGGGCAGCAGTTCGTCGTACAGCGCGTCCCGGTAGACCTGGAACGCGGGCCGGATGACATCCCTGGCCACTTCGGCCAATTCGGACCGCCAGGCGGGCTCGCCGTCCCAGTCCGCCGGCCCGGAAAAGGTGACGAACGGGTCGGCGGCGATGTCGGAATCCAGGTAGCCGTCGAGCTGGTTGAGCGAGCGCTCGATGGTGATCCGCGCGGGCGCGCGCCCGGCGGCCAGGCCCGACCGGAACCGTTCCACGGCCTGCCCGAGCAGGTCACCGAACTGCCGGTAGCGGCGCACCAGCGCCAGCGCGTGTTCCGGGCGCGGCGCATTCGTCTGCGGCGCCACCATCAGCACGCCTGCGTGCACGCCGCCCATCTGGTCGCTGGCCAGTTCCACCGGCCGCCATTCCGCATGCTCGATCGCGCCGCTCAGTTCGGTGCGCAGCAGGCTGCGGGTGACGTGGTCGGTGGCGTTCAACCGCTCGGCGTCGAGCGCGTCGACCTCGCGCAGCAACGCGCGCCAGGTCGACAGCAACCGCTGTTCCGCCTCGACGGACAGATCCTCGATCCGATCGTCGAAGCGGCGGTCGCCGAGCAGGGTCGCCTCGCTCGGCGCCGCCTCGAGCACACTGTCCCAATACCGCTCGGCCAGGCTCATCAGCTCGTCGTGACCATCCATGGTGACGATCATGCCTCGAGCCGGGCCGCGCGGCAGCCGCCTAACCCACGCCGAGGTACGCCGATTTCACCGCGGGATCGGTGAGCAGCTCCGCGCCGCGGCCGGTTTTGGTGACCTCACCGGTCTCCATGATGTAGGCACGGTCGCTGCGGGCCAGGGCCTGCTGGGCGTTCTGCTCCACCAGCAGTACCGTGGTGCCCTGCTGGTTGATCTCGCTGATGATTCGGAAGATCTGCTGGATCACCATGGGCGCCAGCCCCATCGACGGCTCATCGAGCAGCAGCAGCCGCGGCCGCGCCATCAGCGCGCGAGCGATGGCCAGCATCTGCTGCTCGCCGCCCGACAGCGTGCCGCCGACCTGTTTGCGCCGTTCGAGCAAACGGGGGAACAGCTCGAACACCCACTCCAGCGTCCGATCGTACTCCGCCTTCTGCTTGAAACCTCGTCCGTAGCAACCCATGTCGAGGTTCTCCTGCACCGTCATGCCGGGGAACACACCCCGGCCCTCCGGCGCCTGGATCAGCCCGTGGGTCACCCGCTCGTGCGCTTTCATCCGGGTGATGTCCCGGCCCTCGAACAGGATGCGGCCACGGGTCAGCGGCAGCAGCCCGGACATCGCCCGCATGGTGGTCGTCTTGCCCGCGCCGTTGGCGCCGAGCAGGGTGACCAGCTCGCCCTCGGCGACGGTGAGCGAGATGCCGTGCAGCGCTTGGATTCTGCCGTAGTTGACGACCATGTCCTGGACTTCGAGCAGCGCAGCGCCCCCGTCGGCGGTCTCGGGCGCCGGCGGGGTGACCGCGGTCTTGCCGAGCGGCACCGCACCGGGTTCCGGATCGCTCGGCGTGTCCGTTCCGGCCGCTTCGCCCACCGCGCCACCGGATTCGATCGCGCCGGAATCCGGCACGCCGAGGTACGCGGCGATCACGGCGGGGTTGTCCCTGATCTCCGCGGGCAGCCCGTCGGCGATCTTGCGGCCGAACTCCAGCACCACGATCCGGTCGGTCACGCCCATGACCAGCCGCATGTCGTGCTCGATCAGCAGCACCGTGAACCCATCGTCGCGGATCTTGCGGATCAGGTCCATGAGCGCGGACTTCTCGCTCGGATTGAACCCGGCCGCAGGCTCGTCCAGGCACAGCAGCTTCGGTTCGGTGGCCAGCGCGCGGGCGATCTCCAGACGGCGCTGGTCGCCGTAGGAGAGGTTGCGCGCCTTCTCCACCGCGCGGGGGGCGATGCCGACGAACTCCAGCAGCGCCATGCCGCGCTCGATCGCGTCGCGTTCCTCGCGCCGGTGCCGCGGCGACCGGAACACCGCGCCCGGCACCGAGGTCCGGTGGCGGGCGTCGGTGCCGACCACGACGTTCTCCAGCGCGGTCATCTCGCCGAACAGCCGCACGTTCTGGAACGTGCGGGCGATGCCGAGCCGGGTGATCGCGTTGCGCTTGGTCTTGGTCAGCGGCTTGCCGTCGAAGGAGACCAGTCCGGCGGCGGGCTGGTAGACACCGGTGATCGCGTTGAAGCAGGTGGTCTTGCCCGCGCCGTTGGGCCCGATGAGACCGAGGATCTCGCCGCGGCGGATCTCGAAGCTCACCTGGTCCAGTGCGGTGAGACCGCCGAACTTCACCGTGAGACCCTCGGTGCGCAACAGCGGCTCGCCCACCGCGGTCTCGATCTCGCGGTGCGGGGCGACGACGTCGGCGACGGTCTCGGCGTCCGCGAGGTCGGGGATCACCTGGGTCACGTCGACCGTGCCCGCGGACTCGACCTGCGGCTCGGCCGCGTAGCCCGCGGCCATGTCCTCGTTGTCGAACAGCGCGTCACCCGCGCCCGGCCCGGTCATCGTCCCGCTCCGATCGGCTCGGCGGCGGCCGGTCTGCGCACAGCCTGGTACACCTGCCTGCCGTAGGTGAGCAGTTTCTGCCGCACCGGGAACAGACCCTGCGGACGCAGAATCATCATCACCACCAACGCGATACCGAAATACAGATACTTGAGGTCGCCCAGCGACTGCGCTCCGCCCTTGCGGAACAGCAGCACACTGCCGAGCAGCAGCAACGCCAGCACGCCGGTCGTCACCATGCCCGTGATCACACCGCGGCGCGCCCACACGCCCAGCCGGGCAGCCCACAACCGCCAGGCGACGATCAAGGCGACGAACACCGCGACATCGATCGCCAGCAGCACGTACCCGGTCGACTCGTTGCTCACCAGATTCACCGACTGCAGCCGGGCGGGCAGATACGCGATGACGAACGCGCCGAAGATCACGCCCAGCTTGTTGCCCTGGCCGCCGATGACCACCGCGCACAGGAACAGCATCGAGTTGATGATGTTGAAGCCGGTGGGATTGATGAACTGCACCTGCCCGGCGTAGATCGCCCCGGACATGCCGCCGACCGCCGCGCCGATCATGAACGCCCACAGCTTGAACTTGAACGTCGGCACGCCCATGATCTCGGCCGCGTCCTCGTCTTCGCGGATCGCCACCCAGGCCCGGCCGACCCGGCTGCGCTCCAGGTTGCCGACCACCAGCAGCACGACGACCACCAGCGCCATGCCGAACCAGTACCAATAGGTGCCGTAGCTGGCGCGGTCGAGCAGGTTCGCGCTGTCGGGGTCGCCGCTGTTGCCGCCGGAGAACACGCCCTCCGGTTTGCTCTCGGACGCGCCGACGTGCGGGTAGGCCACGCCCGACAGCCCGAGGCTGCCGTTGGTGATCTCGGTGAGGTTCTCGGCGAGCAGCCGGACGATCTCACCGAAGCCGAGCGTCACGATCGCCAGGTAGTCGCCACGCAGGCGCAGCGTGGGCGAACCGAGGATCAGGCCGGAGACCGCGGTCACCGCGACCGCGATCGGCAGGCAGGCCAGCCAGGCCCACTCCGGGTCGAGCCAGCCGCCGTCGGTCTGGTTCCACGGGCTGTTCGGGCTGGTGAGCAGGCCGACGGTGTAGGCGCCGACCGCGTAGAAACCGACGTAGCCGAGGTCGAGCAGGCCCGCTTGCCCGACCACCACGTTGAGGCCGATGGCCAGCAGCGCGTACATCGCCACCTGCGCCATCACCAGGCCGAAGTTGTAGGAGGGAGTGTTCAGCAGCGGTGGCGGGAACAAGGGCAGCAGTGCCAGCAGGATGAGGACGGGAACGCCGACGCCCCACTGCGCGGGTCTGCTCAGCCCGTCCCACCAGGTGCGGATCGCGTCGCCGAGGCCACGGCGCGGGAGGTCCGGCGCGGACGCCGTCTTGGTCGTGTCGGTCATGCGCGCGCCCTTCCGAGACTCTCGCCGAGGATGCCGGTCGGGCGAACCATCAGCACAAGAACCAGCACCACGAACGCGACCACGTCGCGCCATTCGGTGCCGAAGAGGATCTGCCCGTACTGTTCCACCACACCGAGCAGCAGGCCGCCGAGCAGCGCGCCGCGCAGGTTGCCGATACCGCCGAGCACCGCGGCGCTGAACGCCTTGATGCCGAGGACGAACCCGCCGGAGTAGATGATCCCGTTCGGGATCTTCAGCGTGAACAGCATCGCCGCCGCGCCCGCGAGCACGCCGCCGATGAGGAAGGTCAGCATGATGACCCGCTCGCGCGACACGCCCATCAGCGTCGCGGTGTCCGGGTCCTGGGCCACGGCCCGGATGCCACGGCCGAACTTCGTCCGGTTGATCAGCACCTCGGTGGCGATCGCCAGCACCACCGCCGCCAGCACGATGAGCAGCATGATGTTGGTGACGTCCGCGCCGCCGAAACTGAACTGCACGGTGGGCTCGACCAGCCGGATCGGCTGCTGGGCGTTGGTGCCGCCGAGATCGGGGCGGATCTTCGGCAGCACGAAGTGCACCAGTTCCTGCAGCACGAACGACATGCCGATCGCCGTGATCAGGAAGGCCAGCGGTTTCGCGCCCCGTTTGCGCAGGGGCCGGTAGGCGACCCGCTCCAATCCGACGGCCGCGCCGCCGGATACGACCATGCCTACGACCATCGCCAAACCCAGATAGACGACGGTGAGCACCACACCCTGGGTGTAAACGTCCGGGCTCGCGACGAATCCGAAGATCATCAACCCGATCAATTGCCCGAACAACCCGAGCATGAAAATTTCCGAATGGGCGAAATTGATCAGCCGCAATACGCCGTAGACCAACGTGTAGCCCACGGCGACCAACGCATAGATGGCGCCGTAGGTCACGCCGTCGACGGTCAGCCGCCAGAAACTATCGACCAACCCCTCGTGGTTGAAGTCGATCGAACCGGCGACGAGTTGTGTCCCACCGGCCAATAACGTTTGTTTCATTTATTTCTGCCCTCATCCTTTCGCCCACCGAACAACGGCACGTACAGGGATTCGGATGAACCCCCGTACGTGCCGTGCGCCCGGGATCCGGGGCTACTTGACCTCGTACACCCAGATCAGTGCGTTCGACAGCTCACCGTTCGGGTTCCACTTGTACTGACGCGCGAGGCCGGCACCGTCGTACGTCCGCACATAGTCGAGCAGGTCCGGGCGGGTGACCTTACCGCTGTCGATGCCCTTGGCCAGGATCGTGGTCAGGTCGTACGCCTCGACCGAGTAGACGCCGGGCGCCTGCCCGTTGAGCGCCTCGTAGTCCTTGGCGAACTGCTCCGGGGCGGGACCGCACGGGCACGACAGCTTCGCGCCCTTTGCCGCGCTGCCCGCCTGGGCGACGAACTGCGGGTCGTTGGTGCCGTCCGCGGAGACGAAGACCGCCTTCACGCCACCGGACTTCAGCTGCTGGGCCAAGGGCGCGCCCTCGGAGTAGTAGCCGGAGTAGAAGATGGCGTCCGGGTTCGCGGCCGCCACCTTGGTGACCGTCGCGGAGAAGTCCTTGTCGCCCTTCTTGATGCTCGCCGCGCACGCCGGGTCGGCAGCGGCGCCGAGACCCTCGGTGATCGACTTCGCCAGGCCGGTGCCGTAGTCGGTGTTGTCCTGGATGACACAGACCTTCTTGTAGCCCGCGCTGTTGACCAGGTACTTCGCCACCGAGGGGCCCTGCACGTCGTCGTTGGCCAGACCGCGGAAGAAGGTGGTCCAGCCGTTCTGGGTCAGCGTCGCGTTGGTCGCCGAGGAGGTGACCGAGACCAGCCCGGCGTCGCTGAGGATCTTGCCGGTCGCCTTCGTCTCCCCGGAGAACGCCGGACCGACCAGGCCGATGATCGACCGGTCGTTGACGATCTGCGGGATCACCTGGGTGGCCTTCTGCGGGTCGCCCTCGGTGTCGAACTGCTTGAGTTCGATCTTGCAACCGGGATTGGCCTTGTTGTGCTTGTCGAGGGCGAGCTTGACGCCGTTGACGATGTTGATGCCGAGCGCGGCGTCCGGACCCGTCAGCGCGCCGGCCATCGCCACCGCCGTCCCCGGCGCACAGGTGGCCTTTCCGTCGCCCGCCGGATCGGCCGCCGTGGACGCGTCGGCCTTCGGCACCTCCTTGCCCTGCTGGTCGACCTGCAAGACCGGCTGAATGGACAGGCCACCCGCGCCGTTGGTGCCCGAGGAATCCGAACCGCTGCTGGTGGATTTGTCGCTACAACCGGACAGCACCAGCGCGGCGGCGGCGCCGACGGCCAGGACACCGAGCGCCGAGCGACTGCGCCATGTCGAACTAAGCACGTTTCACCTCATCTAAGTTCTGTGCTCCCCCGGGGTCACCGAGGAGGCCGACCATGTCAGCCCGGTCAGAACATAGCGTCGGTACGTTAGTTCCGCATCACATTCGGATCATGCGCGCGACATCGTTTCGAATTCTTGTTCACGATGACGTTTCGTCTGCGTAAATTTTCCCGCAGACACCGTCACTTCGGCGTCAGGTTCTCCAACACGACCTCAGCGACCGCCTTCATCGTGGTGCGGCGATCCATTGCGGTGCGCTGAATCCACTTGAACGCCTGCGGCTCCGAAAGGCCCTGAGTCTGCATCAGAACGCCTTTCGCGCGCTCGACCAGCTTGCGCGTCTCCAGCCGGTCGGCCAGATTGGCGACCTCGCTCTCCAACGCGGTGATCTCGTGGAACCGGCTGGCCGCCAATTCGATGGCAGGCACCAGATCCGATTTCGTGAACGGCTTCACCAGATAGGCCATCGCACCGGCGTCCCGCGCCCGCTCCACCAGGTCACGCTGACTGAACGCGGTCAGGATCACCACCGGCGCAACGCGTTTCGACGCGATCTCGGCCGCCGCGTCGATGCCGTCGCGGCGCGGCATCTTCACGTCCATGATGACCAGGTCCGGCCGGTGCTCTACAGCGAGATCGACCGCCTGCTGACCGTCACCCGCCTCGCCGACCACCTGATAACCCTCTTCGGTCAGCATCTCGACCAGATCCATGCGAATGAGCGCCTCGTCTTCGGCGACGACGACCCGCTTCGCCCCGGCGTCCCGTTTGGTGCCGGCGCCCCCAGCTGCTGTGCTCATAGGTAGACCCCTCTGGTTCCGATGCCCTGTACCCGACCCAACCGAAGGAAAGCAGCGATCGCACCGGGCGACCTTGGGCCGACCTTCGGGCTGTCGAGTGATGTAAAGAGTACCTTTCACTTCGGCATAGAACGCATATACCCTGCGCAAACCGCGCGCACGCGCCGCGACGACCAACCCATTCGCTTCCGCGCCACCCGACCCGCTATAGTTGCCACTCGGTGCGCCGGGTTGGCGGAACTGGCAGACGCGACGGTCTCAAAAACCGTTGTCCGAAAGGACGTGTGGGTTCGAGTCCCACACTCGGCACTCGCTTTTGGGTGTCCCCTGCTCGCGGATAGCGCTCGCGGGGGGCGCTCGTCATTTCTTCTGGGGGTGCAACCCCCAGGCCCCGCTCGGCGGGGCTTCGCCCCCCGAACCCCCCGAGGTGGGTGGTTGCGTTGGGTGGGATGGTGCGATTTGGGGTAGTGGTCGGCACTGGCTCTCGTGGGGTGCGCTGCGGGCCACTCGTCTGAATGGCGCGCTTTAGTACCGCACCGCATACTGCACCGCACGCACGCACCGAGAGGCTCAGCGGGACTCTGGCGGCAGTGGGTCCGGTACGACGCATGTTTCACCTGTGGTGGCTTCGACGCCGTACGACGACATGCCCCGAGGTCGCGCAGTTCGCGCCCGTCGTCGCCTCGCGCGGTGACCGGTTCGCCACTGGGCCGGCTCCGGGGCAGACCTGCCGAGATCGGCCATGCGGGAGCGAATCCAGGTACCGCGGCGGCGAATCCGGGTAACCTGCGCAGTCGGTCATATCACGGAGTAATCACAAGGCAACGTTTCGATGACCGCGCTTCCGGGTATCGACAGCACGGGAAAATCGAACAGCACCACTGGTCGGAGTGACGTACGTCGCAGGCCAGGGGCCGAAAGCGGCGCGCTTCGTGTACGGCGCGCTACCAACAGATGAAAATGTTGTTCCCACATGTGGGACCAATGACTTGGGACCGTCTGGTAGCCTTCCCGCCCCTTATCGTGTTCTGTATGCACGTCCTGTTCGTCTGCAACGGCAACGTTTGCCGTTCGGTGATCGCCGAGCGGCTCACGCGCGCCCTCGCGGTCGAATACGATCTCCCCTACCTCACCGCGGAAAGCGCCGGAACCCGTGCGCTGGTCGGATTTCCGGTCGAACCGCTCGCCGCGCAGACCATCGCCGGGCTCGGCGCCGACCCGGGCAATTTCCGGGCCCGGCGCCTGAAGCCGGAGATGATCGACAAGGCCGATCTGGTCCTCACGATGACCGAGCAGATTCGCGACCACGTGGTCGATATGGCCTTCGGCGCCGGCTCGCGCACCTTCACGCTACTGGAGGCCCACCGCATCGCCCACGTCACCGGCGCGCGCACGGTCGCCGAATTGCACCGTGCCCGCAATGATCTGTCGCTGGTCGGGCGAGAGAACATCGCCGACCCGGTCGGCTTGTCCGCCCAGGCGTTCTGCGAGGTCGGCGATCGAATCGCCGAGGCGCTGGTACCGCTGTTGCTCGCGCTCGCCCCGCACGAGCAGCCGCGCTGGCCGCACGACGAGCGCCGCGGCCTGGTGATCCGCCCCGGCGGCGGGCCCGCACCGCTGGCGACTTTCCTCGCCGCGCAACGCACCCGCTGAGCGCCGCGCGACCGCGAACACCGCACGGAGCAACGCGCTCCGGCGCCGAGCGCGTCAACTGTTACCACCCGGCTATGTCCTTTACCGCCTCGGACGCACTAAACTCCCGCCGGACAACTCTCTGCGCCGTTGCTGGTTCGACACAGGACAGGAATCAGACATGCCGAAACGCATTTCGGATGTTTCGCTCCATGTTTATGTGACACCGGAAACCCTCGAACGCGTCGTCGACACTGTGCGCGCGGTGGTCGACGACCACCTCACCGACCGCGACGTGTTCGCCTGGCGCTTCACCTTGCCGGTCGACGCCGACGACCCGGCCCATACGGCTCTCGCGAGCCGCTGCCGTGCCGAGCCGCCCTGCGCGGGCCCGGACGCCCACGGCACCTACGAGATCGCGCTCAGCCTGGTCGGCGCGCCGGATCAGCTGACCGACGACGACATGGCCGCGCTGGAACAGCAACTGCTGCAAGGAATCTCCGCGCTGGCGCGAACCGAGCCGGGACACGGGATTCCGGTCTCGATCCGCGCCTCGCAACGCGCCGACGTCGACCTCGACATCGAACGCCACCGCGAACTGCTGTAGTCCTAGCGCCGCGCGGGAAAGTGGCGGATGAGCCCCTCCTGCACCGTGGTGGCCAGCAGGTCACCGCTGCGGGAGTAGAAGCGTCCGGTCGCCAGGCCACGGGACCCGGCGGCCACCGGCGACTCGGTGCAGTACAGCGCCCACTCGTCGAAACGGAACGGGCGGTGGAACCAGATCGAGTGGTTGACTGTGGCCGCGACGATGCGATCCAGGCCCCACGACAGCCCGTGCGTGGTGATGATCGAGTCCAGCACCGTGGTGTCGGACGAATAGCCCAGCGTCGCCACGTGGATCAGCGGATCGTCGGGCAGCCTGCCGTCCGCGCGCATCCACACGCGATTGTGGTTGAGCCGCTCCCCCGTGCCCTTCAGAATCCACGCCGGGTCGTTGGTGTAACGCATGTCGATCGGATGCGGCGCCTTGACGAACATCTCCAGCTTGTCCTCCAAGCCTTCGAAGCTCTCCTCCACCCGCGGCAGCGTCTCCGGATCCGGCACCTCCGGCTGGGCGTGCGCGTGCTCGAGGCCCGTGCCCCAATCCTGGAACGCGGCCAGCATCACGAACAGCTCCTGGCCCTCCTGGCTGGCGGTGACCGTGCGGTTGGCGAGCGCACGCCCGTCGCGATGGCGGTCCACCCGGTACTCGATCGGCTTCTTCACGTCGCCGCCGCGCACGAAATGCGCGTTGACCGCGTGCACCGGACGGTCACCGACCGTCCGGCCCGCCGCGATGATGGCCTGTGAGACGAGCTGGCCGCCGAAGGTCCGGCTCCACACCTTCTCCGGGTGCTGGCCGACGAACACGTCCTCGTCCATCTGCTCGAGATCGAGCAGCCCCAGCAGCACATCCAGGTCGGAGCGGCGCGCGGACGGCTCCGCGACGTCGACGGGGCTGCTCAGCGAAGCACTCACTAATGGTCCTCCTCACCGATACGGTGAACGTGGATCAGGTTGGTGGAACCGACGGTACCGGGCGGCGACCCGGCCACGATGACCACCAGGTCACCTTTCTGGTATCGGTCCATCGACAAAAGCGCTACATCCACCTGGTGGATCATCGCGTCGGTGCTGTCGACGGTCGGCACGATGAAGGTCTCGGTACCCCAGGTCAGAGCCAGCTGGCTGCGCACCTCCGGCAGCGGCGTGAACGCCAGCAACGGCAGCGGCGTGTGCAGCCGGGCCAGGCGGCGCACCGTGTCGCCCGACTGGGTGAACGCCACCAGCGCCTTGGCGTTGAGCCGCTCGCCGATGTCGCGTGCGGCGTAGGAGATCACGCCGCGCTTGGTGCGCGGCACGTGCGTCAGCGGCGGCACCCGGGTGGACTCGGTCTCCACCGCGTGCACGATGCGCGCCATCGTGCGCACCGTCTCGATCGGGTACCTGCCCACCGAGGTCTCGCCCGACAGCATCACCGCGTCGGCGCCGTCGAGCACCGCGTTCGCCACGTCCGAGGCCTCCGCGCGGGTGGGGCGGGAGTTCTCGATCATCGACTCCAGCATCTGGGTGGCGACGATGACCGGCTTGGCGTTCTCGCGCGCCATCTGGATGGCGCGCTTCTGCACGATCGGCACCTGCTCGAGCGGGAGCTCGACGCCGAGATCGCCGCGCGCCACCATCACCGCGTCGAAAGCCAGGACCACGGCTTCCAGGTTGTCGATCGCCTCCGGCTTCTCCAGCTTGCCGATCACCGGCACCCGGCGGCCCACCCGGTCCATCACGTCGTGCACCAGCTCGACATCGGACGGGGACCGCACGAACGACAGCGCGATGAAGTCCACGCCCAGCTTCAGCGCGAATTCCAGGTCCTCGATGTCCTTCTCCGACAGCGCGGGGACCGAGACGTCCATACCCGGCAGCGAGACACCCTTGTTGTTGGAGACCGGACCGCCCTCGGTGACCCGGCAGACCACGTCGTTGCCGTCGACGCGGGTGACGATGAGGCCCACCTTGCCGTCGTCGACCAGCAACCGGTCGCCGGGCTTGGCGTCCTGCGCCAGTTCCTTGTACGTGGTGGACACGCGATCGTGGGTACCGTCGACGTCCTCGACGGTGATGCGGACCTCTTCACCCGTCGCCCAGACGGTTTTGCCTTCCAGGAAGCGACCGAGGCGGATCTTGGGACCCTGCAGGTCGGCGAGAATGCCGACGGCCCGGCCGAGGTGGTCGGAAGCCTGACGCACCTTCTTGTAGTTCTCGGCGTGATCCGCGTGCTCGCCGTGACTGAAGTTCAGCCGAGCTACGTCCATCCCGCTCTCGACGAGTTCGCGGATACGGTCCTCGGTGGCAGTGGCCGGGCCGAGCGTGCACACAATCTTCGTCCGTCGCATCACGGGTAGAGCCTAGTCCCGGTCGGTACAGAGGTCCCGCCGTGGCCACGGTGAATCCTTGGTGAAAAAAATGCACTACGGCTCAGAACAGGCACAAACGGATACTCAGCGAGCGACATGACGGGCCAACCTCGTTTCCAGCCGGGTCTGCCCGAACCCGAGGACCAGGCAGATCACCCAGTAGTACACCGCCGCCACCCCGTAGAGCGCGAAGAAGTCGAAGGTCGGCGCGGCCGCGAGCTGGGCGACGCGCAGCAGTTCGGTCACCAGGATGGTCGAGGCCAGCGACGTGTCCTTCACCAGGGAGATCAACGTGTTCGACAGTGGAGGCACGGCGATCCGCGCCGCCTGCGGCAGGATGATCAGCCGCAGCAGCATCGGGTACGACATGCCGAGCGCCTGCGCCGCCTCCCACTGGCCGGCGGCGACGCTGAGGATGGCGGCGCGCACCACTTCGGCCGCGTAACCGCCGACGTTCAAGCTGAAGGCGATCACCGCGGCGGGAAACGGGTCGATGACCACATCGAACTGCGGCAGCGCGTAGAACACGATGAACAGCTGCACCAGCAGCGGCGTGCCGCGAATGATCGAGATATAGCAGCGGGCCGCCGCCGCCAGCGGCCACACCGCCGACATTCTGGCCAGCGCGACGAACAGTGCCAGTACCAGCCCGATGGCGAAGCTGATTGCGGTGAGCGGCACGGTCTTGGTGAGGGTGGCCTGCAGCATCGGCCACAGGTTGTGCCAGATGAGTTCCCGGGTGGCGGCGTCCATGAACGAGGCCGGCTACCGGCTGACGTCGATGCCGAAGTACTTCTCGGAGATCTTCGCCAGGGTGCCGTCGGCACGCAGCTGGTTCAGCGCGTTGTCCACGTCGGTGATCAGCGCGTCGCCCTTGCGGGCGGCGAATGCCTGCTTGCTCTCCGATCCGGTGCGGCCGGCTATCTTCACGCTGGTGTCGCCGGTCTTCGCGGTGTATTCGGCGACGGCGAGGTTGTCGTTGACGGTGGCGTCCACGCGGCCGTTCTTCAACAGTTGGACGGCTTGCACGAAGCCCTCCACCGCCTCGACCTTCGCGCCCGCCCCGGTGGCGACCTTGCTCCAGTTGCTGGTGGCCGACTGCGCGCAGGTTTTGCCGGCGAGGTCGGCGAGGCCGGTGATGGCGTTGTCGCCTGCGCGGGTGACGATCACGCCCGCCGAGGTCGTGTACGGCGCGGACAACGCGTACTTCGCCGCGCGCTCGTCGCTCACGGTCACCTGGTTCGCCACCAGGTCGAAGCGCTTGGACTCCAGGCCCGCGAAGATGGCGTCCCACGGCGTCTGCACGAACTCGACGCGCTTGCCGAGCTTGCCGCCGACCGCCCGGATCACCTCCACGTCGTAGCCGGTGAGTTCACCGTCGGAGCCCTGGAAACTGAACGGCGCGTAGGTGCCCTCGGTGCCGACCTTCAGCACGTTCGGATCGCTGCCGCCGCACGCGCTCAGTCCGGTGGCGGCGACGACGGCGAGCATGACGGCGGCGAACAGCTTACGGCGCACGGAATCCCTCTCTTCGGTGCGTGGGGCTCCACACACGACACGCGAATCCGGTCATGCTACGCCCGGGATTTCCCGGGCGACAGTATCGCGTTCACGGTGCGCGAAAGAGTTGCGCTCGCCGATCTCCTGCGCAGACGCCCGGAGGCGGGCACGTTCGTGCCCGCCTCCGCGTTCTGTCGACAGCGCCGCGTTCAGTCGCGCAGCGGGCGCCCCTGCGCGTCGGGCACCTTGCCGACCAGGATCATGACGCCGTCGATGAGTCCCCAGATACTGCCCAAGCCGCAGGTCAGGATCGTGACCACGAGCTGAGCGATGCCCAGCCCGGTGTAGCCGAGGTAGAAGCGGCCGACGCCGAAACCGCCGAGGAAGATCTGCAGCAGGCCCGCGATGAGTTTCTGCTTGTCCGACAGCGGTACGCCGAAGTGGTCACGGCCCCACGGCGCCTCCGGGTCGTTCGGGTTGTAACCCTGCGGCCCGCCCGGGTAGGGCGCGGGTGGGTAGCCCCCCGGCTGCTGGCCGTAAGGGTCGACGGGCTGGCCGTATTGGGGCTGACCGTACGGGTCGATAGGCTGACCGTATTGGGGCTGACCGTACGGGTCCGACGGCGGGCTGGACTGCGGCTGGCCCTGCGCCTCCAGCGGCTTGGTCAGATCCGGACCGGTGCCGGGCGGGCCGTACTGTGGTCCTCCCTGGCCCTGATTCTGCTGGTAAGGGTCGGTCACTCATGTCCTCCTCATTAGTGCGGGCACCCTCTTGTCGGCCCCCGGCCTTGCTGGATCGCCGAACTTGCGCTCGCGACGATCACGAGTCATTGTCACCGGGATCGACCGGGTTGTCGCCCCACGTGGGTTCGGCCCTGCGAGTGGTTATCGCGGCGGATCGCCCGATCGTTGCCGCGGAACGAAAAACCGGTCGGCGGCGACGAACCGGACATCCGGCAGGAACCATGTGATCAGCTCTTGTCCGTGGCGGAATTTCCGGAATCCGTCTTCTCCGTGGCGGTCGCGGCGGACTCGCCCCCGGAGCCCGCGGCCTCGGCTTCGGACCGCCCGGCGGACTCGGGACCGGACACCGTGCCCCCGGTCGAGGGGGCGTCTGTGCCGGTTCCGGATGCGGGGGCATCGGTACCGGTCTCGGACGCGCCGGTCTCCGAGGGCTTCTCGGCCGGTGCCGCGCCCGCCGCACGCAGCGCGCTGATCTGCCACGGCCATGGACGCGGACTCGCGCCGGGCCGCAGCTGCTCCGGCGTCTCGCGGCCCTTCGTCGCGAACACGAAGTAGGCGATCGCGCCGAGGAACACGACAGCGGAAGTGAACGAGTTGATCCGGATGCCCGCGATCTTCGTCGCCTCGTCCGCGCGCATCAGCTCGACGAAGAACCGGCCGAAGCAGTAACCGGCGACGTAGAGCGCGAACAGTCGCCCGTGTCCGATCCGGAATCGCTTGTCCACGTACACCAGCAGCACGACGACGAGCACGTTCCACAGCAGCTCGTACAGGAAGGTGGGGTGCACGATCTTGTCGACCACGCCGGTGGAGGCGCCGTTCATCATGTCGAGCCGGCCGTCGTCGCCCACCCGCCGGTAGATCTCCAGGCCCCACGGCAGGTCGGTCTCCCGCCCGTACAGTTCCTGGTTGAAGTAGTTGCCGAGCCTGCCGATGGCCTGGGCGAGCAGGATCGGCGGGGCGACCGCGTCACCCAGTGCGGGCAACGGGATCTTGTACACCCGGCAGCCGATCCACGCGCCGACGCCGCCCAGCAGCACCGCGCCCCAGATGCCGAGGCCGCCTTGGTAGATCTTCAGCGCGTCGACCGGATTGCCGTCCGCGCCGAAGTACTTCTGCCAGTCGGTGGCCACGTGGTAGAGCCTGCCGCCGACCAGGCCGAACGGCACCGCGAACATCGCGACGTCCAGGATCGCGCCGGGCTGCCCGCCGCGCGCGCGCCACCGCCGTTCGCCCCACCAGATCGCGACGATGATGCCGAGGATGATGCACAAGGCATACGCCCGCAGGGGGAACGGCCCGAGCTGCCACACGCCTCGCGCGGGGCTGGGGATGTAGGCCAGCACGGCGCCGCTGACGCCGCCTTCGGCCAGGACACTGTCTGCGAGGACTCGTAAGGTCACGGGGCCACCGTAGCGGAGATGCCCGGGGGTCCCGCCACCACCGCACCGCCCCGGTCGCGGGCACGCCGGGCGCACACGCGGCGCGCTGATTCGGGTCGGGGTGCGACCGGCGACCCGTCACCCCCGCACCGAGCGCACCCGCAGGTCGAGATGGCAACCGGCGGACGACGCTCTCGTTCATCCCGCGCCGAGCGCCCCTGCCCGGGTCAGGCTGGCGACCACCGGAGACCCCCTACCACGCCGACTACGACCACCCGAACCCCAACCGCCGGACCAGCGCCACGCCGCGCGTCCCTACTCGAGTCAGGGTGACGACCGCCGGACAACCGGCCCCACCACCGCGCCGAGCGCCCCCGGCTCGAGTCGAGGTGGCAACCGCCGGACAACGCCCCACCACGCCGAGCCCTCACGCTCGAGTCAGCGTGACAACCACCGGACAACCGCCCCACCACCAGGCCGAGTACGCCACCCACGACCGCCGGGCACAGCACTACGCCGAGCGCCCCCGCTCCAGTCAGAGTGACAACCACCGGACAACCGCCCGACCACCCCGCCGCGTACGCCCCACCTACACCGGCGACCACCGGACCAGCCACCCACCGCGCCTAACGCGCCCGCTCAGGGCAGGGTGGCCCATGACGCGGCACACCAGGCCAGCTCCTGGGGCATGCGGGCCGGGCGACGAGGGTCGGCCTCCCGCGTCCGCAGGATGGCGCGGGGCCATCCAGAGCGCGGCGAACCGGTTCCTACGACGCGACGGTTGCCGACCGCACGCCGTCGGCGAGTTCCGCCGTGAGGGCCCGCACCGCGTCCAGTCCCTGCCCCGCCGCGGTCACCAGCGCGGAGCCGACGATGACGCCGTCGGCGTAGGCAGCGATCTCGGCGGCTTGCGCGCCCGAGCGGACGCCGAGACCGACGCCGATCGGGATGTCGGAGTGGGCCCGGATGCGTGCGCACAGTGCGGGCGCGGCCGAGGACACCGCGTCCCGGGCGCCGGTGACGCCCATGGTGGAGGCCGCGTAGACGAAGCCGCGGCTGGCTTCGAGCGTCTTCACCAGCCGTTCCTCGGTGGACGACGGCGCGACCAGGAAGACGCGGTCCAGGTTGTGCGTGGCGGAGGCGACGAACCAGTCGTCGGCCTCCTCGGGGATCAGGTTCGGGGTGATCACACCCGCGCCGCCCGCGGCGGCCAGATCCCGCGCGAAGCTGTCCACGCCGTACTTGAGCACCGGATTCCAGTAGCTCATCACGACGGCCTCGCCGCCCGCCGCGGTGACCGCCTCGACCACGGAGAACACGTCACGCACGCGCACGCCGCCGCGCAGCGCCTGTTCGGCGGCGGCCTGGATGGTCGGCCCGTCCATCACGGGATCGGAGTAGGCGATGCCGACTTCCACGATGTCGCATCCGGCTTCGACCATCGCGCGCACGACCTCGATCGAACCGGCCAGGTCGGGGTAGCCCGCGGGCAGGTAGCCGATCAGCGCCGCCCGGCCCTCCGCGCGGCAGGCGGCGAAGGTGTTCGCCAGACGGGACTGCTGGCTCACTGGTCGGCCTCCTGCGGCTCGGTGTCGAACAGCCCGAACCACCGCGCTGCCGTGTCCATGTCCTTGTCGCCCCGGCCGGAGAGGTTCACCAGGATGATCGCGTCCGGGCCGAGTTCCTTGCCCAGCCGCAGCGCGCCCGCCACCGCGTGCGCCGACTCGATCGCCGGGATGATGCCCTCCGTGCGGCTGAGCAGCAGCAGCGCGTCCATCGCCTCGGTGTCGGTGACCGGCTGGTACTCGGCACGGCCGATGTCCTTGAGGTAGGCGTGTTCCGGGCCGACGCCCGGGTAGTCCAGGCCCGCCGAGATCGAGTGCGACTCGATGGTCTGACCGTCCTCGTCCTGCAGCAGGTAGGAGTAGGCGCCCTGGAACGCGCCCGGTGTACCGCCGGTGAAGGTGGCCGCGTGCCGTCCGGTGTCGACGCCGTCACCGGCCGCCTCGTAGCCGATCAGCCGGACGTCGGCGTCGTCGAGGAACGCGTGGAAGATGCCGATGGCGTTGGAACCGCCGCCGACACAAGCGACGACCGCATCGGGCAATCGGCCGGTGGACGCCTGCACCTGGGCGCGGGCCTCCATACC
>NZ_BAFS01000107.1 GCF_000308415.1 Nocardia asiatica NBRC 100129 | reverse complement strand
GCCAGCTGGAGCGCGAACTCGGCCATCCGCTGCTCGACCGCGGCGGCCGCACGGTCACCCTGACCGAGGTCGGCGCCGCCGTCCTGCCGCTCGCGCAGGCGGCGCTGGCCGCCGCCGAGCGGATCGCGCACACGGTGGACGAGTTCACCGGGTTGCTGCGAGGGCAGGTCCGAGTCGGCCTCATTTCGGGGGCCGCGGTCGAGGAATTCGACGTCGCCGCGGTGCTCGCCGACTTCCACCATGACCACCCGCAGGTCGGCATCAGCCTCACCGAGGACACCTCCGAGCGGATGCTGGCGGCGCTCGGCCGGGGTGAGCTGGATATCGCCGTGATCGGGATGACCGGCGCGCAGCTCGATCCCGGCATCGGCGTCGAAGTGGTGCTGGAGACGGCGGTGGTGGCCGCGGTCGCGGCGGGCGATCCCGGCGACGACGCCGAGATCCCGCTCACCGCGCTGCGCGATCGTCCGCTGATCTGCCTGACGCCGGGCACCGGCATCCGCGGCGTCTTCGAGCGCGCCTGCGCGGCGGCCGGATTCGAACCCGCCGTCGCCTACGAGGCGGCGGCGCCCGCGCTGCTGCTACGCCTGGCCGCCCGCGGTCTCGGCGTCGCCGTCGTGCCCGAGCTCACCGCCGAGGAGTCGGCCGCCTTCGGAGTGCGGACGATGCGCATCATCGATCCGGAACTGCGCGGACGTCTCGCGCTGGTCTGGCGCAACGACCGGCCCGGGAGCCCGGCGGCCGAAGTGCTGCTCGGCCGGTTGCGGATAGCCCTGCGCACAGGCGAATGATTCGACCGGGCCACCAGCGGTGTATCTCGCACATCGCGACCGGGCCGCCGTCTCATACGAAATCATGGGTGCCGGGCGTTGCCGGTGAAGTGTGCCGACCCGGCGCTCAGGCGTCGGCGATGATCTCTATCAGGCTTGCGAAACTGTCTTTGCCGTGGCCGGCGTCGATGCCTTTGTGCGTGAGCGATTTGATGAGCCGGGGCAGTTCGGTGTCGATCCCCCGGTCTCGGGCGGCCTGGATGAGGTGGTCCATGAGGGGTGCGTCGAGTTCGAGCCATTCCTCGTCGCCGGGGTACCGGCGGTTGTCGATCTGCCGGGCGTAGTCGGCGATGACCGACGCGATCGTGTGCGACATCCAATGATTCAGCAGTGGGGCCGTCGTTGTCGCGCGGACCTCCGCCGTGCGCAGCAATGCCGCGCTGTAGAGGTATCCGATCAGAGTGGCCCACGCGAAGTTCAGCATCGCGAGGTCATACAGCGCCGCCGTGCCGGGGTCCCGGCCGAGATAGGTCGCGCCGCCCAGCTGCCCGAGCAGTGTTTCGTGCTGGGCGAACAGTTCTTCCGAACCGCTGTACACCAGCACTGTCTCGGGCTTGCCGACATGCTCGGGATGCGCCATCAGCGCCCCGTCGAGATATCGACCGCCACGTTCGGCCACCCAGGCGGCCAGTTCCCGGGCCTGTACGCCGGTGCCCGAGGTCAGGTTCACCACGTCGCGGGTCTCGATGTGGCGCTCGGCTCGTCGGAGGATTTCGGCCGCGGCGGCGTAGTCATCGACGCACAGGACGACCAGGCAAGCGCCGTCGAGAGCCGCATGCGGTGCATCCGCTCGTGAAACCGAGGGCGGGTGAGCGCCGTCGTCGTGCGCGGCCCAGAACGTGACCGCGTTGTGCATCGCCAGAGCTTCGGCCAGCGCCGCTGCCCGGACGCCGTGTCCCAGCACGGTCACGGATGTTCCCGTAGGTGTACGCATCAGGTTGTCTCTCCGCATCGCTTGCCCACCGAGACGTGGGCGACGGGCTTGGTGCGGCTACGCTAAACCTTCACATGAATGTGAGAGTCAAGCCCGGAGAACCGTGATGCGCATCGGTGAACTGTCGCAACGAACGAGCGTCAGCCAACGGCTGCTGCGTTATTACGAGGAACAGGGCCTTTTGGCACCCTTTCGTGAGCCGAGCGGTTATCGAAGCTATCGCGACAGCGATATCGACCGGGTCCGTCGCATTCGTACTCTGCTGGCCGCGGGCCTCAACACGGCCACCATCGCTCACGTCCTGCCCTGCACCGTCGACACCGGCGACGGGCTGGCCGCCGCCTGCCCGGACCTGCTCGCCGATCTGCACCGGGAACGCGACCGGATCGCCACCGCCATCGACGAACTCATCAGCGCACAGCACGCCCTGGACGCCATCATCGCGGCCACGCACCGATGACTGCGCCCATGACCAGCGCGATACTCGACCTCGCGTGTCGACCGGCGCGAAAACCAGGGAAACTCCGATCGGAGATCAGAGCAGTCGCGAAAGGAAAGCCTTGGTGCGCTCGTGCCGCGGATCTGCCAGCACGTCGCGGGGCGGTCCCGCCTCCACGACCACGCCGCCGTCCATGAACGCCAGCTGATCGGCGACCTCGCGCGCGAAACCCATCTCGTGGGTCACCACGACCATCGTCATACCCGTTCGCGCGAGTTCCCGCATGACCGTCAGAACCTCGCCGACCAACTCCGGATCCAGCGCGGAGGTCGGCTCGTCGAACAACATGAGTTTGGGCTCCATGGCCAGCGCACGGGCGATCGCCACGCGCTGCTGCTGACCGCCGGACAGCTGCGCCGGGTAGGCGTTCGCCTTGTCCGCCAGGCCGACCCGGTCCAGCAGTTCCCTGGCCTTGGCCAGCGCGTCCGCCTTGCGCAGTTTCTTGACCTGGGTGGGCGCCTCGATGATGTTCTCCAGCGCGGTCCGGTGCGGGAACAGATTGAAGTGCTGGAACACCATGCCGATCTCGCGGCGCTGCTCGGCCGCCTCGCGCGGGTGCATCTCGTAGAGCTTGCCGTTCTTCTCCCGGTAGCCGACGATCTCGCCGTCGACGTAGAGCCGCCCGGCGTTCACCTGCTCCAGGTGGTTGATGCAGCGCAGGAAGGTGGACTTGCCCGAGCCCGACGGCCCGATCAAGCACAGCACCTCGCCGCGGCCCACCTCCAGCGAAACGCCCTTGAGCACTTGCAGCGCGCCGAAGTTCTTGCAGACCCGGTCCGCGACGACCATCGCGGGGGAGGTGGTCTTCTCCACGTCCACGCTCATTTCGCCTTCTCTCCCTGCTGCGCGTCGGCGAGTTCCTGCAGCTGCTTGGCGGTCAGCCTGCGGGAGACGCCGCGCGAGTAGTAGCGCTCCAAGTAGTACTGCCCGACCATGAGCACGCTCGTGATCGCCAGGTACCAGGTGGCCGCGACCAGCAGCAGCGGAATCGGCTGGAAGTTCACGCCGTAGATGTCGCGCGCCCGGCCGAACAGATCGGTGCTCAGCGGGATGCCGGTGACCAGCGAGGTGGTCTTCAGCATGCCGATCAGCTCGTTGCCGGTCGGCGGGATGATCACGCGCATGGCCTGCGGCAGCACCGTCCGGCGCATGGTCTGGCTCCAGGACATGCCGAGCGCGAACGACGCTTCCCGCTGCCCCTCGCCGACCGAATTGATCCCGGCGCGGACGATCTCGGCCATGTAGGCGGCCTCGTTGAGACCGAGGCCGAGCACGGCGAAGGCGAACGCCGCCTGCAACTGCTGCACGTCGAGCTGGAAGAACTGCGGCCCGAACGGAACGCCCAGGTGGATCTGGCTGTACAGCGAAGGGACCAGCCCCCAGAACACCAACTGCACGAACACCGGAGTGCCACGGAAGATCCAGAGGTACACCCACGCCGTGCTCCGCAGCACCGGATTCGGCGACAGCCGCATGACGGCCAGCATCGTCCCGAGCCCCACCGCGATCGCCATCGCGCACACGGTCAGTTCCAGCGTCACGATGGCGCCCGCGGTGATCCGGCTGTCGAACAGGTACTTCCCGTAGGTGTCCCAGCGATAAGCCGGGTTGGTCGCGGCGCCGTAGACGAACAGCGCCACCAGCACGAGGATGACCGCCGCCGCTATCCAGCGCCCCGGCCTGCGCAGCGGAACCGCTTTGATCGGCTCCGGCTCCCGCGCCGGGTCCGCTCCGCCGGGGCCGGGATCACCGGGCGCCGACCGAGTGTCGTCGTCCGCCATCGATCAGCTCACGGCGCCGTTGACGACGGACTTGGTGATGGCGCCTTCCTGGACGCCCCAGTTCTTCGTGATCTCGAGGTACTTGCCGTTGTCGATCAGGTGCTGGACCGCCTTCTGCAGCACGGCGGCCAGCGGCGCGCCCTTGGGCACCGCCCAGCCGTAGGGGGCGGAGTCGAACACCGGGCCCGCGGTCTCGATCTTGCCGTCGCTCTGCTTGATCGCGTACGCCGTCACCGGGGAGTCGGCCGACATGGCGTCGACCTGGCCGAGCACCAGCGCGTTGGTCGCGGCGCTCTGCTCGTCGAACGGCTTGATGTCGATGGCGGGTTTGCCCGCGGCGACGCACTCGGCGCTCTTGGCGGGCACCTCGTCGGTGTGCTCCACGGTGGTGGCCTGCACGGCGACCTTCTTGCCGCAGGCGTTCTCCGGGTCGATCGGCTTGCCCTTCTGCTGCGCCCACTGGATGCCGGCGTTGAAGTAGGTGGTGAAGTCGACCTGCTGCTCGCGTTCCTTGGAGTCGGTGATCGAGGACATGCCCACGTCGTAGGTCCCGGCCTGGATCGAGGGGATGATCTTCTCGAAGGCCGACTCGACGTACTCGGCTTTCACGCCGAGCACGGACGCCACCGCGTCCATCAGGTCCACATCGAAACCGACGATCCGGCCACTGGCGTCCTTGTACTCGTTCGGCTGATACGGGACGTTCACGCCGACGACGAGCTTGCCGGATTGCTTGATCTTGTCGGGGAGTTGCGCTGCGATCTCGTCGACCTTGTCCACCTGCACTTTGGGCGCCGAAGGGCCGGTTTCCTCGGTGTTGGTGGCACAGCCGGTCAGCACCAGTGCGCCCGCCGCGAGCGCGCCCATGGCGGCTCGCACGGCGCGCCTGCCGAGAAACGAACGATCAGACACAGCAGTCCTCCACATTTTGGATCCACGCAACCCGGGCGTCATCACCCGTTTGGAAATCTAAGCGACCGGGACGCTGCGCGCTGGACAGTAATGCAACAGCAACACGAACTCCCCCGCGATCCGCGCCGCCCGTGTGCCGGTACACCGGCGCAACACCCTACCCGGCCGCCGGTCGATCACCCGACCGGGCTGCGGAGTCACCCGCTGGGCACGGGCCTCGCCCTAGCGCCCGCACGACGTCGCGTTCACCTGCGATGCACCCTGGCGCAGACCTGCTCGGTGAATTCGCTGGTCGATGCCAGTCCCCCGAGATCGGCGGTGGCGATGCCCGCCTCGAAGGTCGCGGCGACGGCCCGTTCGATCCGCTCACCGGCCCGCGCCAAGGTCGCGTCGGTGTCCCGGGCTGCCAGCCAGCGCAAGAGCATCGCCGACGACAGCAGCAACGCCGTCGGGTTGGCGCGGTTGTGGCCGGCGAGTGCGGGCGCGGCGCCGTGCACCGCCTGGGCCATCGCCGTGGTGGCCGAGCAGTTGAGCGAGGCGGCCAGCCCGAGCGAACCGCTCAATTCCCCGGCCAGGTCGGACAGGATGTCGCCGAACAGGTTCTCGGTGACCAGCACGTCGTAGTCGACGGCGGCGCGGACCAGGTGCGCGGCCGCCGCGTCGACGTGTTCGTCGTCCACCTCGACCCCGGGATATTCCCGGCCGACCTCCTGACATACGTCGCGGAACAGTCCCATGGTCAGCGGCAGCACATTCGCTTTGTGGACGATGGTCACCCGCTTGCGTCGCGTCGCGGCCAACCGGAACGCCTGGTGCGCGATCCGCTCGCAAGCGGCGCGGGTCACCACACCGACCGAGAGCGCGACGTCCGGCGTCGGCCGGAACTCCCCCGAGCCGGCGAACATATTGCGGTCGGCGTAGAAACCCTCGCTGTTCTCACGGACGATCACCAGATCGATGTCCGGCGCTGCCGCGTGCACGCCGGCGAAGGCCCGCGCGGGACGAATGTTGGCATAGAGGTCGAAGCGCTTGCGGATCATTCCGCCCGGCGCGACGCGATGTTCGGCCGGATAAGACGCGTTGTCGTGCGGGCCGAGAATCCAGGCGTCGACTCCGGCGAGTTCCTCGAGCGTCCGCTCGGGCAGCGGAGTGCCGAACTCGGCGATGGCACGGTGCCCCATGGCCAGCGGCACCCACTCGACCGGCGCGGCGCCCGCGGCGGACAGCGCCTCGTCCACCACGCGCTCGGCGGCCCGCACCACCTCGGGCCCGATGCCGTCGCCGTCGATCAGGCCGAGCCGCAGTGCCCGGTCCGTGCGGGTCTGGTTCGCGTCGTTCACCGCAACATCCTCTCGCCGACGTGCCCGGGCGCCGGAACCGGCCCGCGAACCCGCCGACTGCGGTTACCTTCGGGGATCATGGTGCAGTCGGTCGAACTACTCCTCGACGAGGCCGCCGACGTCGAGATCCGCCGCCAGTGGCAGTTGCTCGCCGAGGCCGGCGTGCCGAGCCTCGCCGCGCGCACCGACGAGTCCAACCGCCCGCACATCACCGCCGCGGTGGCCAGGCAGATCTGGCCGCGGATCGAGCAGGCACTGGACGAGCAGACCTTCGCGCCGATTCCCGTGCGGTTGGGCGGTCTGGTGGTCTTCGGTGCACGCCGCCCCATCCTGGTGCGGCTGGTGGTCCCCTCCGAGGCGCTGCTCGCCCTGCACCACCGGATCTTCCACACGATCTCCCCGTGCCCCGGCGTTCCGGCCAACGTGCATCCGGATGCCTGGACCCCGCACATCACCCTGGCCAGACGGGTCCCGCCGCACCAACTCGGCGAGGCGATTCACGCCGTCGCCCGGGACCGGGATTTTCCGGCGACCGTGCTGGGTATCCGTCGATGGGACGGGGATCAGCGGCGCGAGTGGCCGGTCGGCCGGATCCGCCGTGGAAGATAACCGGAACAGCCCGCGTTATAGCAGGCACACCGAAACGAGAGGACGTCATGGCCACCCAGACGCTGACCCAGCACAATTTCGATGAGATCGTCACCGGAAACGACGTGGTACTCGTCGACTTCTGGGCCGATTGGTGCGGTCCGTGCAAGAGTTTCGCACCGACTTTCGAGGCATCCTCCGACAAGCACCCCGACGTGGTGCACGGAAAGGTGGACACCGAGTCCGAGCAGGGCCTC
The DNA here is from genome assembly GCF_000308415.1 of Nocardia asiatica NBRC 100129. GTDB lineage: Bacteria > Actinomycetota > Actinomycetes > Mycobacteriales > Mycobacteriaceae > Nocardia > Nocardia asiatica. The sequence continues at coordinate 1,035 of NZ_BAFS01000107.1, read as the reverse complement.
GCGGCGGCCGCCAACATTCGCTCCATCCCGACCATCATGGCTTTCCGGGAGGGCGTGCTGGTGTTCGCGCAGCCCGGCGCGCTGCCGCCCGCCGCGCTCGAGGATCTGGTCACCCAGGTCAAGGCGCTGGACATGGACGAGGTACGCAAGCAACTCGCCGAGCAGCAGGCAGCCGGGCAGCCCGAACAGTAAACACGGATCGGAAATCGCTGCGCGGCAGCGAAATCAACCAGGGCCCGAACTCGGACACCGCTGGAGCGGCGGTCCGTGTTCGGGCCTGCTGCGATTACGGCGTGGTGCGTCCGCCCCGGGCCGGCGCACTGCCTCCCGCGGTCGGCCGCCCAGGATCAGAACGCGCCGAGCAGGTTGACGCCCGCGATCATGGCGCGCACCGTCGACTCGGCGCTGTCGTCCGCGATCGCCGCGCCCCAGCCGCGCCTGCCGTTGCATTCGCACCGCACGAACGTGGCGGTGCCGTCGGCGGTGCGCCGCTGGTGGAACTGCAGGATCTCCACCGGGTAGCCCTCTTCGTAGAGAGCCGAGGTCATCGCCGCGACCGGGCTGCCGGTGGCGACGACGGTCCGCAGATGGCCGGAGAATTCCAGCGTGGCGGTGAACTCCGCGGTGCGGCTGCCCGCGGGCGACCACTCGCCGAGGCGGATCGGTCCGCCGTGCGCGCAGTAACGGCTGTGGAACTGCGCCGGAGTCAGCCCGGCGGCTTCGGCACGGAGGCTCTTGGGAGCGGCGGCGTGGAACAGGTCGGTATCAAGAGTCAGGATGGTCATTGAAAGTAGGTCTTCCCGAAGAATGTCGTGGCTCAGTTGACAGAGGGGACCAGCACTAACAAGTCAAATCAGCCCGCAGCGAGGGGGCCGGTCCGAATCAGACCCCGCTACGGCGGGCTACTACGAGGATTCGGGGACGCGGCGCCACCATCGCGGTGAGCGGAAGTAGCTCGGCGCGAACCTCGGGCTCGAAGGCGGTAGCCCGCGAAACCACGGAGGACCCGGTGAGCGACGCCGAGAACAGAGCGGT
>NZ_BAFS01000108.1 GCF_000308415.1 Nocardia asiatica NBRC 100129 | reverse complement strand
GGCCGAAGAACTGCACCACCTTGGCCTCGTTCGGGTTCACCACGGTCAAGCCGGTCGCCAGCAACAGCAGGACGACGACAACGACGACCGCCGCCACCGCGCCGACCACGGCGAGGGTATTGCCGTGCCGGGCGCCCGCGACGAAGCCGAGCGCCGCGCCGCCGCCGAACAGGACCGTGAGCACGAACCACCCCAGCAGCACCAGAAAGCCGTTGACGCGGAACGCGGATCGAAACTGCATGACATCCTCCCAATATCAGAGTGATATCACCAAGATAGCATGCTGTCACCCGGCGTCCGGTCGAATATTGCGGTTGCAGCGGAACAGGTTGCGCGGGTCGTGCCGAGCCTTGAGCGCGGCCAACCGGGCGTAGGTGTCCGGGCGGTAGCCCGCGCGGGTCTGCGCCTCGTCCGCTTCCGCGCCCGCCCCGTAGAGGAAGTTGAGACTGTGCCCGAGGGTCCACGGGCTCAGCGCGGCACGAATGCCGGCGCGGGCCGCGGCGCCTTCCGGGCCGGTGATGACCCGCACGAGGTAAGCGGCCGCACGGTGATCCACCGCGATACCGGCCTCGCCCGCGCGGGCCAGCGCGCCGCCGAGATGACGGACGTCGACGACGGCGCCGGCGCCGGAATCCGGGCCCGCCGCGTCCAGCAGCGCCGCCGCCGCTTCCGCGGTGAACTCGCCGAGCAGCGCGTTGGTGGCGGCATAGGCGTGCGGATGGTCCGGGTCGCTGTGAATGGTGTGCGACTCGGTGTACGGCATCGCGCGCAGGTCGTCGCGCAGTCGTTCGCCGACCGCTCGCAGCGGGGCGACCAGCCGTTCCCCTTCCTCGGCCGGACCGCTGTAGGCGATCCGGATCGACGCGACGTACCGGCCGCGCAGCGGCTCGGGCAGGTGCGGGAAGTCCGGGTAGGCGAGCATGGCCAGCGTCGAGGTCACCTCCTCCGGCACGGTCGCGGTCCACTGTCGCCACGCCTCCAGCGCCCGCTCCACCAGCGGCGTGTCGAACACCAGCTGCCCGCCGTACACCGTGGCCACCGGGACCAGGCCCACTTCCAGCCCGGTCACGACACCGAAATTGCCGCCGCTGCCGAGCACGGCGCCGAACAACTCGTCGCCCGGCGTCAGGGTGCGCACCCGCCCGTCGGCGGTGACCAACTCGATCGCCCGCACGTGCTCGGCCGCGTATCCGAACCGGCGCGCGAGCAAGCCGATCCCGCCGCCGAGCAGATAACCCACCACGCCGACCGAAGGCGACGAACCGTTCAGCGGAGCCAGCCCGTGTTCGGCCGCCGCTTCGACCAGCGCACCCGCCCGCACGCCCGCGCCGACGTGCGCGGTCCGGCGGTCCGGATCGATCCGGACGGCCGTCATGCGCCGCGTGCCGATCAGCACGCCGCCGTCGGTGGCGACGGACAGCCCGTGGCCGGTGGCCTGCACGGCGACCGGCAGATCGTGGCGCGCGGCGTACTCCACGGCGGCGCGCACGTCTTCGGCGTGCACCGCGCCGACGACCAGCGCGGGCCGATGCGTGTACGCGGTCTGGAAGCCTGCGATCTCCGCGTCGTAGCCGTCGTCGCCGGGGCGGAAGACCGGGCCGGTGAAGATGTCGATGTTCTCGTCGGTCTGTGCGGCGTTGTTTCCCATGTCTTCGACCTTGCTGGCCCGAGGCGAAGAAGTAAAACAGATAGATTTTCTACTAGCTAGAATTATCGTTTATGGAATTGCGCCAGCTGCGCTACTTCGTCACC
>NZ_BAFS01000109.1 GCF_000308415.1 Nocardia asiatica NBRC 100129 | reverse complement strand
CACCTTATCGCGGACCGACCGCAGACCTCCCACCGGGTGTAGCCTGATCTGATTGTTCGGACGTGGTGAAGGACAAAGCCATGAGCGGTCTGCTTCCATTGCTCGTCGCCGTGCCGGCCGTGACCGGCCTGGCCGGGTATGTCGCCAGGGATCTCCGCGCGGCGGTTCCTTCCGTCACCGGCGTCGCTACAACCGCCCCACCGGGGCGGATCGCCCCGGCCACGCCCGCGCCGCACCGGCCGAGGGTGGAATTCTTCAATCTCGCCGAACTGACCAATACCGACGCCAAAGGCTTCGTCCGTCCGGTCGAGCGTTTTCACGTCGAGCCGTGGGGCCTGTACATGGCGCGCCCGGTCGGCGGGCCGGATTCGCACTATCTCGAGTCCTGGTTGCTGCCGGAACTCTCCTTGCGGGCGACGCTGACCAGAACCAATCCGGCGCACCACCGGGAACCGGTCTACCGGCTCGACATCGGCGAGTTCACCCGGGTGGGCCCGAAGCGCTGGAAGGCGGTGGACCAGTACCTGGACATCGCCGCGCGCCGCGGCCGCACCGCCGAACTACTCGGCGTGGACGAGCTGCTCGCCGCGCACGCGGCCGGACTGGTCGACACCGCGCAGGCGCACCGGGCCTTCGCGCAGGCCACGGCGGTGCTGGACGGGCTGGCCGCCCACGACCACTGCGTGGAGGACTGGCTGGCCACTTACGGCATCACCCTCACCTGGATGTAGCTCACCGGTTACCGCGTCCGACTCGACGCATCGGGCGCGACGGTAGATTCTTGATGCATGACGCAGGCACCCACCGTCGACGTGCACCGGCCCAAAGTCGAGTACTTCAGCATCGCGGACCTGACGAACACGGATCCGAAAGGCTTCGTACGCCCGGTCGAGAAGTACCGCGTCGAGCCGTGGGGCCTGTACATGGCGCGCACCTCGGATCATCCGCAGTTCCACTACATCGAGTCCTGGCTGCTGCCCAAGTTGCACCTGCGCGCGACGATCTTCCACTACTTGCCCGCGCATCGGCGCGACCAGGACTACTACCTCGACATCGGTGACTTCACCGTGGTCGCCCCGAAGAAATGGAAGGCCGTCGACCACTACCTCGACATCATCGTGCGTTCCTCGCGCGACACGCAGCTGCTCGACGTCGACGAGCTGATCGCCGCGCACGCCGCCGGGCTGATCACGCTCGCAGACGCGGAGGCCGCCGTCCAGCACGCCACCGCCGCCATCGATGGCATCGCCGCCAACGGGCACACCCTGGAGGGCTGGTTGGACACCATGGACATCACGCTGACCTGGCTGTAGTCCCCCGTGCGCGGGCCCCCGGACGAGCGCTCCGACCCGCGCCTTCCCGGCGCGAATTCGCAGCACCCATTTCCCGCGCGCCGAGCCGTCACCGCGGTCGGCCGTACGCCCGGCGTGCAACCGGTCAACCGGGCGATGAAGTGGACATGACCGGCCTCGCGCCCTGGCAGCGCTCGCGAATGCCGCGCGTCCGGGGCCGGACTAGGGCGCCGTCGAGTCCCGCCAGGCCAGAACTCTCGGATAGGCGGCGTCGAACCACGGTTCCTTGACATCGAGGTAGGCCGCGGTCGCCTCCGCGCCGGTCAGCCCCGCCGCCTTGGCCTCGCCCTCGCGCTTCACGGCGAGGTACTCCGCGCGTGCGTCCGCGTCGGCGCGCAGCCAGTCCCGCAGCAGTAGCGCGTACTGCTGGCCGGGCGAACCCTCCACCCGCACGTGCACGTTGGCCAACCGCCCCGGGTCGGCGTTCTGGTGGAAACGCTTGACCCACAGCGCGGTATCGGCGCCCGCGGGGTCCTGCGGCGTGGGCTTGGGGTTGTCCTGGGTGGACTCCGGCCGCACCGGGAACCCCGCGGCGCCCAGCGCCTCGCGCAGGCCGTCGGCGGCGGCCAGATCCGCGACCGTGATCTGGAGATCGATCACGTCCTTGGCGGGCAACCCCGGCACCGACGTGGAGCCGACGTGGTCGATACGAGACGCGGCAGTACCGCAGGCCACCCGGAGCCGGGCGATCAGCCGTTGCGCCTGCGCGGGCCAGCGGGGATCGGCGGGCACGAGCCGGATCTCCTGGCGGCGCGCGGGCGTGCCGGTTCGCAGGTTGCGCTCGAACGGCACCAAACGCTCGGCCCACAGGCGACGCACCTCGGCTTCGACGGCACCCGGCGCGCCGCTGTTGTCCAGCAACACATCGGCAACGGCTCGCCGCTGTTCATCGGTGGCCTGCGCCGAAATACGCGCCCGCGCATCGGCTTCGAGGACGCCGCGAAATTCCACCAGACGCCGAATTCGCGTTTCCGCGTCCACGTCGACGATGAGCACGAGATTCATCAACGGAGCGAGACCGTTTTCCACCAGGAGCGGAATATCCTGCACTACGATCGCATCCGCGGGGGCGGCGGCGATCAATTCCGCGGTGCGCTTTCCGACGAGCGGATGCGTGATGGAATTGAGTTTCGCGCGTGCCGCGTCGTCCCCGAATGCCTTGGCGGCCAGCGTGGGCCGGTCGAGGCTGCCGTCGGCGGCGAGGATGTCGGCGCCGAACGCCGCCACCAGCGCGGCCAAGCCCTCGGTGCCCGGCTCGACGACCTCCCTCGCGATCAGGTCGGAGTCGATGACCACCGCACCGAGTGCGGCGAGTGCCCGAGCCACGGTCGACTTGCCCGCTCCCATGCCTCCGGTGAGGCCGATTCGTAACATTCGACCAGTCTCGCATCCGGAAGCGGGCCGCGCGTTCGCCGCCCCGAGGCCCACGCGGCCGCGTCGCGTGCGGCGGATCGGGCGGCGAACCGGCCGTCGCGGGGCAATCCGGTCGATTACCCGATGCGCTCGCGCATTCCACCACATGCCGGCCCATTTGCCCGATCCGTGACTGCCCCGAGACCGTTTCGCAACAATTCCGGATGTTTACGGTGGGGCCGCCCCGACTTTCCGACACGCCGAAGCAATTACTCGCGCAAAATACTCTGCCGAGCACTTTCGTTCCGCTAATCTTCGCCGTGGCGATCCAGGCCGACACCAGCGAAGCAAAGGAACACCATTGGGCACCAGAATCAACCAGACGGGTCGCCACCGCCTGGGTATGGCGGGGCGAGTGCACTGCATTCGGATCCCCGCTGTCGCGGCGGCGCTCGCGGAGCACCGCCGCTCTTGGTTCACCGCGTTCATCAGTCCCGCGCGGCACAGTTTCGCTGCCATGCGGAACCGTCCGGCCGCACCCGCGGTCCGGTGGGTACCTGCTACCGCAAGCTGAACCCGAGTTCGAAGTGGCCCAGCCTCTCGCCAAGGCTGGGCCACTGTTTTGCGTGCCCGGACCTCGGATTCGTTGCGCCGCACCGTGATCGGTCCAGTCCGTGGACCAATGGCGCGGTCGGCCGAGTGCGCCGGCGTGGAAATGTAAGTGCAGATGCAAGAACAGTAAGCCGAGGGCAGTTGCACTTCTCCGCACGCCCACCCGTCGGCAGTCCGTAATTCCTTGCTCGAACCCCGGTCACAGAACCAGCGATAGCGCCCGCTTTCGGCGCGCCCGGAGGAATGCATACCCGTGCTCTTCGATACATTCGGCGTCCCCGCACAGCGAGCCGCTGCGGCGGCGACCAGGACCTGCACGCGCGCTACTTCGGAAAGAATCGTCGAGACCGGCCGGAAGACAGCACAGCGCCGAACGGCCCCATTTCTCGAAAGAACCGGAAACCCGTGACGGCGATGGCGACGGTAGGCGCGGAATAGCGATAAGCGCGTACATTCATCCCCTCGGATATTGCCGATTTTCGACGTGGCGTATCGCTGGCAATCTCCCCGCTCGACCGTCTGGCCGATCCCCGAGGCAGAGGTCCACGGGCGCGACATCCGAGCACGGGATCACGCGGAATGGGCGGGGTCGGCGGAACGATGATCATGCGGAACCGGTCGGGCCGCCGAGTGGAACCGCTGGGATGGACCAGGCGCTGTCGACGCGAGATGGATCAAAGACCGAGTGAACGGACGAGGTCGCGCATCTCGGCGCGGAAAAGCTTCGCCGGATCCTGAGTTTGCGGGCGCAGATGGCCGTACACCTCGAGCGCGATCAGTCCGTGCATCCGCCCCCACATCCGCAGGGCGAGGGCGAGCGCGTCGGGCGGCAGATCGGGGAAGTCGGACCGGACATGCCCGGCCAGCCGCGCGTCGAAGTCGGACCAGGCGCAGTCGCCCGTGGTCTGCGTAGCCGCGGCCCGTGGCCACGCGGCGGCCGCGAGACCGACCAGACCGGTGCAGGCGCGTAACTCGGCCGCCGCGGCAGGCCCGCCCGGCGGCGGCTGATAGCCGGGCACCGGGTCGCCGTAGATGAGCCGGAATTCGGCGGGCCGTTCGACCGCCCACTCACGCACGGCTGCGGCCCAGGCCACGATGCGTCCGGCCGGATCGCCCACGGCGACGGCGTCGCGCGCCGCCTCGAGCCGGTCCACCAAGGCGGTGTAGACGTCCGAGATGAGCGTAGAGATCAACTCGTCACGGGTGGCGTAGTAGCCGTAGATCGCGCCGGCCGTCATCCCCATCTCGCGAGCGATGGCACGCAAGGAGATCGCGTCCGGGCCGCCCTCGGCGAGCAACCGCATGGCGATTGTCTTGATGTCCTCCAGCGCCTGCGCGCGCAGGCGCTCTCGGCGACTCCTGACGATCTCGGCCACGGTTGACACTCTACAGCGTTTGGCTACTATCCCATGTGTAGTTACTGAACGCCGTGTAGTAAATGAACATCAAGGAGAAGTCGTGGAAATCGGGGTTTTCGGAGCGACCGGCGTCATCGGGTCCAGGGTCGTCGCCGAAGCACTGCGGCGAGGACACCGGGTCACCGCCTTCACGCGCGACGCGGGGCGTTTCCCCGCCGAACGCGCCGACGAGACCTGGGCGGTCGCCGACTGGCTGGACACCGACAGCATCGCCGACGCCATCGCCGGTCTGGACGTCGTCGTGAGTGCGGTGAACACCGGGCACGGCATCGCCGACACCATCGCCAAGGCGGACGATTTCGTCGTGGGTGCGCGGGCGATGGTCGCCGCGCTCGACCGGCAGCCACGGGTCCGGCTGATCGCGGTGGGCGGGGCGGGCAGTCTGGAGGTGGCGCCCGGCGTGCAACTGCTGGACACCGGAGATGAGTTCACGCGCACCCTCACCGAAGTGCTCGAAGTCCCGGCGGAGTACGCCCGGGTGGTCCGCGCCCTGCGCGACGCCTTGAACATCTACCGGCTGTCCAACCGTCACTGGACCTACCTGAGCCCCTCCTCGGGGCGGATCGCCCCGGGCGAGTGCACCGGCCGCTTCCGGATCGGCGGCGATCAGCTGCTGCTCGGCGGGGCGGACATCTCCGCGGAGGACGTGGCGGTCGCCCTGCTCGATGAAGCCGAGCAGCCTCGCTTCGTCCAGCGCCGCTTCACCGTCGGGTACTGAGCGGTCGCCCCCGGACCGGATGTCGCACTCGCCGTTTCTGTCGGACCCCTCCGGCACAATACGAAGTGTCGGACGTCGATCTGGTTGCCACACAAAGTAATCCGCAACCCGAGAGATAGGGGTCACCATGCCCGACGTACATGCTTCGACGCCCGGCCCGGTCGCCGAGACCCACGAAGACCTCGTGGCTTTCGCGGCGGAGATCGAGCGGCACCGGGCGCTGCTGTGCCCTGCCGCGGAGGACTATCGGTGGCGCGTGGCCCAGCGGGTCGAGCACTTGGACCCGTCGGACCAGGAGCCGTGGCTGCGGCAGGCGGAGCAGTTCGTCGAGTCGCTGCTGATCGACCCGATCCGGCACCGCGCGCTGGATCTGGACGCCTACCGGGCCATCCGGGACGGCGTGCCCGTGCGGTACGACACCGAACGCCGAAGCTACGTCGTACGTCGCCCGGGAAGGGACCCGCTGGTGGTCAGCCCGGGTTTGCCGGAGCATCGGCTGGGCGTCATCGCCCGGCTGGCCTCGCTCGGGTTGCGGCTCGAGCAGATCCAGGTCGTCGCGCTCACCACCGCCCAGATGGTGGCGCCCCACGAGGCGGCACGGCGGCCCGCACAAGCGCCGCAGGTCTCGCGCGGCACCACGAAACCCTCTCGACGCCAGACCGTCTGAGGGCCTCCTCGAAAACGACTGTGCCCCAACCGATCAACGGTTGGGGCACAGTCGTGCTAGCTATTGCCGATCAGGCGTTGCCGGACAGCTTCTCGCGCAGAGCCGCCAGCTGCGCGTCGCTGGCCAGCGAACCACCGGCGGGCTCGGCCTGGCTGGCGGAGGACTGCGCACCGCTCTCGGAGGAGTAGTTCGACGCGCCGCCGCCGTTCGCGGCCTCGGCCGCAGCGTCGGCTGCCATTTTCTCCATCTGCGCGGTGTGCATCTTGTGGCGACGCTCCGCCTCGGCGTAGCGGCCTTCCCACTCCTCGCGCTGCTTGTCGAAGCCCTCGAGCCACTCGTTGGTGTCGGGATCGAAGCCCTCGGGGAAGATGTAGTTGCCCTGCTCGTCGTAGCTGTCGGCCATGCCGTACTTCGACGGGTCGAACTCGGCGTGGTAGTCCTCGTTGGCCTGCTTGAGGCTCAGCGAGATCCGGCGACGCTCCAGGTCGATGTCGATGACCTTGACCATCGCGTCGTCGCCGACGGTGACGACCTGGTCCGGCACCTCGACGTGGCGCTCGGCCAGCTCGGAGATGTGCACCAGGCCCTCGATGCCCTCCTCGACGCGGACGAACGCGCCGAACGGCACGAGCTTGGTGACCTTGCCCGGCACGATCTGGCCGATCGCGTGGGTGCGGGCGAACTGACGCCACGGGTCTTCCTGGGTCGCCTTCAGCGACAGCGAGACGCGCTCGCGGTCCAGGTCGACGTCGAGCACCTCGACGGTGACCTCGTTGCCGACCTCGACGACCTCGGACGGGTGGTCGATGTGCTTCCAGGACAGCTCGGAGACGTGCACCAGACCGTCCACGCCGCCCAGGTCGACGAACGCGCCGAAGTTGACGATCGAGGAGACCACACCCTTGCGGACCTGGCCCTTCTGCAGCTGGTGCAGGAATTCGCTGCGCACCTCGGACTGGGTCTGCTCCAGCCAGGCGCGGCGGGACAGCACCACGTTGTTGCGGTTCTTGTCCAGCTCGATGATCTTGGCCTCGATCTCCTTGCCGACGTACGGCTGGAGATCGCGGACCCGCCGCATCTCGACGAGCGAGGCGGGCAGGAAGCCGCGCAGGCCGATGTCGAGGATCAGGCCGCCCTTGACGACCTCGATGACGGTGCCCTTGACGGCCTCGTCCTTCTCCTTGAGCTCCTCGATGGTGCCCCACGCACGCTCGTACTGCGCCCGCTTCTTCGACAGGATCAGGCGGCCTTCCTTGTCCTCCTTGGTGAGAACAAGAGCCTCGACCTCATCGCCCACGGAAACGACCTCGTTGGGGTCGACGTCGTGCTTGATGGAGAGTTCACGAGAGGGGATGACGCCTTCGGTCTTGTAACCGATGTCGAGCAGGACCTCGTCGCGATCGACCTTGACGATGGTTCCTTCGACGATGTCGCCGTCGTTGAAGTACTTGATCGTGGCGTCGATGGCGGCGAGGAAATCCTCGGCGGAGCCGATGTCGTTGACGGCTACCTGCGGCGAGGTGACGGTGGTGGGCATATGTCGGTTTGCTCCGGACGGATTGTGGTCGGTTGCGGACATTGGAACTTTCGGTACGCTGCGATCTCACCGCGATGTGTGAAGACGGACACTAGGAACGTACCGCACGCGACGCGCGTGAAACGCAGCACGGTGTGAACTTCGGTACGGCTGTACGGAAGACACTCGCGCGTTCAGCGTACGCGACCTCGGTCCGGGCGGGCAAACCGGTCAGGCCGCCACGCCGATAGTCTGATCGGCGTGTCGGAAGATCGCCATGCGCAAGCAAACGCACTGCTCGGAACGACGGGCACGGCGCGGACCCGGATCGGATCGGCGGCCAGCAGGGTGGCCAGCCGGCGGTGGTGGGACGCCGATGCCGCCCAGTACCACGAGACGCACGCGGAGTTCCTCGGCGTCGACTCCCCCGGCGGCGAGTTCGTCTGGTGCCCGGAGGGCTTGCACGAAGGGGACATGCGCTTCCTCGGCGACGTCACCGGCAAGCGGGTGCTGGAGATCGGCTGCGGCTCGGCCCCGTGCGCGCGCTGGCTGGCCGGGCAGGGCGCGCGGCCGGTCGGGCTCGACCTGTCGCGCGGCATGCTGGAGCGGGGGCTGGCGGTGATGGCGCGCGGCGGGCCGCGGGTGCCGCTGGTGCAGGCGGACGCGGAGGCCCTTCCGTTCCCCGACGCGTCGTTCGATCTGGCCTGCTCGGCGTTCGGCGCCGTGCCGTTCGTCGCCGATTCGGCGCTGGTGATGCGCGAGGTGGCGCGGGTGCTGCGCCCGGGCGGGCGCTGGGTCTTCTCGGTGAACCATCCGATGCGCTGGATCTTCCCGGACGATCCGGGTCCGGCGGGGCTCACCGCCACCATCCCGTACTTCGACCGCACCCCTTACGTCGAGGTCGACGGCGACAACGTGCCCACCTACGTCGAGCACCACCGGACCATCGGCGACCGGGTACGGGAGATCGTCGCGGCGGGACTGGCAGTCGAGGACATCGTCGAACCGGAGTGGCCGGAATGGCTGGATCGCGAATGGGGGCAGTGGAGCCCGCTGCGCGGTGAGCTGTTCCCCGGCACGGCGATCTTCGTCACGAGGAAGCGCTGAGCGTGAGGGGATGGTCGTCCACCAGCTCGAGCAGCGAGACCTCATGGGTGACCAGCAACATCTGCGCCCGCGGCTGGTCGGTGACTTCGTGCAGGCGGTCGCGGAACGCCTCCGCCGCCACCGTCGTGTCGAAGTCCAGCTCCACCAGCACCCGATTCGGGTTGTGCGTGAATCGTTCCACCCGGCAGTTGCGGGCTCCGGCTTCCGCGAAGTACTGCGCGAGACCGTCGAACGTGGGCTTCCACGCGTTGTAGTCGCGAACGATGTTGTCGATGTGCACTGTCGTGGTCATCATTGCCCCTTTCGGTGCGGACTCGATCGGACGGTCGCTGACCACTTGCAAGTCTTCGCGCCCACGGGCCGGGGCACCATCTCTGATCGGTATCGAGGTCGCGTCACTGCGACTTCGGTTTGCGCCCGGCCTGCTCCAGCGCCAGGCGCAGCGCGTACTCGATCTGGGCGTTGACACTGCGCAGGTCGTCGGCCGCCCACTTAGCGATGGCGTCGTGGACGGCCGGGTCCAGGCGTAGCAGCAGTTTCTTGCGCTCAGCCACGGGGCGCCGCCTCAGGAGTAGAGCGAACCGGCGTTGACCACGGGCTGGGTCGGACGGTCACCGCAGAGCACCACGAGCAGGTTCGACACCATGGCCGCCTTGCGCTCCTCGTCCAGTTCCACCATGCCCTCCTGAGCGAGCCGCTCCAGCGCGAGGCCGACCATGCCGACCGCGCCCTCCACGATCCGGGTGCGCGCGGCGACCACCTGGTTCGCCTGCTGACGGACCAGCATGGCCTGGGCGATCTCGGGCGCGTACGCGAGGTGGGTGATCCGCGCCTCCAGCACCTCGATGCCCGCCATCTCGGTGCGCTCACGCAGTTCGACGGTCAATTCCTCGGCGACCTCCGCGCCGTCGCGCAGGCTGGTGCGGTCGGCCTCGTGCGCGTCGTAGGGGTGCGTCGTGGCCAGGTGGCGGACGGCCGCCTCGGACTGGGTCTCCACGTACTCCTCGTAGTCGTCCACGGCGAAGGCGGCCTTGAAGCTGTCCACCACCCGGTAGACGACCACCGCGGCGATCTCCACCGGATTGCCGTCGGCGTCGTTGACCTTGAGCTTCTGCGTCTCGAAATTGCGCACGCGCAGCGAGATGCTCTTGCGATCGGTCAGCGGGAGCACCGAGAAGAAGCCCGGCTCGCTCACCGAGCCGACGTAGC
>NZ_BAFS01000110.1 GCF_000308415.1 Nocardia asiatica NBRC 100129 | reverse complement strand
AACCGATTTCCGCGCGGGAATCCACCAGGCGTGCACGGTCTCCCCGTCCGAGGTGGGCAGGGACAGATCGGTGTACTCCATGCCGAGCAGCGCCGGGGTCTGCAGCACCGTCCGCTCCGGCAGATATGTCAGCGCGTTGAGGATCGGATGGGCCGGGTGTCGCATGACGGTCAGCCGCGCAGCACCGCACCCACCGCGTCGGCCGCCGCCGCGACGGCCGCGTCGCGCGCCGCGCTGGCCTCGTCTTCGGTGAGTGTCCGGTCGGTGGCGCGGAAACGCAGGGCATAGGTGAGCGACTTGCGGCCCTCGCCCGCCTGCGCGCCCTCGTACACGTCGAACAGCGCGATGTCCTCGAGCAGCTCGCCGCCGCCGGTGCGCAGCGCCGCCTGGACGGACGCCGCCGGAATCGTCTTCTCGACGCTCACCGAGACGTCCTGCAGCACCGCCGGGAACGGCGACACCGTGGGCACCGGCCGGGCTTCCCGCAGCGGCAACGCGTCCAGGTCCAGCTCGACGGCGCAGGTGCGCGGCGGCAGTCCGGACCGTTCCAGGACGGCGGGGTGCAGCTCACCCGCGTAACCGACGACGGTTCCGTCCACCACCAGCTCCGCGCAGCGGCCGGGATGCCAGGGCAGCTGGGCCGCGGGACGGCGCTCGATGAGCACACCCGCCGCGTCGGCGACCGCGTCTGCGAGCGCGAACGCGTCGGCGGCCTCGACCGGACGGCCCGCCCCCACGGCCCGCGCGGCTCCCGGCGGCCGGTCAGGACGGCGGCCACGTGCACCGGCTGGTGGGGCAGCGAATCGAGCAGTTCGGCGATCTCCTCGGCGGTCGGACGCCGGTCCACCGGCAGCGGCTCGACCGCCCTGGTGTTCGCCCCGGGCAGCACGACCTGCGCGATGCCGTAGAGAGCGAGGTCGCGCGCGCCCCGCGAGATGTTGCGAGCGGCCACCTCGAACAGGCCGGGCAGCAGTGTGGTGGCCAATTCGGCGCGCTCCACGTCGAGCGGATTCAGCACCTTCGTGGTGGCGCGGCGCGGATCGTCGGCGTCCAGCCCCCAGGTGTCGAACACTCCGGCGGGCAGGAACACCGGCGGCGGAACCTCGACGGCGCCCGCGAACGCCAGCGCGCGGCTGACGGCGCGGCGGCGGCGCTGGGTCGGCGTGAGCCCCCGCCCGGCCGGCGCGGCGGGCAGCACGGAGGGAATCTGCTCCAAGCCCTCCAGCCGCAGCACCTCTTCCACCAGGTCGGCGGGCTGGGCCAGGTCGGGCCGCCAACTCGGCGGTGTCACCACCAGCTGTCCGTGCCCGGCGTCGCTGACGCCGACCTCGACGGTGCAACCGATCTGGGCCAGGCGGCGCGCCGAAGTGCCCGTCGGGTAGACGACGCCCGCGACGCGATCGGCGGCGTCGATGTCCATGCGAACGGGCTCGGGCGCGGGGACGGGAATCCGCACGTCGGTGAGCACGGGTTCCACGGTGCCGCCTGCGATCTCGGCCAGCAGGGTGGCCGCTCGATCGAGCGCGGCGACGTTGATCTCCGGATCGACGACCCGCTCGTACCGCTTGCCCGCTTCCGAGACCAGCTTGTGCCTGCGGGCGGTCCGGTAGACCAGCAGCGGATTCCAGGTGGCCGCCTCGAGCAGGATGTCGGTGCTCTGCGCGCCGACCTCGGTGCTCGCCCCGCCCATCACGCCGGCCAGCGAGACGACGCCGGAATCGTCGGCGATCACCACGTCCTCGGGGTCGAGGGTGCGCTCCACCTCGTCCAGGGTGCGCAGCGTCTCACCCTTGTTCGCGGCGCGGACCACCAAGCCGCCCGACACCTTCGCCGCGTTGAAGGCGTGCAGCGGCTGCCCCAGCTCGAGCATGACGTAATTGGTGACGTCCACCGCGGGCGAGATCGGGCGCACGCCCGACAGCAGCAGCCTGCGCTGCAACCACCAGGGGCTGACCGCCTCCGGATCGATGCCGGTGACCCGGCGCGCCGCGAAACGGGTGCACCGGGAATCCGGCTCGACCCGGATCGGCCAGGCCTCCTGCTCGTGATCGGGCAGGGTCCGCACCGCCGGGTCGGCGTACTCGAGATCGAAACCGCAGGCCAGTTCGCGGGCCAGGCCGCGCACCGAGAAGCAGTAGCCGCGATCGGGGGTGATGTTCAGCTCGATGACGGTGTCGTCCAGACCGAGCAGCGCGTTGGCGTCGGTGCCCGGCTCGGCGGTGCCCGGCTCCAACACCAGGATGCCGGAATGGTCCTTGCCGATACCCAGTTCGGCGACCGAGCAGATCATCCCGTTGGAGACACGGCCGTAGGTCTTGCGGGAGGTGATCTGGAAGCCGCCGGGCAGCACGCCGCCGGGCAGCACCACGACCACCAGGTCACCGACCTCGAAATTCCGCGCGCCGCAGATGATCTCCTGCAGCTCGGGCTTGCCGATGTCCACCTTGCAGAAGCGGATCGGCTTCTTGAACTCGGTCAGCTCGGTGATCTCGGCCACCCGGCCGACCACCAGCGGCTCGCCGCCCGTCTGCGCCGGGCCCGCGACCCGCTGGAGCTTGTCGACCTCTTCGACTTCCAGCCCGACTCGGACGAATCCCGCGTCGAGTTCCTCCGGCGTCACCGACCACTCCGGATTGGTGCGCTGGATGATGTCGGTCAGCCAGGACTGCGCTACTCGCACTTGTCGTTTCGCTCTCTCGATCGAAGGGTGGGGTCAGGACCGGATACCGAAGGGCAGCGTGAAACGCACGTCGCCCTCGACGATGTCGCGCATGTCCGGGATGCCGTTGCGGAACTGCAGCGTCCGCTCCAGGCCCATGCCGAACGCGAACCCGCTGTACACCTCGGGATCGATCCCGCTGGCGATCAGCACCTTCGGGTTCACCATGCCGCAGCCGCCCCACTCGACCCAGCCCGCGCCGCCCTTCTTGTCCGGGAACCACACGTCCACCTCGGCGGAGGGCTCGGTGAACGGGAAGTAGTTGGGACGCATGCGGGTGCGGGTGTCCGGCCCGAACAGCGCCCTGGCGAACGCGTCCAGCGTGCCGCGCAGATGCGCCATGGTCAGGCCCTTGTCCACGGCCAAGCCCTCGACCTGCGAGAACACCGGGGTGTGCGTGGCGTCCAGCTCGTCGGTGCGGAAGGTGCGGCCCGGGCAGACCACGTAGATCGGCAGGTCGCGTTCCAGCATCGAGCGCACCTGCACCGGCGAGGTGTGCGTGCGCAGCACCTGGCGCGAGCCCTCCGGCGCGATGTGGAAGGTGTCCTGCATGGTGCGGGCCGGATGATCGGGCAGGAAGTTCAGCGCGTCGAAATTGAAGTGCTCGGTCTCCACCTCGGGACCTTCGGCGACCTCCCAGCCCATCGCGACGAACACGTCCGCGACCTGCTCGGAGATGACCGTGATCGGGTGCCGTGCGCCGACGGCCGCGCGGCGAGCAGGCAGCGTCACGTCGATCGCCTCGGCGACCAGCACGGCGGCATCGCGCTCGGCCAGCAACGTGGCGCGGCGGGCCTCGAACGCCTCCGACACCCTGGACCTGGCGACATTGACCCGCTTGCCCGCGTCGGCCTTCTCCGACTTGGGCAGGGCGCCCAGCGCGCGTTGCGCCAAGGCCAGCGGCGCCTTGCCGCCGAGGTGCTCGGTTTTCGCGACCGCGAGCGCATCCAGGTCGGCGGCAGCGGCGAACGCCTTCTCGGCGGCCGCCGCGGCCGCGGCCAGTGCCTCCTCGGTCAGCGCCGCGTTCTGCTCGCCTGCGTCGATGTCGTCGGCCACGATGCTCCGTCTCTCCCCTGGGGATCGGTTCGCGGGCACAGCTGATCGCCGACCCGCATTGCTGCTGGTCGCATCGTATTCGATGCGTCGGGCGCGATTCACGCGGATTACCCGCCTGTGCAGACCGCGCGGTCTGTGCAGTGGGCGATCGACCCCATCTCCGCCCAGCTCCGCGATACCGGGGGCCAAGACCTGGGACGCGAGGTGTCGGCCATCTGCCCAGCGAACGAACCTCCCACATACGACGCGCCCCTCGCCGCGCCGGAGCACGGCGAGGGGCGCACGGAGCGGATCAGTTCGCCGCCGTGACCTGCCTCGGCAACAGCAGCGACACCAGCGCGCCCACCGCGACGATCGCCGCGCCGACCCACACCGCGGGAACCAGGCCGTCCACGAAGCTCTGCGCGTCGAGGTAGGAGCCGGACCCGGCGAATACCGAGGCCAGCACCGCGACGCCCATCGCCACGCCCACCTCGCGGACGGTGTTGTTGGTGCCCGAGGCCATGGCCTGGTCCTCCGGGGCCGCGCTGGCCATCACGATGGTCGACGCGGGCGCGAAGGTCAGTCCCATACCGACGCCCGCCAGCAGGAACGGCGCGACGTACCCGCCGTAGTCGACGTCCACCGTGGTGATCGCGGCCATCCAGGCCAGCGCGGCGGCCAGCAGCACCTGCCCGGTGGTGATCAACGTCCGCGCACCCACCCGGTCGACCAGCAGACCCGCGATCGGCGCGACCACCATCGGCGCCATGGTCCACGGCATGGTGCGCACGCCCGATTCCAAGGGGCTGTAACCCTGCACCACCTGGAAATACTGCGCGAGCAAGAAGATCGAGCCGAATACGCCGACCGAGAAGGCGAAGCCGACCACATTGCTCACGCTGAACGCCCGGGAGCCGAACAACCGCAGCGGCAACATCGGCTCGGGCACGCGCAGCTCCCAGACGACCAGCCCGGCCAGCAGCACCGCGCCGCCGAGCAGCGCGGCCAGCACGCTCGGCGAGGTCCAGCCGTCGTCCGCGCCGTGGATGACGCCCCACACGATCGCGAGCACGCCGTCGGCCGACAGCAGCAAACCGACCGGATCGAGGCGGCGGCCGCGGCCGTGCGATTCGGCGAGCGCCCGCGCGGCGAACGGCAGCACGACCAGTCCGACGGGCACGTTCAGCCAGAAGATCCACTGCCAGCTCAGCCCGTCCACCACCGCGCCACCGACCAGCGGGCCGAGCGCGACGCCGAGTCCGGCGATGCCACCCCAGATGCCGATGGCCGCGTTGCGCATCCGCTCCGGGACGGCGGCGGACAACAAGGTCAGCGACAGCGGCATCACGGCGGCCGCGCCGAAGCCCTGCACCGCCCGCGCCGCGATCAGCATGCCGGGTCCGGTCGCCAGCGCGCAGGCCGCGGACGCCAGCGTGAACAGGGCGATGCCCAGCAGGAAGATCCGGCGCCTGCCGAGCCGGTCACCGATGGCGGACGCGGTGAGCAGCAGCGAGGCGAACGACAGCGTGTAGGCGTTGACGAACCATTGCAGGTCGGCCAGTGAAGCGCCCAGCTCCGTGCGGATCACCGGCAGCGCGTTGGTCACCACGAGGTTGTCCAGCGTGACCATGAACATCGGGATGCCGACCGCGGCGAGCACGGCGGCGAGCCTGCGCCCGCCGAGCGTGGCCGTCTGCGCGACTACGGCCGTCGTGGCGGGTGGGAGGGTCTCGGTCATGTCCAATCCTTGTTGTAATCGACTGATAACTATTGATCAGAACGGTATGCATCGACTGATAACATGTCAAGACACTTCCCGGGAGCAGCGGAAACGGAGCACGATGGCGACCAGGACCAGGATGACGGCCGGCGAACGAGGCGAGCAGGTGCTGCGCGCGGCGGTGTCCGCGTTCGCCGAATCCGGATACGCCGCGACCCGGACCGACGAGATCGCCCGGCGGGCGGGCGTGTCACAGCCGTACGTGATCCGGCTGTTCGGTACCAAGCAGAACCTCTTCCGGGCGGCCCTGCACCGCGTGTGCGATCGGATCGAGGAGATCTTCCGCGCCGCCCGCACCCAGGCGGCGCCCGATGCGGGCCCGGAGGACGCCCTCGCCGCCCTCGCCAACGGCTATTCGGTCTTCCTCGCCGAACGGGAACTGCTGCAACTGCTGCTGCACGGCTTCGCGGCCAGCGCGGACCCGGCGATCGGCGACCAGGTCAGGGCCCGGTTCGGGGCGATCTACCAGCTCATCCGGGAACTCACCGGAGCACCGGAAACCGAGACCCGGCGCTTCCTGTCCACCGGGATGTTGCTCACCGTGATGAGCGCGATGCAGGTAGCCGGCCCCGACGCGGTGCCGGCGGCCTGGGCGGAGGGAATCTTGCAGAATCTCAGCGCGCACGGCGACTGACAAGCCCGCCCCATCGCTGCGCGCAAGCACCCCGAAGCACCGCGCCTGCCCTCTCACCACCCAACATCGGCGCGAGCCCCGCGACTCCGGCCACCGCGAACAGGCCCGGCACGGCGACCACCACCTGCGCGACGCGAGAGCAAGCAGCGATCACCCGAACCCGAGCCACCAGAGGACCCGCGAACACGCCACATCACAGACCCGCCAGCCCCCACAAACAGCCATGCGCTACGTCCCGAGTCCCCCAACTACGCGCCCAGCGCACCTCAACCACGACTTTCGAGCAAAGCAAGACCGAGCACCGCCGTCCACGGCCCGGCTCGCATCTACGCAACCACCGCACCCTCGACCAGAAAGCAAGCAGCGATCACCCGAACACCAAGCCACAAGAGGACCCGCGAACACGCCGCATCACAGACAGCCAACCCCCACGAACAGCCGTGCACTACGTCCCGAGTTCCGCAACTACGCGCCCAGCGCACCTCAACCACGACTTTCGAGCGAAGCGAGACCGAGCATCCGCCGTTCGCGGCCCGCGAGCCACAAGGGGGCCGCGAACACGCAGCGCCGCAGGCGCTGCTAAACATTCCAGCGCACGCGGGAGTTGGCGTAGAGGCAGATCGCGGCGGCCGTGGCCAGATTGAGGCTTTCGGCGCGTCCGCGAATGGGGATGCGGATGCGGTGGTCGGCGCGCCGTGCGACGGCGGGGTCCAGACCGTGCGCCTCGTTGCCGAACAGCCACGCGACGGGCGCGGTGAACAACGGGTCGGCGTCGTCGAGGTCGACTTCGCCGTTCGCCGCGGTCGCCAGGATCGTGATGCCCGCCGCGGCGATCGCGTCGAGCGTCTCGCCGACGTCGCGGTGCCGCGCGATCGGCACGTGGAAGACGCTGCCCGCGCTGGCCCGCACGCATTTGCCGTTGTGCGGATCGACGCTGTCACCTGTCAGCGCGACGCCGTCGGCGCCCACGGCGTCGGCCACCCGCACGAGCGTTCCCGCGTTGCCCGGTTCGGCCATTTCGACGGGTACGGCCAGCATCCGCGGCTGCGCGTCGAGGATGTCGGCCAAGGGCACGTCGAGCAGGTCGCAGACGGCGACCAGTCCGGGGGCGGTGACGGTTTCTCCGAGGTGCTGTGCCGCGCGGTCGCTCACCAGCGTGGTGCGTACCCCCGTGGCGGCGGCCCCCGCGATCAGCGCGTGGTCGCGCTCGGCGGCGGCCTCGGAGTAGAACAGCTCGTGGACGCGCCCGGTCTCCAGCGCCGCCGCTACGGCGTTGGCGCCTTCGGCGAGGAATCGTCCCGCTTTGCGACGCTGCGCGCTGCGCTGCAGCTTCACAGCGGAAACGACCCGTGGATTGCGCTCGCTGAGCGCTTCCACGGGTCGTTCCGAAAGGTGTCCGTGTGCCAATGGAGGCGACTCAGGCAGCCGGCGCGTTGACATCCTGCGGCAGGGCGGCCTTCGCGATCGCAACGAGACCGGCGAACGCCTCGGCGTCCGACACCGCGAGCTCGGCGAGGATCTTGCGGTCGACCTCGACACCCGCGGCCTTCAGGCCCTGGATGAAGCGGTTGTAGGTGATGTCGTTGATGCGCGCGGCGGCGTTGATGCGCGCGATCCACAGCTTGCGGAAGTCACCCTTGCGCGCCCGGCGGTCCCGGTAGGCGTAGGTGAGCGAGTGCAGCTGCTGCTCCTTGGCCTTGCGGTACAGCCGCGAGCGCTGGCCGCGGTAGCCCTTGGAGGCCTCGAGGATGGAACGGCGCTTCTTCTGAGCGTTGACGGCCCTTTTGACGCGTGCCACTGGTCAGTCCTGTTCGATCTGGGGCGCGGGGCAGCGCCCGGAAATTGGTCGGGGGTGGCGACGGAGGTTCTCCGGTCGCGGGGTGCGGTCGGTCTGCGCGGGGGCGCGATCAGATACCGAGCAGCTTCTTCACGCGACGGACGTCGGCGGGGGCGACGACTTCCACACCGTCCAGACGGCGAGTCCGGCGGGTGGGCTTGTGCTCGAACAGGTGGCGACGGTTCGCCTGCTGGCGAAGCAGCTTGCCTTTGCCGGACACCTTGAATCGCTTCGAGGCGCCGCTGTGCGTCTTCATCTTCGGCATGGATTCCTCTATCTGTCGTCCCGGCGGTCCGAGAGGACCGCCGGCGTTCTGATCGGTGTTACTGCGGGCCGGCCGTCTCGGCCTGCTCCGCGGCGGGCTGACCGGCCGGTGCGGCGCTCGGCGCCGGACGCGGGGCCGACTCCTGCTGCGCCTTCACCCGGGTCTTCGCGCCCTTGTGCGGGGCGAGGACCATGGTCATGTTGCGACCGTCCTGCTTGGCCGATGTTTCCACGAAGCCGAGATCGGCGACGTCGGACGCCAGCCGCTGCAGCAGCCGGAAGCCGAGTTCGGGCCGGGACTGCTCGCGTCCGCGGAACATGATCGTCACCTTGACCTTGGATCCGGCCTCGAGGAAGCGAACGACGTTGCGCTTCTTGGTCTCGTAGTCGTGGTCGTCGATCTTCGGGCGGAGCTTCTGCTCCTTGATCACCGTCTGCTGCTGGTTCTTCCGAGACTCGCGCGCCTTCTGCGCCGTCTCGTACTTGAACTTGCCGTAGTCCATGATCTTGCAGACCGGCGGACGGGCATCGGGTGCCACCTCGACCAGATCGAGGTCGGCTTCGAGGGCGACGCGTAGTGCATCTTCAACACGCACGATCCCAACCTGCTCGCCGCCAGGCCCGATGAGCCGGACCTCGGGAACACGGATGCGATCGTTGATGCGGGTCTCAGTGCTGATGGGGCCTCCTAGGTCAAGCGGTGTCGTCGGACGACCGCGCGCAATAACTGCAACCCCTGTTCAACACGAAGGCCCCGGTGCGGTATTCCGCGCACGGGGCCCGATGTCGACCGATCGCCGGCCACGAGCGAACTCGGGTCGACTCTCGCGCTCGAGTTCTCCGAAGAGAACGTCGGCACGAGAAACCCGCCCTCGCGGGGCGGGTGACCGGACCGCTGGACCGTACGATGACTCGTCGGCAGCGGTGGGAGTCGGGCTCCACTTATCAGCCCCGGGGCAAGCCCGGGGCGGTCGTCAGCGCAAAGTCTAACATTCCGTTCGGCTATCGCCGAATCGGGTCGAAAATGCCTTGCTCGGCCGTCGGTCGCGTGCCACGCTCCCCCGATGCGAAAACCACGCCGTGACCTGCTCCGATGGCAATTCGACCTGACCTGGTCGCTGGCCGGGATCCATCTCGACGCGCTCACGCCGGAAGACTTCCTCTGGGAACCCGCCGAACTCACCTGGACGGTACGCCCCGACCCAGACGGCGTGTGGCGGCCGGACTGGGCCGACACCGAACCCGATCCCGTGCCCGTCCCGACGATCGGATGGCTCACCTGGCACATCGGCTGGTGGTGGGGCACGGCGATCGACCACACCGAGGGGCGCACCCCGCCCGCGCGGGAGGACGTGCACTGGCCCGGTGACGGCGTCGCGGCCCTCGCCTGCCTGCGCGATCTGCACGCCGAGTGGTTGCGCGTGCTCGACGCGCTCACCGAGACCGACCTGGACCGCGCTTCCGCCTACCCGTGGCCCGCCGACGCGGGGCTCACCATCGCGCATCTCGCGGCCTGGGTGAACGCGGAGCTGATGAAAAACGTCGCGGAGATCGGCCACCTCCGGATGCTGCGCGCCGCGTCGCTAGCCTGAAGACATGACCGACGACCTCGACGCCTCCGTACGCGAACTGGCCGACATCCCCGCGGTGGAGGTGATCAGCCGCGCGGCCGTCATGCTGATGAGTTCGGCGGCGGAGAAACTCGGCCTGGCCGACGAGGACCCGGAGACCAGCCCGCGGCGCGATCTGGACGAGGCGCGCCGCGTGATCACGGCGCTGGCCGGTCTGGTCACGGCGTCGGTGGAGTATCTCGGCCCGCACGCCGGACCGATTCGCGAGGGATTGCAGTCGCTGCAGCGCGCCTTCCGTGAGTCCTCCGCCCATCCCGACGAGCCGGGCAAGGGCCCGGGCGAGAAGTACACCGGCCCCGTCTACTGAATTCGGTCCCGGCGCGCAGTACGCGGACGGCACGCCCACTACCGCGGCCGCTGCGCGCCGGTACTGCGCCGAACCGCCGACCGATCGGCGGCAAGTCCGCCGTCCGCGCTCACCCGAGGTGATCAGCGCTACCTGATTTCGTTCGGAAATTCGACTCGGGGCCGAAATTTGTGAGCGAAATACCCATGGAGACAACGATGTTTAGGAAATTTCCCAACGGGTAGGGCACAGTGAGCCTATGGCTACACGGATTCTTCTCGCTCCCGGATTCTGGCTCGGTGCATGGGCGTGGGACGAAGTGGCGCCCGATCTGCGGCAACGTGGCAACGAGGTGCTGGCGCTCACGCTGCCCGGCCTGGACGCCGCCGATCCCGATCGGTTGTCGGCCACCCTGGAATCCCAAGCGCAGGCGATCATCGACGCGGTGCCCGCCGACGAGACCGTCGTGCTCGTCGCGCACTCCGGCGGTGCGGCGCCCGCCTATCTCGCCATCGACCGCGCGCCCGCGCTGTTCCGCCGGGCGATCTACGTCGACAGCGCACCGCTGCCGAACGGGTTCGTCATCAACTCCGCGCTGGACGCCGCCGCGCGCGAGTGGGTCCTCCCGGAATGGTCCGAGCTGGAGGCCGAGGGCAGCAGCCTGGCGGGCTTGGACGACGCCGCGTTGGCGCGCTTCCGCGAGCGCGCCGTCTCCGAGCCCGCGTCCGTGGCGGGCGCACCGCTGCGGTTGAGCGATTCGGCCGCGCGACTGGCGGTGCCCACCACCGTGATCTGCAGCAGCATGACCGCCGAACTGGTCGAGAAGCTGCGCGACAACGGCGAAGCGCCGATCTTCGCCGAACTCGGCCGTATCGACGCCGAATACGTCGACCTGCCCACAGGGCACTGGCCCATGTGGTCCAAGCCGAAGGAGCTGGCCGAACTGATCCACACCATCGCCAACCGCTGACGAACCCGGCGCGGCCCGGCATCGGGGCCGCGCCGGGTGAGGGTCACCCGACCGACGCCGTCTTCTTCGCCACCCGCTTCGTCGCCTTCGCCGCCGCTTTCTTCGCCGGAGCCTTCTTCGCGACGCTCTGCGGCGCGGGCCGCGCGTCCAGCACCTCTTTCAGGAACTGGCCGGTGTAGCTGTCCGCGACGGCCGCGACCTCCTCCGGTGTGCCCTCGGCCACGACGGTGCCGCCGCCCGAGCCGCCCTCCGGACCCATGTCGATCACCCAGTCGGAGGTCTTGATGACGTCCAGGTTGTGTTCGATGACGATCACCGTGTTGCCCTTGTCCACCAAGCCGTTGATGACGTTGAGCAGCTTGCGGATGTCCTCGAAGTGCAGACCGGTGGTCGGCTCGTCGAGGATGTACACGGTGCGGCCGGTGGACCGCTTCTGCAGCTCGGCGGCCAGCTTCACGCGCTGCGCCTCGCCGCCGGAGAGAGTGGGAGCGCTCTGACCGAGGCGCACGTAGCCGAGGCCGACGTCCACCAGCGTCTTGAGGTAGCGGTGGATCGAGGTGACCGGTTCGAAGAACTCGGCGGCCTCCTCGATGGACATGTCCAGCACCTCGGCGATGGTCTTGCCCTTGTAGTGCACCTCGAGGGTTTCCCGGTTGTAGCGGGCGCCGTGGCAGACCTCGCACGGGACGTAGACGTCCGGCAGGAAGTTCATCTCGATCTTGAGCGTGCCGTCACCGGAGCAGGCTTCGCAGCGCCCGCCCTTGACGTTGAACGAGAACCGGCCGGGCTGGTATCCGCGCACCTTGGCCTCGGTGGTGGCCGCGAACAGCGTGCGGATCTTGTCGAAGACGCCGGTGTAGGTGGCCGGGTTGGACCGTGGCGTGCGGCCGATCGGCGACTGGTCCACCTGCACCAGCTTGTCCAGGTGATCGAGCCCGTTGACCCGGGTGTGCCTGCCAGGCACCTGCCGCGCGCCGTTGAGCCGGTTCGCCAGCACCGTCGCCAGGATGTCGTTGACCAGCGTCGACTTGCCCGAGCCGGAGACGCCCGTCACCGCGGTGAGCACGCCGAGCGGGAAGGCGACGTCGATGCCCTTCAGGTTGTGCTCGTTCGCCCCCACGACGGTGAGCTGTCGCTTCTTGCTGACCGGGCGGCGCACCAGCGGCACCTCGATCCGCTCCCGGCCCGACAGGTACGCCCCGGTCAGCGAGTTCGGGTCGGTGAGCAGTTCTTGATAGGGCCCGCTGTGCACCACGGTGCCGCCGTGCTCGCCGGCGAACGGGCCGATGTCGACCACCCAGTCCGAGGCGCGGATGGTGTCCTCGTCGTGCTCGACCACGATCAGCGTGTTGCCGAGATTGCGCAGCCGCGTGAGCGTCTCGATGAGCCTGCGATTGTCCCGCTGGTGCAGGCCGATGGACGGCTCGTCGAGCACGTACAGCACGCCGACCAGGCCGGAGCCGATCTGCGTCGCGAGCCGGATGCGCTGCGCCTCGCCACCGGAGAGCGTGGCCGCCGCGCGCGAGAGCGTGAGGTACTCCAGGCCGACGTCGAGCAGGAAGCCCAGCCGCGCCTGCACCTCCTTGAGCACCTGCCCGGCGATCGCCGCCTCACGCTCGCCCAGGGTGAGCGAGTTCAGGAACGCCGAGCACTCGCCGATGGACAAGTCGCTGACGTCGGCGATGGACTTCTTGTCGCCGTTCGCGGCGATGGTGACCGCGAGGATCTCCGGGCGCAGCCGAGCGCCGTTGCACACCGGGCACGGGATGTCGCGCATGTACCCGTCGTAGTGCTCTTTCATCTGCTCGGACTCGGTGCTCTCCATGCGCCGCTGCAGGAACGGCATGACGCCCTCGAAGTCCGCGTAGTACGAGCGCTTGCGCCCGTAGCGGTTGGTGTAGGACACGTGCACCTGGTCGGCGCTGCCCTCCAGCACCGCCTTGCGCGCCTTCGGCGGCAGCTCCTGCCACGGGGTGTCCATGGAGAAGCCGATGGAATCGGCGAGGCCGGACAGCAGCCGGGTGAAGTACTCCGCGGTCTGGCCGCGCGACCACGGCGCGACGGCGCCTTCGTTCAGGCTCAGCGCCGGGTCCGGCACCACCAGTTCCGGGTCGACCTCCTTGCGGATGCCGAGGCCGGTGCAGTCCGGGCAGGCGCCGTAGGGCGAGTTGAACGAGAACGAGCGGGGCTCCAGGTCCTCGATGTCCAGCGGGTGGCCGTTCGGGCAGGCGAGACGCTCGGAGAAGCGGCGCTCCCGGTCGTGGGCGTGCTCGTCGCGGTCGACGAAGTCGAGCACCACGATGCCGTCGGCCAGGCGCAGCGCGGTCTCGATCGAATCGGTCAAGCGCTGCTTGGAATTGGGTTTCACCGCCAGCCGGTCGACCACGACCTCGACGTCGTGCTTCTCCTGCTTCTTCAGCTTCGGCGGATCGGTGAGCGGATACACCACGCCGTCGACCCGCACGCGCGAGTAGCCCTGGGTGTTCAGC
Source organism: Nocardia asiatica NBRC 100129 (assembly GCF_000308415.1). Taxonomy (GTDB): domain Bacteria; phylum Actinomycetota; class Actinomycetes; order Mycobacteriales; family Mycobacteriaceae; genus Nocardia; species Nocardia asiatica. The sequence continues at coordinate 14,326 of NZ_BAFS01000110.1, read as the reverse complement.
TGGTCGAACAGGTCGACGAACTCGCCCTTGCGGGTGCGCACCACCGGAGCGAGCACCTGGAAGCGGATGCCCTCCTCCATGGCCAGCACCTGGTCGACGATCTGCTGCGGCGTCTGCTTGGCGATCAGCCCGCCGCACACGGGGCAGTGCGGCGTGCCCGCCCGCGCGTAGAGCAGCCGCAGGTAGTCGTAGACCTCGGTGATGGTGCCCACGGTGGAGCGTGGATTGCGGTTGGTCGACTTCTGGTCGATGGAGACCGCGGGCGACAACCCTTCGATGAAGTCGACGTCGGGCTTGTCCATCTGGCCGAGGAACTGGCGCGCGTACGCCGACAGCGACTCGACGTAGCGCCGCTGCCCCTCCGCGAAGATGGTGTCGAAGGCCAAGCTGGACTTGCCGGAGCCGGACAGACCGGTGAACACGATGAGGCTGTCGCGGGGCAGGTCGAGATCGACACCCTTGAGGTTGTGCTCCCGAGCTCCGCGCACAGTGAGGCGTTCCGCCACAGGTCGTCCCTTCTCCTTCGTGTTCGGCGTCCAGACATACCCCCGGCCGCCATGCTAGGCATGGGCACCGACAAGTTTCACGGACCGCCTGTCACCTCGACGAATGCGGGAACCCGGCGGCCGGACGTCACGGATCGAGCCGGGAAACGGGTCTGCACGCCCCCGTAGCATCGCCCTCCCGGCACCCGTGGTCAACAGCGGAACGGTCCTCGTCATTCCACCTTCCCCGCGCGCCGCGCCCGCACGGCTGGGCCGATGACGGCGGCAACAGCGAACCCGGCCGTATGTGCGAGGCGATCGCTCGCAGGCCGCCCAGCGCGGGGTGCTCGAGGTCACGCGATCGTGTGACGATGAACATAGCGAGAACGGTCGCGCGCGGGTCGAACGACTTCGCCGCGTGCGCACCGACGGCCCACTAGACTGGGGCCGCTGTGCTCATCCCACCGGCCTCCCCCACTCCTCTATGACGGACGTCACCCCCGCTCTCACGTCAACGGTGCTCGACACGCTGCGCGCCCTCGTCCGGGCGGCCACCCGCTTGGTCGACGCCCGCTACGGCGCGCTCGGCGTCCGCGGACACGATCACGAGCTGGTCGAATTCATCTTCCACGGCGTCGACGACACGATGCCCGCCCACATCGGCCGGTCGCCGGAGGGGCACGGCGTCCTGGGGCTGTTGTTCCTGCGCCCGGAGCCGATCCGGCTGGACGATCTGTCGAAACATCCGGCCTCCGTGGGCTTTCCGCCCGATCATCCGCCGATGGGCAGCTTCCTCGGCGTCCCGGTGCGCATCGGCGAGGAGATCTTCGGCAATCTCTACCTCACCGAGAAGGCGGGCGGGCAACCGTTCACCGACGACGACGAGGCCGTCGTGCTGGCGCTGGCCGCCGCGGCGGGTATCGCCATCGAGAACGCCAGGCTCTACGAGTCCGCCCGGACCAGACAGGCGTGGATCGAAGCCACCCGCGACATCGCAACCGAGTTCCTCGCGGGCACGGCGCCGGACCTGGTGCTCGCGCAGGTGGTCGCGCGCGCCCGCGCGCTGACCGGCTCGCAGCAGGCGCTGCTGGCCGTGGTCGCCCCCGCGACGCCGCCGGACGAAGCCACCGAACTCGTCGTGGCGCAATGGTTCGGCCCCGGCCCGGGTCCGGAACGGGTGCGTATCGCGGGTACCGCCACCGGCACGGCGTTCGTCGAGCGCGCGCCGGTGCGGGTGAGCGACGCCGCGGCGGTCGATCTCGGCGCCGAGGTCGGCTCGGCGGGGCCCGCGCTGGTGCTGCCGTTGCAGACCGCGGATCTCGTGCTCGGCGTGCTGATCATCGTCCGCCCGCCCGGCAGTCACCCGTATCCCGGCGAACTGATCGAGCTGACCGCCGCGTTCACCGACCAGGCGGCGCTGGCCATGCAACTGGCCGAGACCCAGCGCAGGATGCGCGAACTCGACGTCCTCGCCGACCGCGACCGGATCGCGCGCGACCTGCACGACCATGTCGTGCAACGACTGTTCGCGGTCGGGCTCGGGTTGCGGGCCACCGCGGCCCGCACCGACGATCCCGAAGTGCGGCAACGCCTTTCGGCGGAGATGGACGGGTTGCAGGAGGTCGTGCAGGAGATCCGCACATCGATTTTCGACCTGCACGGCGGTGACCCGCTGCGGCGCAGGCTCGAGGATGCCATCCGCCAGCAGACCGCCGACGGCGCGTTCCGGACCAGCGTGCGGTTCTCCGGACCGCTCTCGGTGGTGGGCGACGCGCTGGCCGACCACGCGGAAGCGGTGGTGCGCGAATCGGTGAGCAACGCGGTGCGCCATTCCGGCGGCAACCGGCTCGCCGTCGAGATCACCGTCGACGACGAATTGACGGTGATCGTCGAGGACAACGGCAAGGGCATGCCCGCGGACGTGGACCCCAGCGGACTGGCCAACCTCGCGCAGCGCGCGAACATGTCCGACGGGCGCTGCACGGTGCGGCGCGCCGAGCACGGCGGCACCAGGGTGCACTGGTCCGCGCCGCTGGCGTAGCCGTAGCGATCAGGCGGGCGCCACCAGGGCCAGGTCGCGGTCGTGACGCCGGTAGAGCAGCCAGCCTCGGCCGCTGTCCGGGTCGGTGTAGAACAGGAACGGCAACCCCTTGCGGCACAACATGTTCGCCGCATCGGCCGAGACCAGGCACGCGGCCGGTTCGGCGTCGACGACGATCGGCGGTGCGCCGAAGACCGTTTCCGGCGACCAGATCGGCGGATGGGTCGCCCGCTGACGGATCAGTCGCACGCCCCGGCCCGCCCAGTGCACCACCGCGTCCGCGCCGGTGTGGGCGTCGGTGAACAGGTGGGCGTCGTAGTCCATGGCGTCCAGGACCGCGACCGCCTCGGCCGGTGTGCAGGTGGACAGGGTGACCTGCTTGCGGCGGACGATCGGACCCGGCTCGCCGACCCAGGCCAGCGCAGGGCGCGCCGGATCCGGCCAGGTGCGCGGTTCTCCCGCGGCCAGGCGGGCCAGCCTGCGGTCCAAGCGTTCGGCGGCGAAGGTCACCGCGAAGCCGCGCGGCCCGGTGACCTGCACTCGGGTGACGACCTCGCGGCGGCGGACGTCGCGGTGGTGGACGTCGATCTGCACCACCATGGGCTGCTCCGCGTCGGGCGGCGCGGTGAGACGCACCCGGGCGGGGGCGTCGAGATGGTGCCTGCGCAGAACTCGGCCGATGGCTCGCACCGCCCGCGTCACGCCGATGGCGCCCACGTCTCCGCGCGTGATCACCGCCACTTCCGGCCCCGCGGCCGTCGTCCATTGTTCCGCCGGGAATCGCGGCACCGAAATGACCATCTGCCTTGCCCCGCTTCCAGATCGATCCGTCCCCGCTCCCATGCCAGCACCACGCGGGTGCCGCGAACAGGGCCGAAAGTCCCCAGCGGCGAAAACAGCTGTGGTAGGCGCGATTCAGGCGGCCCCGAGCAGCACGACGGAGTTGTTGCCGCCCATGCCGAGAGAGAGCTTCGCGGTGATCCCGCCCTCGAACGCCGCGGGCCCGTCCAGCAGCCGGGGATGCGCGGGCGCCACGATCGGCGCGGCGGGCACGATGCCGCGGTCGTAGCCGAGGGCGGCCGCCGCCACCTCGACCGCGGCCGCCGCACCCTGGCAGTGGCCGGCCAGCGGCTTCAGCGCGTAGATGTGCGGGCGATCGGCGAAGACGTGCTCCAACAGTTGGTGTTCGGCCGCATCGCACTGCCGCGTCCCCGTGCCGTGCGCGTTGAAATAGCTCACCTCCTCGGCGGCGACTCCGGCGCCGGCGAGCGCGCGGCGCACGCAGTCGAGGATCTGCTCGTGCGCCGGGTCCACCGAGACCACGTGGTAGGCGTCGTTGGACATGGCGCCGCCGAGTACCGCGGCATAGGGCCGCCGCGCCGCCCGGGTGAGGACGAACGCCACCGACGCCTCGCCCATGCTGAACCCGCGGCTGCCCTGCTGGAAGGGCCTGCACGCGTCCAGCGGTTCGGCGTCGGTCACCGCGGCGCCGAGTCGCACGAAGTGTTGCACCATCTCCGGGGTGGCCGACAGGTCGGTCGCCACGAAGACCACGTCGTCGGCCATGCCCGCGTCCAGCCAGAGTTTCGCGGTGATGAGGGCCACGTTGGCGGAACTGCACGCGGCGGAGACGTTCATCGCCGGACCGTGGAAGCCGAACTCCTGCAGAACCATCGACACCGGCGTGGACGGCAACAGCCGCAGGTAATCCCGAGGGCGGCGGTGGCCCCCGTCGGCGAGGTAGAACTCGCGCCAGTCCACTACATCGCCGAGCACGATGGCGTGCAGCAGGCCGACGGTGCGGCCGGGCCGCCAGCCGCGCTCCTCGGCATCGGCGACGGCTTCCCGGGCCGCCTCGTGCACGGCGCGTCCGTAACGGCTTGCGCTCAGCTCGGGGTCGCCGCCCTCGGGCACCAGCGCCACCCACGCGTCCTCGTCGCGGCCCGGCCCGTAGCCGGATTGCAGGGCCGCCGCCGACTTGCCGCTGAGCAAGCCGTCCCACAGCCGTTCACGCCCCCACCCGTAGCCGGTGATCGCGCCGATCCCGGCGATGGTCATATGATCTCGGTGCCGCGGCGGATCGAATCGCGACCGCACGGCGGTGTTCGGGTCGGCACCCGGCATGTATCGCTCCTTCGCCGGTTCCCCGGACCGACCGACGGCCTGCCCTATCTCGACGCAGAAACCGGTTCCATAATAATTGCCGGTTCCGGCCCGGGAACGGGCCGCTACTGTGATCGAAGCAATACCGTGGACGATGTGATCTTGTACACGTCGATACCAGGATGATCCCGTGTTCCAATGGCCATATTCGGGTCGATGATCGGGGGTTCGAGTGGGTGACGACAAGCTGGCCGCCGCGATCGACGCCGCCGAACAGCTGGCCGCGCGCTACCGCTCCCTGGTCGAGCACACCCCGGACGGGATCTGCGTGCACGAGCGCGGCCAGGTCGTCTACGTCAACCCGGCTACCGTCCGGCTGCTGGCCGCCGAGAGCGCCGAGGAGATCGTCGGCCGTCCGCTGACCGATTTCGTCCACCCCGCCTCGGTCCCCGCGATGCTCGACCGCATCGCCACCCTCACCACCGCGGGCGCGGCCTCGATCCCCACCGAGATGACGCTGCTGCGGGTGGACGGCGGCACCGTTCCCGTGGAGACGGTGTCGGTGCTGACCGCCTGGCACGACCGTCTCGCCTACCAGGTGGTGATCCACGACCTCACCGCCCAGCGCCACGCCGAGGCCGCGCAGCGCCGGGCCGAGCACTACTTCACCACCGTGGTCTCCCAGCTGGAGGAGGGTGTCGTGGTGATCGATCCGGAAGGCCGGATCGAGTCGATGAACCCCGCGGCCAAGCGCATCTTCGGCACCGAGGGGCCCGACGGCCAGGTCATCGGCCGCACCATCCAGTCGCTGCCCCTGGTGCTGCTGGACGCCAACGCCCAGCCGCTGCCGCCGAGCCGCCATCCGGTGGCGCGCACGCTGGCCACGGGCGAGACCATCACCGGCTACGTCTTCGGCGTCGACCGGGTGGACGGTCAGCGCCGCTGGTTGTCGGGCAGCAGCCGCCTGCTCAACCCCGGTGACCCGCGTTCGTCGGCGGTGTCCTCCTTCGCCGACATCACCGAGTTCCGCGCCAGCAGGCGGCAACTGGAGTACCAGGCCACGCACGACTCGCTCACCGGGCTGGCCAACCGCTCGCTGATCCTGTCCCAATTGGCCGCCGCGCTGGCCAGCACCGACGAATTGCTCCCGGTGTCCACCGTGCTGTTCATCGACCTGGACGGGTTCAAGGCGATCAACGACACCCTCGGGCACGCCATCGGCGACACCGTGCTGCAGATCGTCGCCCAGCGGCTGCAGCGCGCGCTGCGCGGCGACGACATCGTCGGCCGGCTCGGCGGCGACGAGTTCCTGGTCCTGTTGTCCGGGCGCACCCGCCGCGTCGACATCGAAGCGCTGGTGAGCAGACTGCGCTCGACCATGGCCGAGCCGATCATCGCGCGCGGGCACCGGATCGAGGTCGACGCCTCGATCGGCGTCACCGAACTCGGCGTCGGCGACCGGCGCAGCCCGGAAGCCGTGCTGCACGACGCGGATCTGGCGATGTACCGCGCCAAGCCGCCCGGGCGCCGGGAAGGCACTGTCACCAAGGGCCGCAGGCCCAACAGCACCCACGCGTCCTGACCGGCCCGCGCATGATCATCGAACACGCGCTGCTGCCGGTTCGCCCCGAGCGCGCCGCCGAGTTCGAAGCCGCCTTCGCCGCGGCTCGCCCGCTCATCGCGAGCATGCCCGGCTTCCGGTCGCTGTCGCTGTCGCGCGGCGTCGAGTCGCCGGGCAGCTATCTGCTCCGGGTGGAGTGGGACCGTCTCGACGACCACGTGGTCGGATTCCGCGGCTCGCCGGAATATCAGCGCTGGAAGGACCTGCTGCACCATTTCTACGACCCGTTCCCGGCGGTGGAGCACTTCACGCCGGTGCCGCTCCCGGACCCCTCGTCGGGGGCCTGACCTGCGGTTGCGGCGAGCCGTCCGCAACCTCGGTAGACTCGACAACTCTGCTTTCCGAGCGTTCACCTGCCCGGCCCGGGTAGTGTGTCGCGGTTCTTCGCGGTGACAAGGAGTCCAGTTTGCCCGACCTCACTCAGGATCGTGCCGCCCACGACGGCGCCCCCGAGCGGATCCGCGAGACCGACCAGGAACAGGCGTACCTGTCGGTGCTGTACGAGCGGCTCGACGAGATGCGCGACTACGCGCGCAACCGGTTGCGCACCGTGCTGCTGGAGACCGGCGGCACCCCGCAGGCCCGCAGCGAACGCGAGTCCTTCACCCAGCTCTACTCCGAGGACCTGGCGAAATACGACGCAGCGGAGCACGGCCTGTGCTTCGGCCGCATCGATCTCGACGGTGCGCAGGAGGAATACCGCTACATCGGCAGGATCGGCATCCTCGACGAGAAGGACGACTACGAGAGCCTGCTGCTGGACTGGCGCGCCCCGCTGGCGCGGCCGTTCTACCTGGCCACCACCGCGGCGCCGGACGGCGTGACCCGCCGCAGGCACATCCGCTCGCGCAACCGCGAGGTCACCGCGATCAACGACGAATACCTCGACCTGGCGGCCGCGCGCCGGGCCGGGGTCACCGACGCCGACGGCGGCGTCGGCAGCGAGAGCGCGCTGCTGTCGGCGCTCAATGCCGCCCGCACCGGCCACATGAACGACATCGTCGAGACCATCCAGCACGAGCAGGACGCGATCATCCGCTCCGAGCACAAGAGCGTGCTCGTGGTGCAGGGCGGGCCGGGCACCGGCAAGACCGCCGTCGCGCTGCACCGCGCGGCCTATCTGCTCTACACCTACCGCCAGCAGCTGGCCAAGAGCGGCGTGCTGATCATCGGGCCGAACGCCACCTTCTTGGACTACATCGGCCAGGTGCTGCCCTCGCTCGGCGAGACGGGCGTCCTGCTGTCCACCATCGGCGACCTGTACCCGGGCGTGCGGGCGGTCCGGGAGGACTCGCTGCGGGCGGGCGAGATCAAGGGATCGCTGACGATTCTCGAGGTGCTCAAGCAGGCGGTGCGCGACCGCCAGGAGGTGCCCGCCGAGCCGATCCGGCTGAGCTTCGACGGCTATCCGGTCGTCCTGGACCGCAAGATCGCCACCAAGGCCCGCGGCCGGGCCCGCTCCTCGCGCAGGCCGCACAACCTGGCCCGGCCGATCTTCGCCGGCTCGGTGATCGACGCGCTGACCGACCAGCTGGCCGCGACCATGGGCGCCGACCTCTCCGGCGGTCCCAGCCTGCTCAGCTCGGCCGACCTCACCGAGATCCGGGACGAGATGCGGGCCGACCCGCAGATCCAGGCCGCGATCGCCGGGCTGTGGCCGATCCTGTCCCCGCAGGACGTCCTGGCCGACCTGCTCGCCGATCCGAAGCGGCTGGACCGGGCCGCGAGTTCACTGGACCCGGCCGACCGCGCCGAGCTGCTGCGCGCGGACGACGGGCAGTTCAGCGCCGCGGACGCGCCGCTGCTGGACGAACTGGCCGAACTGCTCGGCGTGGACGACGCCGAGGAGCGCGAGCGCGCCCGCCGCCGCTGGCGCGCCCAGATCGCCGAGGCGCAGGACGCGCTGGACATCCTCACCGGGTCCGCGCCCCAGGATCTCGAGGACGAACTCGACCCGGAGATCCTGATGGCCTACGACCTGATCGACGCGAGCCAGCTGGCCGAGCGCCAGGACATTCGCACCCGTCGGACGACCGCGGAGCGCGCGGCGGGCGACCGCACCTGGACCTACGGCCACGTCATCGTGGACGAGGCGCAAGAGCTGTCGGAGATGGCCTGGCGCATGGTGATGCGGCGCATCCCGAACCGGTGGGTCACCGTGGTCGGCGACGTCGCGCAGACCGGCGACCCGGCGGGCGCCTCGTCCTGGCAGCGGATGCTGGAACCCTACGTCGCGTCCCGGTGGAAACTCGCCGAGCTCACCGTCAACTACCGCACGCCCGCCGAGATCATGGATCTGGCGGCCGACGTCCTCGCGGCCATCGATCCGGCGGCCACCGCGCCGCGCTCGGTCCGCGAGACCGGCGTCGCGCCGCGTGCCTACCGGGTCGAGCCGAGCGAGGTGCACGGGGAGGTCGCCCGGCTGGTCGCCACCGAGACCGGGCCGGGCACCACAGCGGTGATCGCGCCGCACGCGCTGGTGGGGCCGCTGGCCGACCTCGCGGCGGATTCGGTGCGGGTATTGACCGTGCACGAGGTGAAGGGCCTGGAATTCGACGCGGTCTACCTGGTGGAACCGCAGGACATCCTCGACGAATCGCCGCGCGGGCTCAACGACCTCTACGTCGCGCTGACCCGGGCCACCCAGCGGCTCGGCGTCGTGCACAGCGCGGATCTGCCCGGCGTGCTCGATCGGCTGCGCTGAATCGCCGCGCCACCGAGAACGACGAAAGGCTCCGTCGCGCATCGCGGTTCGCGACGGGCACGGAGCCTTCCGGGCTCGCGGGACTCAGCGCACGGTGTGCACGATCAGCACGTCCGAGCGGGACTTGCGCGCCACGTCGGAGGGCACCGAACCGAGCAGCCGTCCGGCCAGGGTGTTCAGGCCCCGGTTACCGACGACCAGCAGGTCGGCGTCGACCTCCTTCATCAGTGCCAGCAGCGACTCCACCGGCTCGCCGACGATGGCGCGCTCGACGATGTCGGCCGCGCCCGCGGCGATCGCCTTGTCCCTGGCGATGCGCAGGATCTCGTTGGTCGGCGCCGAACCGCGTACCTGGTAGGCCTCCTCCTTGAGCACGTCGGCCGCCGCGGCGACATCGCGGTCGTCGGTCGGGTAGTAAGCGCAGGCCACGACCAGGGTCGCGCCGGAGACTCCGGCCAGGGCTCCGGCCTTCTCGACGGCGACATACGACGAGTCCGAGCCATCGGTACCGACGACAATGGTCCGGTAGGCGGTCATTCTCTCCTCCAACTATGCGGTGGGTCCGGTGCCGCGCGCGGTGTCGTCCCGCCTGGACGGGGCGTCGGCGCGGCGACTGGGCTCGACCATAGCGGCAAACGGTACGGAAATTTCAGAAATCGCAAGACATCACACTCGGGGTGTTCCGCCATTCCCGCCGCGGATTCGCCAGGGAATGCCGGAAAGGCCTTACCAACCAGCGCAGACCCAATTCCGCGGAACCAAACCTGTGATGTGCCACAACCGCTTCCAACGCTGTTGCGTCCCTGGGATATTCGTCACAGAGCCAGGTCCGTCACAGGAAGATCGGCCCGCCCGCCCGGGTGAATCACCCGCCGTGACGGGCCGATCGGGCCCGGACAGCCCGCCGCTACGGCCACTGCCGATAGTTTGCCCAGAATATGCCGAGAATCGCTCCGATGATGTCCATGGCTTCCTCTTCCTGCAGTAAAAAGGACGCGCAATATTAGCGCGCGAACCCGGACTACAGGTCGAAAAGCGGGCCGGTGAGAGTCAATCCGAGTTCGTCGACGTGTGCGAAGAACGCGAACAGCATGAGGGCGGCGCCCGCCAGCGCCATGTCCTTGTTGAACTGGATCATCTCGGTTTGCATGTTCTGCTCGTCGGTCTCCCGCCAGAACGGGTGCATCACGACGGCGGTCGGCAGCAGGGCGATCACGAGCAGCAGCGAACCGAGGTCGGCCCACACACCCAGCAGCACGCTCAGGCCGCCGAGGCCGAACAAGGCGCCCGAGCCGAGTACGGCGGCCTTCGCCATCGGGACATGCTTGCTCTGCGCGTACCCCGCCATCGCCTCGGTCCGGGTGAAATGCCCGAGAGCGGAAATCAGGAAAAGCGCCGCGAACAACACCCGTCCGATCAACACCACGATATCCATGTCCGGCTCCTCGTCGACTGTCCGGCAACTAACCCCGCGTCGGCATGACCTTGGCGGTGACTTCGTTGCGGAAACGGAGCGAATTCTTGGCATATTCCAGGGGAGCCATACCCACTTCCGCGGTGAACTCACGCGAGAAGTGCGCTTGGTCGAAATAGCCCAGTTCGGCGGCCAACGCGGCGAGATCGTCGACACGGCCTTTCGCCAGCAGGTCCGCGCCGTCCTGCAACCGGTAGCGTCGCAGCACCCATTTCGGCCCGGCCCCGACGTACCGGCGGAACATGCGCTGCAGCGTTCGGGCGGGTACATCGAACCGCTCGGCGATCTGATCGACCCTGGTGAGCTCTTGGTCGGTGGCCATCGCCGCCACGATGCGCAGCACCAAGTGGTAGGTCGAGTCCGCGGTCGGGGGACGTCGCGCGAGGTAGTCCTCGACGACGCGGCGGCGCTGCTCGACAGTCGGAGCGCCGAGCACTCGTTCGGTCAGGCCCGCGGCATCGGGCAGCACGTCGGCGAGGGGGACGGCGCGATCGCGCAACGAGCCGACATCGAGACCGGTGAACGCGCCGAACCCGCCCGCACGGAAACGGATGCCGAATGTCTCACCGAGCCCGCTGAGTTCGCGGATGAACTTCGTGGTGGTCACGCCGGTGACGAAACCGCCGGTGCGCGCGTCGGATCTTTCGAAGGTGACGTTCACGCTCGGATACGACAGCACCTCCGCCCGGTACGGCGGTCTGCCGCGCAGATCCCAGCGCACCGCCCAGTACCACTCGACGTAGCGGTCCACCGCCGGGCTCGGCGGCAACCGGACCAGCGAACGATGCTTCGCCTGTTCGTCGGGATGCAGGATTCCCTTGGTGTCGGTGGGCGTCAGCGGATCGCGAGCCCGCAGCGGCTCCCCGGACGACGATTCGGCGCTATTCGGCACGGTGTCGCTTTCTTACAAGACCGGTCGACCGCCACGGGCGAGAGTTGTGCTCATGACGAACACCGTGAATCCCATTGCCGACGGATACCACTCGATCACTTGCTTTCTCGCGGTGGGCGACGGCAACAAGGCCATCGACTTCTACACCGCCGTCTTCGGCGCCGAGGTGATCAGCCGCAACGATCTGCCCGACGGCCAGCCCGCGCACGCCGAGTTGAAGATCGGCGACTCGACCCTGCAAATGGGGATGCCCATCCCGGACAACGGCGTGCTGGCGCCGAACGGCGAATGGGTGCACACCTCGATCGTGCATTACTGCCCCGATGTCGACGCGGTGGTGCGCCGTGCGGTCGAACACGGCGCCCGCAACGTCGAACCGCCGCAGACCTTCGTGACCGGCGACCGATTCGGCGTCGTGATCGATCCGTTCGGCCACCGCTGGGCGGTGCTCACCAAGGTCGAGGACGTGCCGCGCGAAGAGGCCGAGCGCCGGGTGAACGAATGGATGGCGAACCAATCCTGACGCTCCGGCTGCCTCCGCGGTGACCGGGCTCCCGGCCCGCGCAGGCAGCGCCGGTGCGGCGCTCAACTCAATCCGGCGGCGTCCATGCCGCGCAGTTCCTTCTTCAGGTCCGCGATCTCGTCGCGCAACCGCCCCGCGAGCTCGAATTGCAGCTCGCGCGCCGCGTTCATCATCTGCGCGGTGAGCTCCTTGACGAGATCGGCGAGTTCGGCACGCGGCATCGATTTGACGTCGCGGCCTTCGTACACGCCCGCGCTGACCGCGCGGCCGGGCTCGCCTTGCGCGCGCCTGCCGCGGCTGGCGTTGCGCCCGGAACCGCCGACCTCCACCTCGGTCTCGTCGGCCTCCCGGTACACCTGGTCGAGGATGTCGGCGATCTTCTTGCGCAGCGGCTGCGGATCGATGCCCATCGCTTCGTTGTACGCGACCTGTTTCGCGCGACGGCGCTCGGTCTCATCGATGGCGAACTGCATGGAGTCGGTGACTTTGTCCGCGTACATGTGCACTTCGCCGGAGACGTTGCGGGCCGCGCGGCCGATCGTCTGGATCAGCGCGGTGGTGCTGCGCAGGAACCCCTCCTTGTCCGCGTCGAGGATCGCCACCAAGGACACCTCGGGCAGGTCGAGCCCCTCGCGCAGCAGGTTGATGCCAACCAGCACGTCGTATTCGCCCAGGCGCAGCTGGCGCAGCAACTCGACGCGGCGCAGCGTGTCGATCTCGGAGTGCAGATAGCGCACCCGCACCCCTAAACCGAGCAGGTAGTCGGTGAGGTCTTCGGCCATCTTCTTGGTCAGCGTGGTGACCAGGACGCGCTCGTCGCGCTCGGTGCGTTCTCTGATCTCGTGGATCAGATCGTCGATCTGACCCTTCGTCGGTTTCACCACAACCTTGGGATCGACCAAGCCGGTGGGCCGGATCACCTGCTCGACCACCTCGCCGCCGGTCTGCCCGAGCTCGTACGGACCGGGAGTGGCCGACAGGTAGACCGTCTGGCCGATGCGATCGGCGAATTCCTCCCAGGTCAGCGGCCGGTTGTCCACGGCGGAGGGCAACCGGAAGCCGTACTCGACCAGGTTGCGCTTACGCGACATGTCACCTTCGTACATGCCACCGATCTGCGGGACCGTGTTGTGCGACTCGTCGATGACCAGCAGGAAGTCCTCGGGGAAGTAATCCAGCAGGGTCGCGGGCGCCGACCCGGCCGGGCGGCCGTCGATGTGGCGCGAGTAGTTCTCGATGCCGGAGCAGAAACCGACCTGGCGGATCATCTCCAGGTCGTACTGGGTGCGCATGCGCAACCGCTGCGCCTCGAGCAGCTTGCCCTGGCGTTCCAGCTCGGCCAGCCGCTCCTCCAGCTCCGCTTCGATGTCGCGCACCGCGCGCTCCATGCGCTCCGGCCCGGCCACGTAGTGGGTGGCGGGGAAGATCCGCAGCATGTCCACCTGGCGGACCACGTCTCCGGTGAGCGGGTGCAGGTAGTACAGCGCCTCGATCTCGTCGCCGAAGAACTCGATGCGCACGGCGAGTTCCTCGTAGGACGGGATGATCTCCACGGTGTCGCCGCGCACCCGGAACGAGCCGCGGGTGAACGCCATGTCGTTGCGGGTGTACTGCACGTCGACCAGCAGGCGCAGCAGCGCGTCGCGATCGATCTCCGCGCCCACTTGCAGCTGCACCGACCGGTCCAGGTACGACTGCGGCGTGCCGAGGCCGTAGATGCAGGACACGGAGGCGACCACCACCACGTCGCGCCGGGACAGCAGGCTGGAGGTCGCCGAATGGCGCAGCCGCTCGACATCGTCGTTGATCGAGCTGTCCTTCTCGATGTACGTGTCGGTCTGGGCGATGTACGCCTCGGGTTGGTAGTAGTCGTAGTAGGAGACGAAGTACTCCACGGCGTTGTGCGGCAGCATCTCGCGCAGCTCGTTGGCCAGCTGGGCGGCGAGGGTCTTGTTCGGCGCCATCACCAGCGTCGGCCGCTGCAAGCGCTCGATCAGCCAGGCGGTGGTGGCCGACTTTCCGGTGCCGGTGGCGCCGAGCAGAACCACGTCGCGCTCCCCCGCTTTGATCCTGCGTTCCAGCTCGGCGATCGCGGCCGGCTGGTCTCCCGCCGGCTGGTGTTCGCTGACCACCTCGAACCGGCCGCCGACGCGCTGGATCTCGCCGACCGGGCGGAACTCCGAGTGCGCGAGCGGCTGCTCGGCCGCCCTGTCCTCGAAGCCCTCTGCCGGAATCTCGGTTGCGAATGCCATGCTCACCAGCCTAGGCCGAGCCACCGACAGATTCCCGGGAGGCGGCGGCGGTCCCGACAGACCTGCGATTCCCTCGCCGTGATACGCGAGCCCGCGTGCGCGACAGCATTCGCACAACCCGGCCCGGCTCGCTGGGAGGGAACGGTTACATGTCCGAAATGTCCGTTGTCGCAATAGGTTTCGCGTTGGCGAACACCTTATCGCGGACCGACCGCAGACCTCCCACCGGGT
>NZ_BAFS01000111.1 GCF_000308415.1 Nocardia asiatica NBRC 100129 | reverse complement strand
GCGCCAGTGATACCGCAGCCGCCGTGTCCCGGCTCCCGCGGTACGCGTCGACCTCCCGCGCGACCATCGCGCCCAGCAGCGCGAGCACCAGAACCAAGGAGACGACGAGGATTCGAGCCAACTGTCCGCGAATGGTGCGAGGGCGGACGATTCCGCTGCCCGATCCCTGCCGTTCGCCGAGGAGAGCGTCGGGCGTGGACAACCGTGTGCCGCCGGATATTTCCGGTCCTCGACTTGACCGCACCACCCTCTGCTCCTCCGCTCGGCCGCCGTGACCGCTGCACGGCGAGGACACGGAAATCAGGGGCAAACTTTCACAGGGCCATACCGGTGTCAACGCGAAATGCGGACAAAACGGACACTGTGCGGACTTCTAAACACACTGGCAACGAAGGGTTACCGGGCGCGACGATTCCGGCCTCCGCGCGGATGCGGGCAGAACCGAGTCACGCTGCCTCATACCCGGGTTCGCCCGCCGCGAAACCCCTCGGCGCGACTCTGATACAGTCCGGCGCGACACACCGGAGGCAAGAGGGCGGGATGGCGCACCGAATCACGTTGGTTCCCTTGGCAACAGCACTTGTACTCGGACTCGCCGCCTGTGGCGACGATTCCGGCGGGTCACCGGCGACGACCACCACGCAGGCGGCCGCGGGCACGTCCGCCACGCTGTTCGATCCCTGCACCGGCATACCCGACAACGCGCTGACCAGCGCCGGACTCGACCCGGCGAGCAAGCAGGTCGGCGTCGGCGGGGTCAAGCAGCCCGGCTGGGAGATCTGCGGCTGGAAGGGCGCCGACTTCACCCTCGGGGTGTTCTCCAACGGCTCGTCCGTCGCCGAGTTCGAGCGGAAGCCGGGCAACGTCGACTTCCAGGACGTCACGATCGGCGGACGCCCCGGCCGCCAGTTCCGCGTCGACAACGCCGCCAAGGACCAGATGTGCGACGTGCTGTTCCCCGCCCGCCAGGGCCTGCTGCAACTGACGCTGATCAACAAAACCGCGGGCCAGAACCCCTGCGACCGCCTGACCACCATCGGCGAAGCGATCGTCCCCGCCCTCCCGAAGTAGCGCGGCGCAAGGCCACGGCATCAGCCATCCGATGCGCTACCGAAAACCGGCGCGCATCGGTTCAGCCGTCCATCACAGGACCGCCCTCCTGATCGAGACCGAACAAACTCACCACTTGCGACTACGCGCGCAATCCACGCGCTACCGCATCCCACACAGCTTCCCCACCTCACCGACCACTGCCGAGCTGAACTCGCACGGTCCGTGTCCAATGCAACCCCACCCGCCCAACTCCCAGTTCCGAGCGAAGCGAGACCGAGCATTGCCCGTTCGCGGCCCGGCTCGCGTTTGCGCGGCCGCCGCGCAAGCGACGAAGGAGCAAGCGGCGGCCGCGCAAACGCGAGCCACAAAGGGGCCGCGAACACGCCGCGCGAAGGCGCGGCAATTAGACAGAGCCCCCCAGTATGGCGAGTACCTCGTCCGAGGTGTAGAACGGCGCGAGGCGTTCGCGGATCAGCCCGGCCAGTACGCCTTCTCGCTTCGCGCCCTCGATGACCGCGGGTCCGTAGCGCAGGATCTCCCGGGCGATGTCGTCACCGGTGAGGCCGAGTTCGGGCAGCATGGCGGCCAGCGTGTAGTCGCCGTATTTGGTGAAGAACACCTCGACGCACTCGTCCACGAGCAAGCCGAAGTATTCCTTCTCGCGGGTGGTGACGGCGATTTCGTAGCAGAGCAGCACCAGTTCGTTGAGGTCTTTCTGGGTGAGGTACTGGCGCAGCCCGCTGACCGGTTCGTCGGCGTGCAGGTCCCAGAACTCCATCGCGGCGTCGTGTACCGGCGCGTCGCGCAGCATCTCGCGGATGGCGTTGTTGGTGCGCTTGAGCGCGAACAGCGCGCCCTTGCCCGCCAGGTCGCCGACGAACGTGCTGTCGGCGGCGACCTTCTTGGCGCGGTTGGCCGCGGACTGGCCCAGCGACATCAGCGAGGACACGCCCGGGATCTTTTCGGCGCGTTCCCGGTTGGCCTGCATGAAGTCGTTGATCAGTTTGTCCACGAACTTCGAGGCGACCGTCGCCACCAGCGGGCTCTCGGTGAGCCGGTCGAGGATGCGCTCCTGTGCCTGGTGCATGCCGAAGATCTTCTCCAGCAGCGCCTCGACCGGCTCGCGCTCGACCACCTCGCCGAGCCGGTAGTCGTGGTTGGCGGCGATGTGGTCGTAGATGGAGTCGGCGAAGACGCCGACCATGTCGGCGATCACGGGGCTGCCGCCGATCAGCTCGACGATGGTCCGGACGGTCTGCTTGGCCTGCTCGATCTCGACGACGTCCCGGAAGACCAGGGTGTCGGCGACGGCGAGCACCGCTTCGGTGTCGCGGGCGATCACCTCGGCGAAGCGCGCACCGCTCACCTCGGCGAGCAGGAATTCCACCTGGGCATCCAGTAGCCGTTCGGCGATTTCACGCGGCTCGCTCATCGAAATCCATCCATCACTAATCGTCCGGCGCGCCCGGCCGGGTCACGGCTGGTCAGGGTCGACGTCGTGGTCCCGCATCGATTGCCGGATCCGGTCCAGCCGCTCCCGCGCGGCCTTCTCGCGTGCCTGCCATTGTTCGTCCACGCTGCGTCCCGCGGGAGTCTGCCGGTCGAGTTCGCCCATCCCCTGCGCGGTGCCGTAGCGCTGCTCGACCTTATCGCGAACTGACTCGAAAGTAGGAACGCCGGAGGGCGAATATCCGCCGCTCGCGCCGGGAGGCGCCATACCCTGCGGCGGTACCGGTACCGCCGGTACCGCGGAAGTGCCGCCGACCTGGCCGGATATCTCCGGCACCCGCTCAGGGGGCGAAGGGACGCCACCCGGGGTGGTAGGAGTCACATCCGGCGCACCGACCGCATCAGCGGTTTCCAGCAGTCCCAGCAGCGCCGCGTGCACCGCCGCGAACCCGGGCCGCGCCGCCGTCGCGACCAGCAGGACACCCGCCAGCTCCGCGTCGGAGAGGTCGGCCAACCGGCGCACGATCTCGCTGTCGTCACTCATACCGCCAGGCTACGCAGCCACGTCCGGGCCGCGGGGTTCACGACCGCACCTGCGCGCCCGCCCACTCGCGCACGAGGTCGTACCAGGCCGAACCGCCCACGACGATCAGGTCGTTGTGCCCGGCGCCGGGAAAGACGACGAGCCGTTTCGGCTCCCGCGCCGCGGCGTAGAGCCGTTGCGCGTGCCGCAGGGGCAGCAGTTCGTCCTGGTCGCCGTGCATGATCAGGACCGGGGCGCGCAGGGCGCGGATGCGGCGTTCGTTCGGATAGGCGTTCGGGACCAGCGGCGCGGGCAGGAACGGATACACCGAGCGAGCGGCGTCACGAAGCCCCGTGAAGGTGGACATCAGCATCACTCCGGCCGGCGGATACCGCTCCGCCAGCTCGAGGACGATGCCGCCGCCGAGTGACTTGCCCAGGTACAGCACCCGGGCCGGGTCGACACCGGGCTGTGCCAGCAAGGCGGCGCGCGCGGCACGGGCGTCGAGGTAAGTGCCGCGCTCGGTGGGTTTTCCGGTGCTGCGCCCGTACCCGCGGTAGTCGAAAGCCAGCACGTCGAACCCGGCCTCGGTGAGCAACGCGTAGATCGGCACCCGGTCGCCGATGTTGCCCGCGTTGCCGTGCGCGAACAGGATGTGCCC
>NZ_BAFS01000112.1 GCF_000308415.1 Nocardia asiatica NBRC 100129 | reverse complement strand
CCACGGTGAGCACCGGCGTCTGCAACTGGTCGAGTGTCGGTGCGGTGCGCAGGAATTCCCGCACGGTGCGGCCCCAGGAGCTGGGTGGCATGCCCTTGTGTTCGGGACCGATCCGGCGGTCCGCGAGCGCCGCTACGGCTGCTTCGTCGATCGACACGACGCTCCTTCCTCCCGGAACCGGCTCGGCCGCTCAGCCCGAGTTTCGCAACGCGGTGGCCAAGCCGTTCATGGTCAGCAGGATGCCGCGTTTCACCAATTCGGAGTCGTCCCCGGCGCGCAGGCGGCGCAGCAGCTCCACTTGCATCTGGTTGAGCGGCTCCAGGTAGGGGAACCGGTTGTGGATGGACTCCGCCAGCGAGGGGTTGTCGGCCAGCAGGTGATCGTTGCCGGTGACGGCGGCGTGCATGCGAACGGTCCGGGCGTGTTCGTCCCGGATCATGCCGAAGATCTGCTCGCGCAGCGCCGCGTCGTCCACGAGTTCGGCATAGCGTGCCGCGATGTCCAGATCGCTCTTGGCCATCACCTGCGCCAGGTTGGACAGCACCGTGCGGAAGAACGGCCAGCGGCGGTACAGGTCGGCCAGGGTGGCCAGCCGCCGCGGGTCGCCGCCGATCCATTCCTCCAGCGCGGTGCCGGTGCCGTACCAGCCGGGCAGCATCACCCGGGCCTGGCTCCAGGACATCACCCACGGGATGGCGCGCAGGTCTGCGACCGAATTCGTCGGCTTGCGGGAGGCGGGCCTGCTGCCGATGTTCAGATCGCCGACCTCGGCGACGGGCGTGGACTGGCGGAAGTACTCGACGAATCCCGGGGTCTCGTGCACCAGTCGCGCGTACGCCGCGCGAGCGCGGGCCGCCAGGTCGTCCATGATCCCGTAGGACGGCTCGGCGTCGGCGCCCAGGCCCTCCACGTCCAGCAGGGTCGACTCGAGCATGCCCGCGATCAGCGACTCCAGGTTGCGATGCGCCGCACCGGGTTCGGCGTATTTGGCGGCGATCACCTCGCCCTGCTCGGTGAGCCGCAGCGAACCGCGCACCGCACCCGCGGGTTGCGCGAGGATCGCGTCGTAACTACGGCCACCGCCGCGGCCCACCGTGCCGCCCCGGCCGTGGAACAGCCGCAGCCGGATGCCGGTCTTGCGGGCGACCTCGATCAGATCCAGCTCCGCCCGGTACAGCGCCCAGTTCGCGGCCAGGTACCCGCCGTCCTTGTTGGAGTCGGAGTAGCCGAGCATCACCTCTTGGCGCATCCCCTGCGCGGCCACCAGCTCGCGGTAGACCTGCACCTCCAGCGCCGCCGACAGCGTCGCCGCTCCGGCGCCCAGATCCTCGATGGTCTCGAACAGCGGGACGATGCCCACCGGGCAGCTCGGCGGCCCGTCCGGCTCGCCCGGATCGAGCAGCCCGCCCTCCTTCAGCAGCAGGGCGGCCTCGAGCAGGTCGCTCACCGACGTGCACATGCTGATGACGTAGTTCGGCACCGCCTGCGCGCCGAGCGTGTCCACCACTTCCCGTGCGGCGCGGACGATGCCGAGTTCCTTGGCCGCGAGTTCGCTCAGCCGTGCGTGCGGGCCGAGCAGCGGGCGCCGCGTGCGCAGTTCGGCGGCGAGCAGTTCCACTCGGCGCGCCTCCGGCAGGCTCGCGTAGTCCGGATGCACCCCGGCCCAGGCCAGCAGCTCGGCGACCACCTGCTCGTGCACCTCGGAGTTCTGCCGCAGGTCCAGAGCTTGCAGGTGGAAGCCGAACGTCTCCACGGCGTGGCGCAACGCGGCGAGGCGATCGTCGGCGAGCAGGCCGTCACCGCTGCGCCGCAGGGAGGCGTCGACCGCGTCCAGGTCGTCCAGCACCGCCTGCGGGGACGGATACGGCCGCGCCCCGGTGTCCAGGCCGTTCGGCGGGACCTCGCCGAGGGCCGACAGCGCGGTGGCGGTCAGCCGGGCTCGAACATGGTGCAGCGCGCGGCGATAGGGCTCGTCGGCATGCGCGGCCGGATCGGGGTACCCGGTCTCGGCCAGGGCCGCGACCTCGGGCGTCACCGTGACCAGACGGGCCGACAGCGACAGCGTCTTCTCCAGCTCCACCAGTTCACGCAGGTAACGCTCGAAAGCCAGACCGGCCGCGCGATAAGCGGCCTGGCGCACGACATCGGCGCTGACATAGGGGTTTCCGTCGCGGTCGCCGCCGATCCACGAGCCGGGACGCAGGATCGGGCGCGGCAGCAACTCGACACCCGGCCAGCGTGAGCGCAGCGCGGCGCGCACTTCGGCGTTGATCGCCGGGATCACGTCGAACAGCGTGAGGTCGTAATAGCGCAAGCCCACCGAGATCTCGTCCTGGATGCGCAAGCGGGCCAATCGGATCAGCGCCGTGCGCCACAGGCTCAGCACCTGACGACGGATGCGCAACTCCAGATCGGCCCGCTCGCGCTCGCTCTCGGCGTAACGCTGGCGCAGGCGCATCAGCTCGGTGATCCGGGCCTGCACGTCGAAGACGGTGCGGCGGCGCGTCTCCGTCGGGTGCGCGGTGATCACCGGCGACACCAGCGCGTCGGCCAGCAGGTCGGCCACCCGCGCCCCGTCGAGCGCCGCCGCGTCCAGCTTGCGGTAGGTGGCCGCGAGCGACGACTCCTGAGGCGGTTCGCCCGCCGCCTCGTGCGCGGCGCGGCGACGATCGCGTTGGATGTCCTCGGCGAGATTGGCCAGCAGCACGAAATAGCTGAACGCGCGGATGAGCGGAAGGGCCACCGCGATGTCCACACCGTCCAGCATCTCGGCGACGGCGCTGCGCTCGACCTCCTCGCGGCGCACTCGGAACGCCTCGATGCGCACCCGCTCGATGAGGTCGAAGACCTCCGGCCCCTCGTGGTCGCGGATCGTGTCGCCGAGCACGCCACCGAGGAACCGGATGTCGTCGCGCAGCGGCCGGATCGCGTCCTGCTGGGTCTCACTCATCGTTTCGCCCATGATCAGACAGTATTGCCCGCCGGCGCGCGGGGGTATGCGACGCGGCCCACACCGGCCCTGGGAGGGCTCAGCCCGGCAGTTCGGAGAAGCGCAGGTGGTTGCCCCACGGGTCGCGGAACCCGCAGTCGCGGACCCCGTACGGCTGCGAGATCGGCTCCTGCGTCACCTCGACCCCGGCGTCGCGCAGCCGGGCGAAGGTCGCGTCCACGGCGTCGGTGGTGAAGATCAGCGTGCCCTGCGCGCCGCTCGCCAAGCGCGCCCGCGCCGCCGCTCCGGCGGCCTCGTCCGGCACCATCTCCGGGGTCTCCAGGATGAACTCGATGCCCGGCTGCTTCGCCGGGCCGACGGTCACCCAGCGCCCGCCCGCGAAAGGCAGGTCGGCGCGGACCTCGAGTCCGATCACGTCACGGTAGAACTCCAGGGCCTTGTCCTGGTCACCGACCAGGACGCCGATGTGGGTGAGGGCGAAGTCCGCGCCGTTGCTCATGATGTTGCTCCTTGTCGTCGTTCGGGGTGGGGCAACAGTACAGACGCCGGACGCGCGGCGAATTCATCGGCGAAGACGTTCGGATTCTCGACGGGTGCCACGCGGGGTGAGCGTGCCCCCTTGTCCGGCGACTATGTGGCACCGGCCGGAGATCTCGGACCCACGGCCCCGAGAGTATGGCGCTCAGCCCATGTCTTACGCGGTGAGCTGATCCGCGCGGTGCAGCAGTACTTGTTCCAGCAGCGAAACCAGCACCTCTTTGACCGAATCGCGAGACCGGGCATCGCATTCCAGAACCGGGATCCAATCCTCCAACTCCAGCGCCTCGCGGACCTCGCCGAGGTCGAAGTGCGTGCTGCCGTCGAAGCGGTTGACCGCCACGACGAAGGGCGTGCCGTGTTCCTCGAAGTAGTCCAGCACCGGGAAGCAGTCGTCGACGCGGCTGGTGTCCACCACGATCACCGCACCGAGCGCACCGTCGACCAGGTCGTCCCACAGGAAGACGAAGCGGTCCTGGCCCGGCGTGCCGAACAGGTACAGGATCAGCGACCGGTCCAGGGTGATGCGGCCGAAGTCGAGGGCCACCGTGGTCCGCGTCTTGTCCGCACGGTGTCCGGGGTCGTCCACGCCGACGGCCATTTCGGTCATCGCCGCCTCGGTCACCAGCGGCTCGATTTCGGAGATGGCTCCGATGAACGTCGTCTTCCCGACGCCGAACCCGCCGCTGATCACGATTTTCACCGAGGACGGCATGGTCGGCGTTCGCATGTCAGAGTGCCCGGACAAGGTCCCTGATCCTTTCGATGGCAGCGGCGGTGAGCTGGTCGGCGGCGCGCACGGTGACGTGTCCGGTGGCGGCCAGATCGCTGACCACGACCTTGGCCACCCCGATCGGAACCCGCAGCGCGGTGCCGATTTCTGCGATGGAGTGCGGCTGCTGGCACAGCCGGACCAGGGTGCGCTGCTCGAAGCGCAGCGGTGCGGAAAGTGCGGCCGGCTCGGCCCGCACCAGCGTCTCGATGCGCAGCCCGTCCAGCAGTGGCGTGGTGCGTCCGGCGGTGACCACGAAGGGCCGCACGAATCGATCGTCGGCGGCGGATTCGCGTCTCATCGCCGCAGCGTCTCGCGCAGTTCCGCGATGAGCGCGGGATCCAGCAGCGCGCCGGCGCGCTCGGCGAGGATCGCCATCTCGTACCCGACCAGGCCGACGTCACAACCGCTGTCGGCGATCACGCCGAGACAGCTGCCGTCGCCCATGGCCGAGACGAGCAGGAAGCCGCGCTTCATCTCGATCATGATCAGCTTCAGACCGTCGAAGGAGTAACTGCGCGAGGCGCTTCGGGCGAGCCCGACCAGCCCGGACACCATGGCGGCGAGCCGGTCGGCGGAGGTGCGGTCCAGGCCGTCGGACATGGCGATGAGCAAGCCGTCCGAGGAGACCGCGACCGTCTCGCGTACACCGTCGGTCTCGCGGACGAAGTTGGCCAGCATCCAATTGAAGGTGTGCGGGTCGGCGCTCGATATGTGGGTGGTCACCGGATCTCCTCTGCCATGGTCGCGGCGGGCTGGAATTCGTGCGCCGTGTCGGCGGCGCGGACGAGGTCGTCCTGCGGGGCGGCGGCGTGCCGTCCGGGCGCGCCACGCTGGTAACCCGACCGGAAGGCGGACAGCATGCCGCGGATCTCCTCGGGTGAGCGCTCGACCGCGGGTGCGGGCTCCGATCGCGGCACCGGGGCCGGACGTGGACCGGTAGCGGCCGCGCGGGCCTTCTTGTTGCGTTTGACCAAGCCGTTCTCGGTGTGCCGCATCGCGGGTTCCGAATCCGCTGCCGCGCTGCGAGCGTCGAGGGCGGTGACGCTCGGCGCAGCCGTCGGCTCGGTGCGCGGGAAGACGAGTTGGGTGTAGGCCGACGACCCCGCGTTCCCGGATCGAGCGGCGGGTGCTTCGGTAGCGGCAGCAGACGGGCGTGGCCGCGGCGAACTCGAGCCGTTCGGGAGCGCAGCGGCGTGTGGCGCGGACCCGCTCGGGTCGTCGCGCTGTTCCTGTCCGGTTTCGAGCATGCTCGACGGCAGCGTCAGACGCGCGACGATGCCGCTCACCGGCGAGACGCTCAGCTCGACGCCGATGCCGAGCCGCTCGGCGAGCCTGCCGACGACGTAGTGGCCGAGATGGCGGGTCGGCGCGACGACGAAATCCTGTTCGCCGCGCAGTCGCGCGTTGGCCTGGGCCAAGTGGTCGGCGGGCATGCCGACGCCGTGGTCGACCACCGCGAGCAGGTACCCGTTCGGCCCGGCGCGCCCGTAGATCTCGACCTCGAGATCCGGTGGTGAGAAGGCGAGTCCGTTCTCGATCAGCTCCGCGAGCATGTGTGCCAGCTCGGTGGCCGCCGCGCCCGTGACGAGCACATCGTCCATCCGGCGCAGCACCACCCTGCGGTAATCATCGACCTCGGACAGGCCCGCGCGGATCACGTCGCTCAGCGGGATCGGTTCGGCCCAGCGGCGCGGACTGGCCTCGCCGACCAGCACGAGCAGGCTCTCGGCGTTGCGACGCATACGAGTGGCGAGATGATCGAGTTCGAACAGGTTCGACAGCGCCTTGGGGTCGAGCTCCTCCCGCTCGAATTCGCTGATCAGGCCGAGCTGGCGGCGCACGAGGTTCTGGCTGCGCCGGGCCAGGCTGACCATCGACTCGGTGGTGTTGCGGCGCACCAGCGCCTGCTCCGACGCGAGGTCGAACGCGGTGGACTGCACCCGGTCCAGAGCTCGTGCCACCGCGGCGATCTCGACGCTCGCGCCCGCCGGTGTCCGCACCGGGGCGGGCGGGTCCGGCGGGCGGGTGTCGTCGCCGGTGCGCCAGGCCGCGATCACGTCGGGTAGCCGCCTGCTCGATACGTCGTCGGCGTCCGCGGCCAGCGTGGCCAGCGGCCGGACGATCGCGCGCACCGCGGAGACCACCAGCGCCACTTCCACCGCGACCGCCGCCAGCGCGGCGAGCACGAACGCGCCCAGGATCAAGGCGGCGTTGCGGCGCGATACCTCCGCGCGCGAGCCGATGTCGGCGCCGACCGCCTGCTGCACGGTGCGCTGCTCGTCGATGACCGCCGTCATCCTGGCCCACCAGGTGATCGGGTCGACCGGCCGCACCAGCGGTCCGGCGCTCGATGCGATCGCGATGTTCTCCGATTCCGCGGCCCGGACCGCGCTGTCGCTGTCCAGCACGGCGTCCATCCGCGCCTGCTGGGCCGCGGTGGCGTCGCGGGCGAACGCGGCCAGACCGGCCAGCTTGGCCGCTCGGATGTCGAGGAACTGCACGTACTCCCCGGGCCCGAAAGCGTCGGCGGCGAAGACGCCGTTCAGGAAGCCGCGTTCGCGCGCCGTCTGTTCCTTGGCTTCGCCCAGCGCGTACAACGCTTGCAGACCGTGCCGGACCACCGGATCGGCGGCCTGGTCGAGACCGAGAGACAGGTGATTCAGCGCGTCGATGGCGTCGGTGTAGTACTGGAAGGCCGCCTGCCTGGCTGTTCGCCGCTCATCTATTCGGGCGCGGGTCGCGCCGAGGTCGGTCAGCGGCCGGGCGGCCGCGCGCACCCGGTCCGCGCCGGGCGGGTTGTCCGCCATTGCACGCCGCAGCTCACGCAGCGCCCGGTCGACCGCGCCGCGCTGATCGGCGACGGGCTGGAGCAATCGCCCGTCGCCGCCGAGCAGGCCGTTGGTCAGGCCGCGCTCGCGCTGCGCCTCGTGCACCAAGTCCTGCACCGCCA
>NZ_BAFS01000113.1 GCF_000308415.1 Nocardia asiatica NBRC 100129 | reverse complement strand
GTGGATTCGGGCAACTCGGCGGCGATGGCCGCGGGCTGGCCGTGCGGCAGGCCGAGTAAGGTCACGTCGTGGCTGGCCAGTTCGGCGGCCGTCGTGCGTGCGTGCACCCGGTCGGCCAGCGGCAGCAGATGCGGCTGCACTCCCCCCAGCGCGGTGCCCGTGTTCGAGCCCGCGGTCAGCGCCCGGAGGTGGGAGAGGCCTGACCCGAACGGTGTTGTATCGGCGGTATCACTCCCCCGCCGCTTCGGCGGCCCACGGGTGTTGTTGGCGCCTGCGTGGCGGCGTTATTCGCAGCAGCCGACAAAGTCACCCACTGCGGGTACCTTTTCGGCTGGTGAGGCTGAAAGGGTGCCCAGTGTGGGTATATTTCTCCGAAAATGTGTACAAGGTGGGTAGCTCTTTGGTCTTGACGCTCTGAGTGCTCGTCTTGGAGGCTTGTAGCGGGCGGAGTGCCGAATCAGTTGAGGTCGGGCAGATTTCGTCTTCGAGGCCGGACGGTTCTCGTCATGACACTGGCAAGCGCGTTGGGCGCTGGGAAGCGTGGCTCCTGCTCGGATAGCGGTTGTCGAAGCTGTCGCAGGCGACGAAACGGCCGCCGCCCGGACTGTCGCGAGTGAGGAATCGAAGCGTGAGCACAAGGTCTGAAGAATGGTCCCCTCGGCGAGTACCGGCAGGCTGGGGCGTCCCGAAAACTGAGCCGATGTCTTCGGTGCACGGTTTCCCGTCGGGTGCTGCGAGCGCCGATAGAGAAATCAGTGCGCAGTTCGAGCCTGCTGGTGGTGTTGTAAAGGCATCATCATCGAGTTCTCGGGAGGTTCGACGGTTGGGGATTCCGTTTGCCTTTCCTGTCGAGTTGCCTGTGCCACCGATGGGCGAATTCACCTGTGCGACGACAACGATCGATCCCGCAGGCCGGTTGGGTGACCGGTCGGTGATCAAACGCTTGGGATGGGTTGCTGGGCAACCGGTATTGATCGAGCCCAGCCAGGGACTGCTGCGGATCCGAGCTGTCGCCGAGTGCGAGTCATCGGTCGCGGCGAACGGCTACTTGTTCCTTCCGGTCTCCGCCCGGCGCGCAGTGCGCC
>NZ_BAFS01000114.1 GCF_000308415.1 Nocardia asiatica NBRC 100129 | reverse complement strand
TACCGTAGAACGTGACCCGCATCACACACTGCGAGGTGTTCAGACGAGCTTCGCATACCACCTGTCCATTATGTGTCCGCTGTGACACGTCACATGCCAGGTTGCCGCGGTCGGCTCGTACAGGACGTTCGTTCACTCACCCGAGAACTTCTCGGGCACTCCGCACGGATAGTACGGGTGTCGTCGGCGCGTTATCCCACCTCGCGGGTCGCCGCGCGAACCGCACCCGGTCGGACGCCGCGAAGGCGCTCGGCGCGTCACCGCGGACTGCGCGTACGTGCCAAGCGCCCGGCTCGCGGTGCGGACCGCTGGGCGGCGCGGCGGCGATCGCGCCTACGAGCTGTCGCGGCGGCGTGGTCGCGGACACCCGCCGCTGGCGTCGGCCGGATCGCGATCGCATCAGGGCCGATCGGTCGACGACAACAGAATTGTCTGGTGCCAGCTAATATCTGGCGAGCGCAACGCAATTCGGAAGGGCCGCTGCGGACGCCACTCACCGTTATCGCAATCGATCGCGTGTCGTGACCATCCATCCGATCGTGTGCCGAACTTCGAAATTTCCCTGTGCGCATCCGCTTTCGGCGTCTACCATCGATCACGTCGTAACGCCCTGGCGCGTAGGCATTTTCGTTCGATGAGCTCTCCGCGGGTATGCCCCGCTGCTGTTTGATGTGAACACCCAGCGACTCTGATCTATCGACGACTTCCGAATCCCCATGCCCCAAACCCGGCACCGTCTCTCGGTGGCCGTCTCGAGGTGAGGACCACGCATGACCATTGAAATGCCAGTCCAAACGGAAAACAACGCGCGCAAGAGCCTGAGTACCAGCACGGCCGGACTGCTCGCGCACACCACCAAATCCGAACCGCAGATGCAGGGCATCAGCTCGCGCTGGCTCACCCGCGCGCTGCCGTGGACCCAGGTCGACGGCGGTGTCTATCGAGTGAACCGCCGCCTGACCCACA
The DNA here is from genome assembly GCF_000308415.1 of Nocardia asiatica NBRC 100129. Taxonomy (GTDB): domain Bacteria; phylum Actinomycetota; class Actinomycetes; order Mycobacteriales; family Mycobacteriaceae; genus Nocardia; species Nocardia asiatica. The sequence continues at coordinate 28,026 of NZ_BAFS01000114.1, read as the reverse complement.
CCGTGGGCAACGGCGAGGTGGAATTCGTCGTCGACGGCGGCACCGCCCGGGTCATCCCCCTGGAATTGCAGGAACTTCCCGCGTTGCGCGGCTTCGACGACGAGGAAGTGCTGACCGGCCTCGCCGAGCGATTCGAGCAGCGCGATCTCGAACCGGGCACTGTAATAGCGGAATTCGGCAATCCGATGGATCAGATCCTGCTGATCGTGCACGGCAAATTGAGCAAGATCGGTTCGGGTGAGTACGGCGAGCAGACCAAGCTCGGCATGCTGGGCGGTGGCGACTACTTCGGCGACACCATCCTCACCGAGCCCTCGGCGATCTGGCCGGTGACCGTCAAGACGGTCACCAGGACGACACTGCTGGTCCTGCCGCGGCAATCGCTGACCGAGTTCGTCGACAGCGCCCCCGCACTGCGCGAGCAACTTTCCCGCGTCGCCTCCGCGCCGAGTCACCGCCAGAACACCAAAGGCGAGGCCGACATCGAGGTCTCCTCCGGCCACTCCGGCGAGCCGCTGCTGGAAGGCACGTTCGTCGACTACGACGCCTCCCCCCGGCAATACGAGCTCAGCCTGGCGCAGAGCGTGCTGCGCGTGCACACCCGGGTCGCCGACCTGTTCAACGACCCGATGAACCAGGTCGAGCAGCAGTTGCGCCTGACCATCGAGGCGCTCTACGAACGGCGGGAATACGACCTGGTCAACAACCCCGATTTCGGTCTGCTGCACAACTGCGATCTGAAACAGCGCATCTACACCGAATCCGGCGCGCCGACCCCGGACGATCTGGACGAACTGCTCAGCATGCGCCGCAGCACGAAACTCTTTCTCGCCCATCCGAAGGCGATCGCCGCGTTCGGGCGCGAGTGCAGCAAGCGCGGGCTCTACCCGGATCCGGTCGAGGTCGACGGCCACCGGGTTCCCGCCTGGCGCGGCGTGCCGATCTTCCCGTGCGGCAAGATCCCGATAAGCGACACCCAGACCACCTCGATCCTGGCCATGCGCACCGGCGAGAAGGACCAGGGCGTGATCGGCCTGCACCAGACCGGCATTCCGGACGAGTACGAGCCGAGCCTGAACGTGCGCTTCAAGGGCATCGACGACCAGTCGATCATCTCCTACCTGGTCAGCTGCTATTACTCGGCGGCGGTGCTGGTGCCGGACGCCCTCGGCGTGCTCGACAACGTCCTGGTCGCCCGGCAAGCGGACTGACCGGGGAGTGATGAGCATGTCGGTGCTCTCCCGCGCCGCGGCGGCGCAGGCCACCAACGAGGTCGCCGCCACCGTCGTCGCGCTGCTCACCAACACCCAGTCGAGCGCTCCCGCCGAACTGTTCGCGGCGGACGCATCCGGCACGCCGGATACTCCGCCCCCGGCCGAACCGACGGGCGCGTCGCCTCGCCGCCTGCTCGGCCCATCCGGCCGGGGAGCCGCCGCCCTGCTGCTCCCGCTTCGCGGCGGGGCGGCAAACACCTTCCCGACCGCTGCCCACACCAGCGCTGCGCCGACCGCCACCGGCGGCACAGGGGCAGCGGCGGCCCCCGACGTGCCGGAATCGATCGCCGCGGCGGGGCGACTGCGGTTACCGACGGCGCCACGCATACCCACCGGGCCGACCGGGCTCGGCACGGCATCGGCGCTCCTCGGAGCACACGGCTTCGCAGCGCCCACCCTGCCCGTGCCCCGAACCGGACGCACCGAAGCCGATACCGCCGGCCATTCGGCGCGAATCCCACGCGGGCCGACCGGACCGGGCACCGCCACGGTGCACCGCGATAGACCCGATCCGATCCCGCCGTTGTACTGCCCGCCGCCGCTGCGCGACGATCCGGTGCTCGCCGAGGCGGTCAATACCGGAATCGTGGAGTGGGCCAGGGACATCGGATTGTACGAAGGGCGGCTGGACGAGCTGCGCGATGCCGACTTCGGCCGGTTGATCATGCTCGCCCACCCGGACTGCGACAACGCGGACAAGCTGCTGGCGGCGGCGAAGTGCGCGGTCTCGGAGTGGTCCGTGGACGACTACTACTGCGAGGAGGATGCCGACGACCGGGCCCCGGACGGCACCGCGTCCAGCGCCGAGGCCGAGTTGGGGCCCCGGCTCGAACTGGCCGCGGCCGCCATGGACCCGGTGCACCTGCCCGCGCGGTACGCCGCCCAGCTCGAGGCGGCTCTGGAGGCCGACCCGATCCTGCGCGCGTTCCGCACCTCCTTCGACCACCTGTCCCGCTACGCCCGCCCCGCGCAACTGGCCCGGTTGCGCACCGAGATCGCGGGCTGGTTCATCGCACTCGGCGCCGAAGCGGGCTGGCGGGCGGCGGGGCGGATGCCGCCGGTCTGGGAGTACCTGACCAACCGGCAACCACACAGCTTCCTGCCCTGTATGGCCCCGACCGACGTGCTCGGCGGCTACGAGTTGCAGGCCGCGGAGTACACCGAGCCAGCGGTACGCCGCGTGGTCACCACGGCGGCCCTGGCCAGCCAGATGGTCAACGACCTGTATTCGATGGCGCGCGAGGACCGATCCAACGGCAGGGAGTTCAACCTGCCCACGGTCCTCGCCGCCGAGGAGCGCTGCTCGCGCCGCGAGGCCGTGCTGCGCACCGCCGAGGTGCACGACGAACTGGTGCACCGGTTCGAACGCGAGGCGGCGCCCCTGGCCGCCGCCGGATCGCCGGAATTACGCCGCTTCCTCGCGGGCCTGTGGGCCTGGATGGGCGGCAACCGCGCCTGGCACGCCGACAGCAAACGCTATCGAGATTCGCACTGAAGCAAGAGATGCAGTACCGCACCGAGAGAGGATGATCGCGCATGACCATGCTCAACCCGGAGACCGGGACCGTTCTGCGTACCAGCTACCAGAAATCCGTCGCCGCGTACTGGAACAACAACCCGAACGACGACCGGGTCAACACCAAACTCGGTGAGGTCGACGGGCTCTATCACCATCACTACGGCATCGGCGATCCGGACCTGTCCGTGCTGACCGGCCCGGAGGACACCCGCGAGGAACGGATCGTCACCGAACTGCACCGCTTGGAAACCGCGCAGGCGGACTTCCTGCTCGACCACCTCGGCGACGTCCGCCCCGGTGACCGGCTGATGGACGGCGGCTCCGGGCGCGGCGGCACCAGCTTCATGGCCAACCAGCGCTTCGGCTGCCAGGTCGAGGGCGTGACCATCTCCGAATACCAGGTCGGCTTCGCCAACGACCAGGCCGCCCGTCGCGGCGTCGCGGACAAGGTGAAGTTCCACTTCCGCAACATGCTGGACACCGGATTCGAGACCGGTTCCATGCGCGGCATCTGGACCAACGAGACCACCATGTACGTGGACCTGTTCGACCTGTTCCGCGAGTTCTCCCGCCTGCTGGAGCCGGGCGGCCGCTACGTGTGCGTCACCGGCTGCTCCAACGACGTCACCGGCGGCCGTTCGTCTTCGGTCAGCTGGATCGATGCGCACTACGGCTGCATGATCCATCCGCGCAGCGAGTACTTCCGCGCCATGGCGGAGAACGACTTGGTGCCGATCGCCGTGACCGAGCTCACCGCGGCGACCATCCCCTACTGGGAGTTGCGCACGAAATCCGAGCTCGCCACCGGTGTCGAGAAGCCGTTCCTGACCGCGTACCGGGAGGGCAGCTTCCACTACCTGCTCATCGCCGCCGATAAGGTGAGCAGGTGACCGACACCCTCGCCCAGCCGACCGACCGCGAGGCCCTGCCCGTCGAACTCGTCGACGACGCGGGCCGCGCGGTCGGCGCGTGCTCGGTCGCCGAGGCGCACCTGGCCCCGGGACGACTGCACCGCGCGTTCTCGGTGTTGTTGTTCGACTCGGCGGGCCGGGTGCTGTTGCAGCAGCGTGCGGCGGTGAAGACCAGATTTCCGTCGCTGTGGGCCAACACCTGCTGCGGCCATCCCGCCCCCGGCGAACCGGTCACCAGCGCAGGCGCGGTGCGGCTGAGCGAGGAAATGGGTTTGTCCACCGCGCTCACCGAAGCGGGGATCTACCGCTACCACGCGGCGGACTCGCGCACCGGCCGAGTCGAGTCCGAATGGGATCATGTGATGATCGGTCGGCTGGACAACGGGACGCCTCGTCCCGATCCGGCCGAAGTCGCCGACTATGCCTGGATCCAGCCGGACGCCTTACGTGACGCGCTGGCCGACAATCCGGCGGCTTATACACCGTGGCTGGCGGGGGTACTCGACATCGCCGAGCACGCATACGTCACGAAACCTGCCACACCCTGATCGTCCGCGATATCCCGGCCCCGAGGCAGCCGAGCGCATCCCGGCGCGCAGGCGCAATCGGTAACCACCCGGCTGCCTCGCCTTCGTCCTCGAGGCCGTCTTGCGAGTCGGCATTCGAGCCTCTCGCTACGGCGCTTTGGCGTGTCACATGGATAGATGCGCATATCCCTGTAACGCTATGGGCCGAAACTGAGAGAACTCATAGGAACGGCACAGGCTTTGACCAGGACCGTTCTGCATCGTTGACGCTGTAGTAGTTCTCGGTGAAGTGAGGTGCGTGATGGTGGAATTCGAAGTCACCGGAACAACGGTGACGGTGCACGTGCGCGGTACGCATCAACTGCTCGCGCTGCGTGATCAACTCACCTTCGATCTGTCCGACATCACCGCGCTCGGCATGGCCGGAGTCGACCGACGCCCGCCGTGGGTGCGCGCGCCCGGAACCTTCTTCCCCGGTGTCATCGCGGCCGGAACGTTCCGCGGCAAAGGCCGCAAGGAATTCTGGGACACGCGCTTCGACGGGCACGCCATCCGTATCGACCTGGCGGGCGCCGATGTCACACGCCTCGTGGTCGACGTGGCCGACCCCGATGCCGAGTTGCGCAAGCTCGCCACCGCCGTAGCCGCCTGACCGCTCAGGCACCGAACGATCGCAGCCAGCCGGTGTCCGGCTCGGGTCCGGTGCGGCGAGCACTCCCCCGCCGGACTCGCGGAGATTCAGCGTCAGCAGCGATCGAACGATCAACGTCACCGCCGTCACGCCGTCCACGAGGTCGCCGACCCCGGTGCGCACCTGCGTAGCCGCGGTGCTGCGCGGGCCCGGCTCGCGCCCAGCAGTGACCGCCGTTCAGCCGCACCCGACGACGTCTCACACGGCATTCGATCGGAATCCCGCCCAAGATGCGTCCCCGACGATGAAGGTACAAGCCCGCGACCCTGCGGCCCCGATGATGATGCACGGCCCCGCGCCCTACGCGCCCTGCGGCCTCGCGACACCACGGCCTTACGCCCTGCGGCCCTATGCCCCCGCGACCCTGCGATCCTGCGACCTACGCACCCTACGACCCTGCGACCTCACGACACCACGGCCCCACGCCCCCGCGACAGACGGCACCGCGCACCCTTACGACCCTGCGGCCCCACGGCCCCACGGCCCTACGGCCCTACGACCCCACGCGCCCTACGACCCTGCGGCCCCACGGCCCCACGGCCCCACGGCCCTACGACCCCACGCGCCCTACGACCCTGCGGCCCCACGGCCCCACGGCCCCACGGCCCCACGGCCCCACGGCCCCACGGCCCTACGACCCCACGCGCCCTACGACCCTGCGGCCCCACGCGCCCTACGACCCTGCGGCCCCACGACATCACGGCCATGCGCGCCCTGCGCCCCCGCGACACCGCCCTACGGCCCCGCGTCTCCGCGACCCCTCCGACCCCTCCTGCCCCCGCGGCTCGGCGGCCTAGCGGTGGCACCATCACGGCAGGCGCAAGCCCAAGTGGCAAGGCGACGGCCGCACGCCACCACACAGGCCCAACCACCGGTTTCGAGCGAAGCGAGACCGAGCATGCGCCGTTCGCGGCCCGGCTCGCGTCCGAGTGGCCGCCGCGTCCGCGACGAAGGAGCAAGCGGCGGCCACTCGGACGCGAGCCATAGAGGGGCCGCGAACACCCAGCGCCGCAGGCGCTGGAAATCGAACACAGGAGTTCGACCGGCTCTTCCGGCGGCCGTCCGACGGCGGCGGCGCGCTGGCGATCTACCTGCACGGCGAACGGGTGGTCGACGTCTGGGCCGGATACGCGCATCCAGGCGTCCCCTGGGTGCACGACACGGTCGCGATGGCGTATTCGACCGGCAAGGGCATTGCCAGCACGGTGGTGCACCGGCTGGTCGAACGCGGCCTGATCGATTACGACGAACCGCTCGCGACGTACTGGCCCGAGTTCGCGGTGGCCGGCAAGGATCGCATCAGCGTGCGGGAGATGCTGACCCACCGGGCCGGGCTGCACCGGCTGCGCGGACTGCTGCCGGGGCCGGTCGAGCGATTCTTCGACGACGCCGCGGTCACCGCGGCGCTCGCGGCCGCCGCTCCCGATCCGCGGCACAAGGTGACCAGCGGCTATCACGGCATCAGCTACGGGCACCTGGCCGCGGAGCTGGTGCGCCGGGTGACCGGAGCGGAATTCACCGAGGTGCTGCGCAGCGAGATCGCGCGACCGCTGGCGGCCGACGAGCTGTGGTTCCGGGTGCCCACGGCCGAGCGCGGGCGCGTAGCCACGAATTTCCCGCGCCTGACGGTCGCGGGCATGAGCTGGGAGCGCGGCGCCCGAATGCTCGCCCGCACCCGTTTCGCGGCCGCCGCCGACACCACACCGGTCGGATTCGCCGAGTTGGTGGCCGACCCGCGCCTGCACGATTCGGTGATGCCGGGCCTCAACGGCGTCTTCTCCGCCCGCGCGCTGGCGCGCGTGTACGGGGCGCTCGCCAACGGCGGGCACCTGGACGGATACCAGCTGCTGCGCCCCGACACCATCGAGCGGATGACCCGGCGGCAGGTGTTCACCCCCGACTACGTACTGGCCTTCCGCATCCCCTGGGCCCTCGGTTACCACGGCGTGCCGATGAAGCCGTCCAAGGCCGAACCGATTTCGGCTTTCGGCCATTTCGGCCTTGGCGGCTCCGGCGGTTTCGCCGACCCGGCGACCGGGATGTCGCTCGGCTTCGTCACCAATCGCCTCGGCAGCAGGATCACCCCGCTCGGTGACGCCCGCCTGGCCCGGCTGGGCGCGCTGGCCCACAACCTCGCCAGAGCCGCCTGATCCGGCGTGCCCGAGTGGCAGCATGGCGGTATGGAGTCGGTCGACATGTCCCGGATCGACGCGGCGGAGCGGCTGCTCGCGCCGGTGATCCGGCGCACGCCGCTGGTGGCGTCGCGGGTGCTGTCCGAGCGCGTGGGCGCCGAGGTGTGGCTGAAGTGCGAGAATTTGCAGCGCACCGGATCGTTCAAGCCGCGCGGAGCGTACAACCGGATCGCTAATCTGCCGCAGGAGGAGCGGGAGCGCGGCGTCGTGGCCGCGAGCGCCGGAAACCATGCGCAGGGCGTCGCGTGGGCGGCAGCCTCGCTCGGTATCGCGTCCACGGTGTTCATGCCGGTCGGGGCCTCGCTGCCGAAACTGATGGCGACCAAGGCGTACGGCGCGCAGGTGCGCCAAGTCGGCGAGACCATCGACGAATCATTGGACGCCGCATTGGAGTTCGCCGAGCGTACCGGGGCGACGCTGATCCACCCGTTCGACCATCCCGATATCGTGGCCGGTCAGGCCACCGTCGGCCGGGAGATCATGGAGCAACTGCCCGAGGTCGGCACGGTGCTCGTCCCCACCGGCGGCGGTGGGCTCTTGGCCGGAGTCGCGGTCGCGCTGCGTCAGCTGACGCCGAGCGTGCGCGTTGTCGGGGTCCAGGCGGCGGAAGCGGCCGCGTGGCCGGACTCGCTGGCGGCGGGCCATCCGGTTCGCGTCGAGCGGATGTCGACGATGGCCGACGGGATCGCGGTCGGGCAGCCGGGCCGGGTGCCGTTCGCCGAGGTGGCGCAGCATGTTTCGCGCGTGGTGACAGTGGACGAAGAGGCGCTGTCGCAGGCGTTGCTGCTGTGCCTGGAACGCGCGAAGCTCATCGTCGAGCCCGCGGGCGCCGCGGCGGTCGCCGCGCTGATGAGTCACGCGCCGGAGGAACTCGAGCTGCGCGGGCCGGTCTGCGCGATCCTGACCGGCGGCAACATCGACCCGCTGCTGCTGACCCGCGTGATCGGTCACGGCCTGAGCGCGGCGGGCCGCTATCTCGCCGTGCGAGTGACGATCTCCGATCGTCCGGGCGCACTGGGGGCGCTGCTGGCGGTGATCGGCAAGACGGGGGCCAGTGTCGTGGATGTGGCGCACTCCCGCACCGGAACCTGGCTGGCGGTGGACGAAGTCGAAGTGGCGCTCACCCTGGAAACACGCGGTTCCGATCATCGTGACGACGTGCACACCGCACTCGCGAATGCCGGATACGCGGTCCGCGTCGCGGATTGACCGGAGCGGTCACGCGTTCCGCGGCGCGGTGGTCGTCGCGCCGGAGTCAGTGCGCGCCACCGAGTTCCAAGGCCAGCACGCCGACGATCACCAGCGCGATGCCGCCGACCTGCACCACCGTCAACCGCTCGTTCAGGAACAGCACGCCGATCAGCGCGATCGCCGCGACGCCCACCGCCGACCAGATGCCGTAGGCGACCCCGATCGCCATGCCCCGCTTCAGCGCCTGGGCCAGGAAGAAGAACGCCGCGCAGTAACCGACCACCACCACGATCGATGGGACCAGTTTGGTGAAACCTTCGGAAAGCTTGAGCGAAACAGTGGCGGTCACCTCGGAGGCGATGGCCAGGGCGAGCAGGAGCAAGGTCATTTTCGCAGCGTAGCGAGAGTCGCGGCGCGCGGCCGCCGGGGTCGCTGCCGCTCCCCAGCAGGGGGAATGCACACTCGGGCGGCCGCGGTCACCGCGTCAATACGATCGGCCGATGCATTGCTCGGACGTTGCGGAAACCGCCTTTCCCTTCGATGAAGTGACCTGTAACGAGTTGCCGTATACCGAGCGCGACGAGCGGTATCGGCGTTTGCACGACTGGCCCGAACCGAGCTACGCGCATCGGTCGGGGCTGCGCATGATCTGGAAGTACGCCGACGTCCGCGAGGTGCTGGACGCGACGACGCCGGGCATCTCCAACGCCAATTCACTGGACCCGCTGGTCGGTTACGCGCGGATCGCGGCCACCCCGCGAGCCATTCCGCATTTTCTCCGGCACCTGGTACCGCCGCCTGCGAAGGCGACCGCCAACCTGGCCGACGACCGGTTGCACAAGCGCGTGTGGAACACCATGGCCGGACCGTCGGGGCATTTCACCATCTCCCCGGCTGATCGGGCCGACCGGGCCGCGGCAATGGCCGAGCACTTCCACGAGGCGGTACGCGAGGCGGAATTCCGGCCCGGCTCGCCGTTGGACGTGACCGCGCTGTCGATCGGTTATGCCGCCCGGACCGTCGGCGCCGCGGTCGGCTTGCCCGCGGCGGACTGGCCGCACGTGGCGGCCTGGAGCGGAGCGCAATCGGGACTGCTCGGCCGGGTGCTGCGTGGACGCGAACTGGCCGACGCGGTGAGCGCGCTCGGCTGGTTGTTCACCGTGAGTGGCGAAGCGGTGCGGGAGGGCCGCAGCAGCGAGGCGCCCGGGTTCGCGCGCAGGCTGCGCGACGCCGGGCTCTCCCACCGGATCGCCGTCTCGGCCATGGCGAATTCGCTCGCCGCCGGAGTGCACACGGTGAGCGGCAGCATCCAGCAAGGCGTCCAGCGGTTGCTCGGCGATCCGGACCGGGCCTGGTGGGACCTGCTCGCCGAAGCGGACGGCGGCACCCGCGTCGCGGCGAAGATCCTCCAGCTCGATCCCGGACTGGTGGCGTGGAAGCGCCTGGCCAGGACGCCGGTCGTGCTGTCCAGCGGCACGCGGCTGCCTCCGGGACCGGTGCTGGTGCTGTTCGCCGCGGCCAACCGCGATCCGGAGGTCTTCCCGGACTGTCTGGCACTGCACGGGACCGGCAAGCTGCCGTTGACCTTCGGGTTCGGTAGGCATGTGTGCCCCGGCAAGAGCATGGCGACCCTGGCCGTCGAGGTGTTTCTCCGGCAGTTGCGCGAACTCGTGCCAGAAGCCGAGATCGTGCCGGATTCCGCTCGGGGCGCCGGGCGTCGCGGCGATCTGCTGTTCAGCGGCGCGGACGTCACCGTCGCCGGATAGGCCGCAACGCGTCGTGGACTGCGGCATCCGGCCTGCGGGTCAGCCGATCCAGGCCCGCGCCGCTGCCGCCGCTTCGCGCACTTCCGCCAACTGCACCGCGACCTGCGCGCCGGCCGTGCCGCCGCGGGCATTGCGGGAAGCGATGGACCCCTGCACGGTGAGCACCTCGCGCACCTTCCCGGTCAGTGCCGGGTCGACGGCGGCGAACTCCTCGTCGGTGAGCTCGTCGAGGCCGACGCCGCGGGTTTCGGCGGCGCGCACGCACGCACCCGCCGCCTCGTGCGCGACCCGGAACGGGACACCCTCACGAACGAGCCATTCGGCGATGTCGGTGGCCAGCGTGAAGCCGGCGGGCGCGAGTTCGGCCATGCGGTCGGTATGGAAGGTCAGCGTCGAGACCAGGCCCGCGATGGCGGGCAGCAGGAGTTCGAGTTGCGCGACCGAGTCGAACAGGGGTTCTTTGTCTTCCTGGAGGTCACGGTTGTAGGCCAGCGGTTGCGCCTTGAGGGTGGCCAGCAGGCCGGTGAGGTTGCCGATCAGCCTGCCCGCCTTGCCGCGGGTGAGTTCGGAGACGTCGGGATTCTTCTTCTGCGGCATGATCGACGAGCCGGTCGACCAAGCGTCGGCCAGGGTGACGTAGCCGAATTCCGGAGTGCTCCACAAGATCACCTCTTCGGCCATGCGGCTCAGATCGACGCCGATCATGGCCAGCACGAACGCGGCTTCGGCGGCGAAATCTCGCGCCGAAGTGGCGTCGATCGAGTTCGCGGCCGCCGCGTCGAAATCCAGTTCGGCGGCGATCGCCTCCGGGTCCAGCCCGAGCGAGGAACCCGCCAGCGCGCCGGAACCGTACGGCGACACGGCCGCTCGGCGGTCGAAATCGCGCAACCGATCGAGGTCGCGCAACAGCGGGTGGGCATGCGCGAGCAGATGGTGGGCCAGCAGCACGGGCTGAGCCGCCTGGAGATGCGTCTTGCCGGGCATCACCGCGTCAGGGTGCGCGGCAGCCTGCTCGACCAGCGCGTCGATCACCGCGAGCACACCCGCGGCCACCCGGCGCACGCCGTCGCGCAGCCACATCCGGAACAGCGTCGCCACCTGGTCGTTGCGGGAACGCCCCGCCCGCAGGCGGCCACCGAGCTCGGCCCCTACGCGCTCGATCAGGCCGCGTTCCAGCGCGCCGTGCACGTCCTCGTCCGACTCGGCCGGACCGAACGCCCCCGACGCCACGTCCGCCGCCAGGCGATCCAGTCCGTCCAGCATGCCCGCGAGATCGGACTCCGAAAGCAGGCCCGCCTTGTGCAGCACGCGCGCGTGAGCCTTCGAGGCGCGGATGTCGTAGGGAGCCAGCGCCCAGTCGAAGTGCGTCGACTTGCTCAGCGCGGCCATGGCCTCGGCCGGGCCGGAGGCGAATCGCCCGCCCCAGAGCGCACCTTGGTTCGTACTCCCGCTCATGTGCTGGTCCGCCTCTCCGCGTATTCAGGCCGTACTAGTTGGGTATTTGGTGATTTGCGTTCAGGTCCTGCGTGAGTGCCGCTCGGGTTTTGGGCGTACCCGGGGAGTTACCCATGTTCTCGCGAGATCAGTTGTCGCGTTGTTTTGAGGATCGATTGTGCGTTCGTGCTCGACGCGACTGGTCTGAGGGGTAGTTGCTCGACGTCGTCTATCGAGAACAGCCGTCTCGCGCGCCCGAGCAAATGGCTTGCACCCCGGCGTACTGATCGCTCTCGAGCCACGCACTGCTGGCGTTCGGTGCGCACAACCGGTGGCCGACTCAGACCAGGACCTCGTGGTAGCCGTCGGCGTGCCGGTGCCGGGTCGGGCACCGGCACGCTCGGCGGTTACTTCTGGTTCAGGTCGCGGCGGGCGGCGACCTTGGAGGACAGGCCGTGGATCTGGACGAAGCCCTTGGCCAGGGACTGGTCGAAAGTGTCGCCCTCGTCGTAGGTGGCCAGGTTGAAGTCGTAGAGCGACTGCTCCGAGCGGCGGCCGTTGACCACGGCGGAGCCGCCGTGCAGGACCATCCGGATATCGCCGGAGACGTGCTGCTGGGTGTCACCGATGAAGGCGTCCAGGGCGCGCTTGAGCGGGGAGAACCACAGGCCGTCGTAGGCCAGCTCGCCCCAGCGCTGCTCGACCTGCCGCTTGTAGCGGCCCAGTTCGCGCTCGATGGTGACGTGCTCCAGCGCCTGGTGCGCGGTGATCAGCGCGAGCGCGCCCGGAGCCTCGTAGATCTCCCGGCTCTTGATGCCGACCAGGCGGTCCTCGACCATGTCCAGCCGGCCGACGCCCTGGCGGCCCGCCCGGTTGTTCAGCTCGACGATCGCCTCCAGCACGCTGACCTGGCGGCCGTCGATGGCCACCGGCACGCCCTTGTCGAAGGTGACGATCAGTTCGTCCGGCGCCTCGAAGTTGACGGTCGGGTCGGAGGTGTAGTCGTAGACGTCCTTGGTCGGGGCGTTCCACAGGTCCTCGAGGAACCCGGTCTCCACCGCGCGGCCCCACACGTTCTGGTCGATGGAGAACGGCGACTTCTTGGTGACGTTGATCGGCAGCGCGTTCTCCTCGGCGAAGGCGATGGCCTTCTCCCGAGTCCACGCGTAGTCGCGCACCGGGGCGATCACGTTCAGGTCGGGCGCGAGCGCGCCGATGCCGACCTCGAAGCGGACCTGGTCGTTGCCCTTGCCCGTGCAGCCGTGCGCGACGGTGGTCGCACCGTGGAACTTGGCGGCCTCGACCAGGTGCTTGACGATGAGCGGGCGGCTGATCGCCGACACCAGCGGGTACTGGCCCATGTACAGCGCGTTGGCCTGGATGGTGGGCAGGCAGTACTGGTCGGCGAACTCGTCGCGGGCGTCGATGACGATCGCCTCGACCGCGCCGCAGTCCAGGGCGCGCTGGCGCACCACGTTCATGTCCTCGCCACCCTGGCCGAGGTCGATGGCCACCGCCACCACTTCGGCGCCGGTCTCCTTGCCGATCCAGCTGATCGCGACGGAGGTGTCCAGCCCACCGGAGTAGGCGAGTACGACGCGCTCGGACATGTTCTGTGTGCTCCTCGATGTTCGGTGGGTGTATCAGCAGTATGGCGGGTGTCCGAGCGGTGGGAACGGCCCGGCCCCGACGCCGAGACCAGCCTGAGCGGGCCCGCGTCGTTCTGCAAATGATTATGCACGACGATGCAAGCCCATTCACAACTGGGGGGCGGCCTGCGAACACGTCGTGCTCCAGCGGTCGTGGCTGGGACGGGTCAGGCGATTTCCTCGATCTTGGCGGCCACTTGCGCGCCGGTGAGCGGTTCGCGGGCGATGACGGCGATGGTGTCGTCGCCCGCGATGGTGCCGACGATGTACGGCAGGGCGGCGCGGTCGAGGGCGCTGGCCAGGTAGTGGGCGGCGCCGGGCGGGGTGCGCAGGACCGCGATGTTGCCGCTGGCGTCGGTGGAGACCAGCAGGTCGCCGAGCAGTTTGGACAGCCGGTCGGTGCCGCCGGTGACGCCGCGGACGGGACTGCCGTCCTCGGGCACCACGTAGACGCCCGCACCGCCGTCGGCGGCGCGCAGCTTCACCGCGCCCAGCTCGTCCAGATCCCGCGACAGCGTGGCCTGGGTGGTCTCGATGCCTTCGGCCGCGAGCAGCGCCGCCAGTTCGGTCTGGCTGCGCACCGCGTGCGCGGACAGCAGTTCGACGATGCGCGACTGCCGTCCGGCGCGGGTGCGCGCGATGGCAGGGCCGCTTCTGACCTCGGTCACGCCGCTCCCCCGGATCGTCGCTCGAGCAGCCAGACCAGCAGCGCCTTCTGCGCGTGCAGGCGGTTCTCCGCCTCGTCCCACACCACGCTGTGCGGGCCGTCGAGCACCTCGTCGGTGACCTCGTCGCCGCGGTGGGCGGGCAGGCAGTGCAGCACGACCACATCCGGCTTGGCGTGGGCGAGCAACTCGGCGTTGATCTGGAACGGCCGGAACGGACCGACTCGGTCCAATCCGTCGTTCTCCTGTCCCATGGAAGTCCACGTGTCGGTGACCAGCGCGTCGGCGCCCCACGCGGCGGCGACCGGGTCGCCGGTCACCGTGACGGTGGCGCCGGTCTCGGCGGCCCGCTTGCGCGCGGCCTCCACCACCCACGGCTGCGGCTCGAAACCGGCGGGCGCGGCGATGGTCACGTTCAGCCCCGCCGTGGCGCCGCCGAGCAGCAGCGAGTGCGCCATGTTATTGGCGCCGTCGCCGAAGTAGGCGAGTTCACGCCCGGTGAGCTCACCCTTGTGTTCGGCGAGCGTCTGCAGGTCCGCGAGCACCTGGCAGGGATGGAACTCGTCGGACAGCGCGTTGACCACCGGCACCGTCGCGGTGGCGGCCATCTCGTTCAGCCGGGACTGCTCGAAGGTGCGCCACACGATGGCGTCGACGTACCGGGACAGCACCCGGCCGGTGTCGCCGAGGGTCTCCTCCCGGCCCAGCTGGGTGTCGCGGCCGTCGACGACCACCGCGTGCCCGCCGAGCTGGGCGATGCCCATCTCGAAGGAGAACCGGGTGCGGGTGGAGTTCTTCTCGAAGATCACGCCGACGCCGCGCGGGCCCTCCAGTGGACGCCGCGCGAACGGCGACTTCTTGAGTTCGGCGGCGAGGGCGAGGATCTCGGCCTGCTCGGCCGGGGTGATGTCGTCGTCACGCAGGAAGTGCCTCACAAGGCTCATTGCGCCGCAGCTCCTTTCGCGTCCGCGAGCGCGGCGTCGAGGATCTCCGGCAGGTCGGCGACGAAATTGTCCGCCTGGGTCTCGGTGAGCACCAGCGGCGGCGCCAGCCGGATCACGTCCGGCTTGGCCGGGTTGACGAGGTAACCCGCTTCCCGCGCCCGCGCCTCGACCTGCGCGGACACCTGGTCGGTGAGCACGATCCCCAGCAGCAGGCCCGCACCGCGCACCTGATCGATCAGCGGGTGCTCCAGCAGCTCGATGCCGTCGCTGAGCCGCTTGCCGACCGACTCGACGTGCGAGAGCAGGTCGGTCTCGTCGATCGTGCGCA
This sequence comes from Nocardia asiatica NBRC 100129, assembly GCF_000308415.1. Classification (GTDB taxonomy): domain Bacteria; phylum Actinomycetota; class Actinomycetes; order Mycobacteriales; family Mycobacteriaceae; genus Nocardia; species Nocardia asiatica. The sequence continues at coordinate 12,935 of NZ_BAFS01000114.1, read as the reverse complement.
GCACCGCCAGCGCCGCCGCCGCGCACACCGGGTTGCCGCCGAACGTGGTGCCGTGCAGGCCGGGGGTGAGCAGATCGGCCGCCCGTCCGTTGGCCAGCACCGCGCCGATGGGCAGTCCGCCGCCGAGCCCCTTGGCCAGCGTGATCACGTCCGGCACGATGCCGACGGCCTGGTGGGCGTAGAACTTGCCGGTCCGGCCGATGCCGGTCTGCACCTCGTCCAGCACCAGCAGCGCCCCCTTGCGCGCGGTGATCTCGCGTGCCTTGGCGAGGTAGCCGAACGGCGGAACCACCACGCCGCTCTCCCCCATCATCGGCTCCAGGAACACCGCGGCGGTGTCCTCGTCGACGACGGCTTCCAGCGCCGCGGCATCGCCGTAGGGCACGTGCACGACGCCGGGCGGCATCGGTTCGAACGGGGTCCGCTTGGACGGCTGCCCGGTGAGGGCGAGCGCGCCCATCGTGCGGCCGTGGAAGGCTTCTTCGCAGGCGACCAGCTTGGGCCGCCCGGTGAGCCGGGCGATCTTGAATGCCGCCTCGACCGCCTCGGTGCCGGAATTGCAGAAGAACGCCCGGCCCTCACCGTCGCCGAAATGCGCGAGCAACCGCTCGGCCAACTCGACGACCGGTTCGCTGGCGTACAGATTCGACACGTGCCCGAGCGTGCCGAGCTGCTGGGTGACCGCCTCCAGGATCGCGGGGTGGGCGTGGCCGAGACTGTTGACCGCGATGCCGCCGAGGAAATCGACGTAGCGCTTGCCGTCCGCGTCGTAGACCACGGCCCCCGCCCCGCGCACCAGCGCGACCTTCGGCGTGCCGTAGTTGTTCATCAGCGCGGCGGACCACCGCTTCTGCAGTTCAGCTGTGCTCATTGTTTCGTTCCGTCCGGTGCGCCGGACCCGCTCGGGATGAGCGGGGCGGGAGTCACCATCGTTCCGATTCCTTCTCCGGTGAACAGTTCCAGCAGCACGGCGTGCGGGACCCGGCCGTCGATGACATGCGCGGTCGGCACCCCGGCCGTCACGGCGCGCAGGCAGGCTTCCATCTTGGGCACCATGCCCGCATCCAGGCGCGGGAGCAACTCGGCCAGCGCCGCCGTATCGATGCGGGAGGTGAGCGACGATCGGTCCGGCCAGTTCGTGTACAGGCCCTCGACGTCGGTGAGCACCACCAGTTTCTCCGCGCCGATGCCCTCGGCCAGCGCCGCCGCGGCGGTGTCGGCGTTGATGTTGTGCACCACGCCTTCGGCGTCCGGCGCGATGGTCGACACCACGGGGATGCGGCCGGCGCCGATCAGGTCGAGCACGGCGTCCGGGTTCACCTCGGTGACGTCGCCGACCAGGCCGATGTCGGTGGGCTCGCCGTCCACCTCGACGGTGCGGCGGGTGGCGGTGAACAGCCCGGCGTCCTCACCGGAGATGCCGACCGCGTACGGGCCGTGCGTGTTGATCAGCCCGACCAGCTCCCGCCCGACCTGGCCGAACAGCACCATCCGCACCACGTCCATCACCTCGGGCGTGGTCACCCGGAAGCCGCCGCGGAACTCCCCCTGCAGGCCGAGCCTTTTCAGCATCGCGCTGATCTGCGGGCCGCCACCGTGCACCACCACCGGATGCACGCCGACCGTGCGCAGGAATGCCATGTCGGCGGCGAAAGCCTGCTTGAGCTGCTCGTCGACCATGGCGTTGCCGCCGTACTTCACGACGACGACCTTGTCCCGGAACTTCTGCAGCCACGGCAGCGCGTCGGCCAGGACGTGCGCCTTGTCCAGCGCCGAGAGCCGGTGCAACATCTCGCTGGTCATGAGCTGTAGGCCGAGTTCTCTTCGACGTAACCATGGGAGAGGTCGGTGGTGCGGATGGTCGCGCTCGCCGAACCGACGTTCAGCTCGATTCGCACCTCGACGTCGGCGCCGGACAGGTCGACCGCGCGAGCGCCGGGCACGCCGGCACCGTCGACGCACACCGGCTTCCCGTTGAACGACACCGAGATCCGGTTCGGATCCAGCGTGACCGGCGCCATGCCGACAGCGGCCAGCACACGGCCCCAGTTCGGGTCGGACCCGAACAGCGCCGTCTTGACCAAGCTGTCGCGCGCGACGGTGCGGGCCGCGGCCAGGGCCTCGTCCTCGGTGGCCGCGCCCGCGACGGTGACCAGCACTCGCTTGGTGACGCCCTCGGCGTCGGCCATCAGCTGGGCGGCCAGGTCGTCGCAGACCGCGAGCACGGCGGCGTCGAGTTCCTCCTGGCTCGGGGTGACTTCGCTGGCGCCGTTGGCCAGCAGCAGCACGGTGTCGTTGGTGGAGCACGAACCGTCCACGTCGAGCCGGTCGAAGGTGCGCGCGGTGGCGTTGCGCAGGGCCTGGTCGAGCTGGTCGGCGGTCACCGCCGCGTCGGTGGTGAGCACCACCAGCATGGTCGCCAGCGACGGGGCCAGCATGCCCGCGCCCTTGGCCATGCCGCCGACGTTCCACTTGTCGCGATGGTGGAACGCCGCCTCTTTCGGCACGGTGTCGGTGGTCATGATGGCCCAGGCGGCATCCGAGCCGCCGGACAGGCCGCCGCCCATCTCGTGCACGATCTCGGTGACGGCGGGGATGAGCTTGTCCATGGGGAGCCGGTCGCCGATCAGGCCGGTCGAGCAGACCGCGATCTCGCCCGCGCCGGTCTCGGTGCCCCAGTTGCTCAGGGCGGCGGCCAGTTCCTCGGCGGTCTTGTGGGTGTCCTGGAAGCCGCCCGGTCCGGTGCAGGCGTTGGCGCCGCCGGAGTTCAGGATCACCGCGCGCAACCGCTGGCCGGTCAGCACCTGCTGCGACCAGAGCACCGGCGCGGCCTTCACCTTGTTGCGGGTGAACACGCCCGCGGCCGGGTATTCCGGCCCCTCGTTGAACACCAGCGCCAGATCCGGCTTGCCGCTGGCCTTGATGCCCGCGGCGATGCCCGCCGCGCGGAAGCCGAGCGGCGCGGTCACGCCCTGGGTCCGGACCAGCTTGCCGCTGGCGATGTCGGCTGTCGTCACGGTGCCACTCCTACGGTGGAAAGTCCTGCGGTCTCGTCGAATCCCAGGGCCAGGTTCATCGATTGCACCGCGGCGCCCGCGGTGCCCTTGGTCAAGTTGTCGATCGCGCCGATCACCACGAGCAGGCCCGCGTCGGCGTCCACCGCCACCTGCAGGGTGACGGCGTTGGAACCGAGCACCGAACCGGTCTGCGGGAGTACGCCCTCCGGCAGCAGGTGCACGAAAGGCTCGTCGGCATAGGCTTTCTCGTAGACGGCGCGGGCTTGCGCGGCATCTACGCGAGTCGGCGCGGTGCAGGTGGCGAGGATGCCGCGCGGCATCGGCGCGAGCACGGGAGTGAACGACACCGCGACCTCGGCGCCGCCCGCGGCCGCGAGGTTCTGCGCGATCTCCGGCGTATGCCGGTGCGCGCCCGCGATGGAGTAGGCCCGCGCCGAGCCCATCACCTCCGACCCGAGCAGCCCGATGTCCAGCTTGCGGCCCGCGCCGGACGCGCCGCTGACCGCGACCACGTGCACGGCGGGCTCCACGATGCCCGCGGCGACGGCGGGAGCCAGCGCGAGACTGGCGACGGTCGGATAGCAGCCCGGGACCGCGATCCGGGTCGCCGAGCGCAGCTTCTCCCGGCCGCCGGGCAGTTCGGGCAAACCGTAGGGCCAACTGCCCGCGTGCGGGCTGCCGTAGTATTTCTCCCAGGCCTTCGGGTCGGTGAGGCGGAAGTCGGCGCCGCAGTCGATGATCACCGTGGACTCGGGCAACTCGGCGGCGATGGCCCCCGACTGGCCGTGCGGCAGGCCGAGGAAGACCACGTCGTGGCCGGCGAGTTCGGCGGCCGTGGTCGGCGCGAGCACCCGATCGGCCAGCGGCAGCAGATGCGGCTGCAACTCCCCCAGCGCGGTGCCCGCGTTCGAGCCCGCGGTCAGCGCCCCGATGACGAGGCGCCCGGATCGGTAGGCCGGATGTCCCAGCAGCAGACGCAACACTTCGCCGCCCGCGTACCCGCTGGCGCCGGCTACCGCGACCCGCACGACGGGCCCACCCGAGAGATCGTCCATGTGATGATTATGCATGACCATGCAAGCTCATTCACAGCCTGGGTCGTCGCGCCCGGTCACCACCACCTGATACCCGCCGCCTCGCCGGGCAAACTACCGATCCGGACGTCCGCAGAGAGACCCGTCGCTGACCCCACTGCGCATCCGCCGCGCCCGAGTGCCCCGGCGAAGTGGTCGTTGCGGGCCGGTTCGAGCAGCAAGTCGCCCGATTCCCCGATTTTTCCGCGCCCGCTGTCGATCCGCACCAACCTCGTTCGTGTACGTGATGAGACCGGCGCGGGGCCGGTCGCGGAAGGAGCGGAGATGAGCGAGATCATCGCGGTGGAACACCTCACCCTGGACGGCGTCATGCAGGCCTCTGGGAGGGCAGACGAGGAAGTCAGGGACGGATTCACGCACTGCGGATGGGCGCATCGATACGACGGCCCGGTGCAGGCCGGTGTCATCATCACCACCTACCGGCGCGGATGAGGAGGACGACGCGATGAAGCACTACCTGCTCAGCATCTACCAGCCCGACGGCGAAGGCGTCCCGGACAACCTGGACGAGATCATGCGCGATCTCGGCGCGCTGAACGACGAGATGCGGGCGGCGGGGGCGTGGGTGTTCGCGGCGGGCCTGCACGCGCCGAGCACCGCCACGGTGCTGCACGCCCGCGGCGACGACGTACTCGTCACCGACGGCCCCTACGTCGAGGGCAAGGAGCACATCGGCGGGTTCACCGTCATCCGCGCCGCCGATCTCGACGAGGCGCTGGAGTGGGGCCGCAGGCTCACCGCCGTCCTCACCTTGCCCGTCGAAGTCCGGCCTATCCAGGACGAATAGATGGGTGAACCGGTGACCGGCTCGGTGATCGAGGCGGTCTTCGCCGAGCATTACGGCCGTGCGGTGGCGAGCTTGATCCGCGTCTTCGGCGACATCGGCGTGGCCGAGGACGCGGTGCAGGACGCGTTCGCCGCCGCCGTCCAGCGCTGGCCCGACGACGGTCTCCCGCCGAGTCCGCCGGGCTGGATCATCACCACCGCGCGCAACCGGGCCATAGACCGCCTGCGCCGGGAGGCCACCCGTGCGGACCGGCACGCGCAGGCCGCCCTTCTGCACGACGCGGACGAACCGGAGCAGGCGACGAGCGCCGTGCGTGACGACCGCCTCCGGTTGATCTTCACCTGCTGTCATCCCGCCCTCGCGCTGCCCGCGCAGGTCGCGCTGACGCTGCGGCTGCTCGGCGGACTGAGCACCGGCGAGATCGCCCGCGCGTTCCTGGTCTCCGAAACGACCATGGCGCAGCGACTGGTTCGCGCCAAAGGCAAGATTCGTGACGCCCGCATTCCCTACCGGGTCCCCGCCGACGTGGAGCTGCCCGCCCGGCTGCGCGCGGTACTCGCCGTCGTGTACCTGATCTTCACCGAGGGACACACGGCCGCTTCTGGTGCGCGACTGGCCCGTGGCGACCTGTGCACCGAGGCGATCCGCCTCGGGCGCTTGCTGGCCGGCCTCATGCCGGACGAACCCGAAGGCGCGGGCCTGCTCGCGCTGATGTTGCTCAGCGAATCCCGCCGGTCCGCGCGCACCGCTCCCGACGGGTCGCTGGTGCCGCTCGCGGAACAAGACCGCAGCCGGTGGGATCGCGATCTCATCGCCGAGGGGCACGCGCTCGTCCGGCAGTGCCTGCGCCGCAGCCGGCCGGGACCGTATCAGCTGCAGGCGGCGATCAACGCGGTGCACGCCGACGCACCGACAGCGGCGGCCACCGATTGGACCCAGATCCTGCGGCTCTACGACCAGCTCGGCGCGCTCGATCCGAGCCCGATCGTCGCACTGAACCGCGCGGTCGCCGTCGCCGAAGTCGACGGTCCGGCAGCAGCATTGACGCAGGTGGACGCCTTGCCACTGGATGGCTACCACCTGTTCCACGCCATCCGCGCCGACCTGCTGACCCGGCTCGGCCGCACCGCCGAGGCCACCGCCGCCTACGACGCCGCCATCGCCCGCACCGGCAACGACACGGAGCGGGACTTCCTCGTCCGTCGCCGGAACAGCCCGAGTCGCCGGTGAGCGCGTGCGGTCGCGGGCTCAGTGCTTGTGCACCACGCGCTCCCCTTCGCCGGGCTTCCAGATGGTGATGTCGAGGTGGTCGCCCGCGACCTCCACCGTCGACGCGCCGGTGAGATCGGCGACATAGAAGTGGTCGAACTCCTGGCCCCTGATGTCGAAGCCGGTCTCGTCGAACAGATGCTGGGCGAAGCGGGTGTGCACGTCCCGGTCGGGCAGGTCCACGACGGTGCCGAACAGTTTGGCGTCGCCGTCGGACACGTTCGTGTCGACGGTGGCGGTGTGCAGGCAGAAGCGCGGATCCCGCGCGAGGTCGCGGAATTTGGTCGTGCCCGGCATGCCCGCGAGCACCAGCCACTCCGCGAAGACCCGCGGCTCGATCGGGCTGATCCGCGGGTACCCGTCGGAACGGAGGGTGCCGAGCATGCACAGATTCCCCGCGGCGCGATGCCTGCGCAGGAAGATCTCGGCGATGTGCGGCGCTTCTTCGGTGAAGAGACTCCAACTGGTCATGACCGGGACGGTACGGGCAAAACTTGCCGTCTTCTGTCAAGGTTTCCGGCTAGTGTCGCGGGCATGCGGGCGAGTCGACTGGTGCAACTGCTGCTGCTGTTGCAGACCCGGGGCCGGCTGACCGCGCCCGAACTGGCCAGGGAACTGGAGGTCTCGGTGCGCACCGTGTATCGCGACATCGAGGCGCTCTCGGCGGCCGGTGTGCCCGTCTACAGCGAGCCGGGCCGCGCGGGTGGCGTGCGGCTGCTGGACGGCTACCGTACCCGGCTCACCGGCCTCACCACCGACGAAGCCGACGCGGTGCTGCTGACCGGCCTGCCCGGCGCGGCCGCGGATCTCGGGCTCGGCACCGTGCTGGCCACCGCGCAGTTGAAGGTGCTGGCCGCGCTGCCGCCGGAACTGCGCGGACGCGCGACCCGCATCGCCGAGCGGGTGCACGTCGACGTGCCGGGGTGGTTCCACCGGCCGGACGAGACGCCGACGCTCGCGACGATCGCCGACGCGCTCTGGCACGACCGCACGCTGCGGGTGCGCTACGGCCGCAAGGACAAGGTGGTCGAGCGCCTGCTGGACCCGCTCGGCCTGGTACTCAAGGCGGGCACCTGGTACCTGGTGGCCCGCAGCGGGCACACGTCCCGCTCCTATCGGGTGGGCCGGATCCTTTCCGCCGAGCCGACCGGCGAATCCTTCACCCGTCCGGCCGATTTCGATCTGCGAGCGCACTGGACCGACGCCGCCGACGATTTCGCCCGTTCGATGCTGCGGGTCCGGGCGCGCTGCCGGATCGCCGCCACTCACCTGCGGTTGCTGCGGCTGACGATCGATCCGGCAGCGGTCCCGGAGGCGCTGGCCTCGGCGGGAGCGCCCGATGCCGAAGGGTGGGTCGAAGTGATCGTGCCGTCCGAGTCCTTCGACGTGCTCGCGCACGGGCTCCTCCAGCTCGGCGAATTCGTCGAAGTGCTGGAACCGCCGCAGTTGCGCGCCCGGCTCGCGGCGACGGCGGCCGCCATGCACGCGCGCTACGGCGGCGGTTAGCAGGTTCCGCCCGCGGCGACCGTCCGCCCGGTCAGCGCAGCTTGCGGAAGAATTCGCGCACGTCCGCGATCAACAGGTCCGGCGCTTCCATGGCCGCGAAATGCCCGCCGCGGTCGAATTCGGTCCACCGGACGATGTTGTGCGCCTCCTCGGCGAGTTTGCGGATCGACATATCCCCGGGAAAGAGCGCCGCGGCGGTCGGCACATCGGATTTTCGCACCGCTGCTCCCCAGGCCGCGGATTCGCTGTAGAGCCGCAGTGAGGAGGCGAAGGTTCCGGTGAACCAGTACAGGCTGACATTGGTCAGCAGGGCGTCCTTGCCCACCGCGTCCCCGGGCAGTTCGATCGCCGGATTCGTGTACTGCCGGAACAGGTCGGTGATCCAGGCCAGCAGCCCGGCGGGCGAATCCTGCATGCCGATGGCCAGCGTCTGCGGACGGTTGGCTTGCAGCGTCGCGTAGTCGTACCGGGCGTAGCTTTCGGGGCCGGTGAGCACGGCCAGCTTCGCCTGATCCTCCGGGCTGTACTCCGGCTCCGCATCGGCCGAGGACCACTGGCCCTCGGTTCCGGCTTCCCCCCACGATTCGGCGTCACCGCCGTCCCACGCGGGAATCGTGATCGGCCCGTTCACGTGCAGGCCCAGGAGGTGCTCGGGGGCGATATGCCCCAACCGAGCGGCGACGAAGTACCCGGCGTCGCCGCCCTGCACGCCGTAGCGGTCGTAACCCAGGCGCGCCATCAGTGTCGCGACCACCTCCGCGAACCGATCGGTCGAGCCCGCCCCCGGTTCAGGGGATACCTCGGAGAACGCGAAGCCCGGCAGCGAAGGCACGACCAGGTGGAACGCGTCGGCCGGGTCGCCGCCGTGCGCGCGGGGATCGCTCAGCGGTCCGAGCACCTCCAGGAACTCGACGAACGACGCGGGCCAGCCGTGATTGAGCACCAGCGGCACGGCGTCCGGCTCCGGTGACCGGACGTGCAGGAAGTGCACCTGCCGCCCGTCGATCTCGGTGACGAAGTGCGGCAGCTCGTTCAACTTCGCTTCGACCGCGCGCCAGTCGAATTCGGTGCGCCAGTACTCGGCCAGCGGGCGCAGATAGGACACCCGCATCCCCTTGTCCCACCCGACGCCTGGCAGCTCGCTCGGCCAGGAGGTGTCTGCGAGGCGGCGGTGCAAGTCGTCGATCTTCTCCTGCGGGATGTCGATGTGGAACGGGCGAATGTCCTGGTCGGTAGTCATGTCTGCCACGGTAGGAAACGCTTAGGACGCGATCGTTCCTAAGTTTCCGGCATCCTGGGGTCGTGCTGGAAACGTCGGCCCGCCTGCTCAAACTGCTGGCCCTGCTACAGACCTCCGGCGACCGCACCGGCGCCGAGTTGGCCGAACGGCTCGGGGTCACCGCGCGTACGGTGCGCCGCGACGTCGATCGGCTTCGGGAACTCGGTTACCCGGTGCACGCCACCCAGGGCGCCGCCGGGTACCGCCTCGGCGCGGGCGCCGCGCTGCCGCCGCTGCTGCTCGACGACGAGGAGGCCGTCGCGGTGGCGGTCGGCTTGCGCGGCGCTTCCGCGGGCGCCGTGACCGGGCTCGAGGAAGCGTCGCTGCGCGCGCTGACCAAGCTGGAACAGGTGCTGCCGCCGCGCCTGCGCCACCGGGTCCGCACGCTGCGCGGCGCCACCTTGCGCGTCGGCGCTCCCGGCAGCGAGGTCCGTCCGGACACCCTCATGGCCGTCGCCGAAGCGTGCCAGCGCCACGAGCGGCTGCGGTTCGACTATCGCGCGCTCGACGGCGCGCCCAGTGTCCGTATCGTCGAGCCGCACACGCTCGTGCATTTCAGCAGGCACTGGTACCTGGTCGCGTGGGACGTGGACCGCGCCGATTGGCGCACCTTTCGCGCCGACCGGATCACCCCGCGCATCCCGACCGGCCCGCGCTTCCCGCCCCGTGAGCCGCCGGAAGGCGATGTGGCGGCGTATCTTTCGATGCGGCTGTCCACCCGTGCCTGGCCCCAGCAGGCGACGGTACTGCTGCACCGTTCCGCGGCGTATGCCGCCGACCGCGTCTGGCCCGGGATGGGCGTCCTGGAGGCGGTCGACGACCACAGCTGCCGCCTGCTCGTGGGCGCCGAGTCAGCTGAGCAGCTGGTGTGGATGATCACCTCGGTCGATCTCGATTTCACACTGCTGGCCGGCCCGCCGGAACTGGTCGAAGCCCTGCGTACCCAGGCCGCCCGCTGTGAGCGCGCGCTGCGCGCCTTCCCCGCACCGTAAGGCGGTCAGCAACGCCAATCCAGCACCGAAGCCAGCGATCTCAGCTGCACGGAGCCGGGAATCGCCCGGACCAAGGCGTCACGGATCGCGACCGACGGCGGGAAGGAAAGTTGCGCCACCGCGCCGATCCGGCGGGAACGGGACGCGATCATCCGGGTGCGCGGCCTGCGTTCCCGGTCGTAATCGCCCAGGCCGGCGCCCACCGCGGCCACTCTGCCGAGCACCACCGCGTCCTCCAGCGCTTGGCAAGCTCCTTGCCCGAGAGTCGGCAGCATCGCGTGCGCGGCGTCTCCGACCAGCGCGATCCGCCCGGCCACGAATGTCTTCAGCGCGGGCAGGTCGTAGAGGTCGTGCTTCAGCACTTCGGCCTCTCCGGCCGCGGCCAGCAGAGCGGGGATCGGCTCGTGCCATCCGCCGAACCGGGCGCGCAATTCCGCCGCTCCGCCGCCCGGCGTTCCCTCGGGCATGTTCGCGGTGGCGAAGCAGTAGACCCGGCCGTCCGCGAGCGGGACGTATCCGAAACGCTCCCCGCGCCCCCAGCTTTCGCCCATGCCGGTGACCGGCTCGTGCGGCGCGACGACCATTCGCCACGCGGTGTAGCCGCTGTAGCGCGGCCGCACCGCACCGCAGACGGCCCGGCGCACGACACTGCGGAGACCGTCGGCGCCGACGACCACGTCGCCACCGGACGTGCCGGCCGAGTGCACGACCGTGCCGTCGGCCCGAGCCTCGGCCACGGCGACCCCGGTGCGCACCGCACGCGCCGGGAGCGCCGAACGCAGCACGTCCACCAGATCGGCGCGGTGCATCATGACCGGGCTGCCGTACCTCGCCCGGATCGCCTCGGCATCGATTCTGGTCAGCCACCGCCCCGCGCGGTCGCGGATGCCCGCCGCCCCTTCCTCGACGGCCCGGTCCCGCACCTGCTCGCCCACGCCGAGCGCGTCGAGGGCGCGAAGGGCATTGGGCCACAGCGACAATCCGGCGCCGACCTCGGTGATCTCCGCGGCGCGCTCGAGCACTTCGACGCGCCACCCTTGCCGCAGGAAGGCCACGGCCGCCGCCAGACCGCCGATACCACCGCCGACAACGAGCGCCTCGGGCATGAGTTCCCCTCTCTCCCGACCGCTCGGCGAGCAGCCACCACCCCAGCCTACTACGAATGTAGTGTCGATCATGGGCCTGTAACCCGTATCACTACCGCTGTAGTATCAAAGGATGTCCACCAAGCGCGAACTAGTCTTGGACGCGGCGATCGAACTGCTGGGCTCGCGCGGCACTCGCGCGCTCACCCACCGCGCGGTCGACGAGGTCGCCGGCATGCCCGCCGGTTCGGCCTCCAACTACTTCCGCACCAGGGAAGCGCTGCTGATCGGGATCGCCGAGCGGCTCGAGACGCGCGACTACGCGGATTGGGAGGCGCTCAACCGGCAACCCGCCCCCGGCACGATCACCGAACTCGTCGACGGCATGGCGGCCTTCGTCGTCCACGCGGCGCGGGCCGACCGCGTGCGCACCCTGGCCCGATACGCACTGTTCCTGGAGGCGCAGACCATGCCCGCGCTGCGCGAGAGCGTCCGGCGCGGGCACCGCAGACTGACCGAATGGGCCGCGGGCCTGCTGGCCGAGGTCGGCGGCGATCAGGCGACCACTCGGATCCTGGTCGGCCAGTTCGACGGAATCATCCTGCACCACCTGGTGAACCCCGAGCCGGACTTCGATCCGCGCCCGGCGCTGGATCGGTTGGCGCGCGCGCTGCTCGCGTCGGACGGCTGAGGAACGCGAACGGTCCGCGCTGCGTACCGAATGCTCGAGCGCGCGACGCGTCCGGCTCGCCGGATCGTCAGAAGAACGTGTGCAGGAAGTCGACCACGCGCGGCACCGTTGCGTCGGCGTCATCGATCACGGGAATGAGCCGCCATTTGTCGAAGGCGGTGCACGGATGCGAGAGCCCGAGGCGCACGACCGCGCCGATCGGCAACTCCGCGGCGGCGCCACGGGGCAATCGGAGGAACGCGTGCTGGTCGTTGAGCGCCGACACCGTCGCGGCCGGGTCCAGCGCGCCGCCCCGAGAGCCCGCGACACGCTGCGGAATCGGCATCCCTTCGTCGAAAGGAAGATCGCGCTTGCCCGCGTCGAGCAGGGCCAGCCCAGGTTCCGGACGCGACACGGTTCGCGCCCAGCCGTGCATCGCCGAGCGCAGCGGCCGCGCGCATCCGGGCGCCGCCAGCGGCGACATGCTCGCGTAGAAGCCGTCGTCGTGGATGACGTACGCCCCCGAGCGCAGGACGACCGTCGTGGCGACGCCGTTGCTGCCCGACTCGTCGGACAGCGCAGCCAGGTACTCGACCGCCAGTTCCGGGTAGGCGCTGCCACCGGCGGTGACGATCGCCGGGCACCGGTACCGTCCGGCCGCGGCGAGTTCGCGATGCAGACGGGCGAGTTCGCCGAGGTAGTCGCGCACCGCGCCGACGCCGGACGGCGAACGGTCGTGCGCGAGCGCGCCTTCGTAGCCGCCCACCCCCGCGAGCGTCAGCCGGGATGCCGCGTCGATCGCCCGCGCTACGGCGTGCGCCTGTTCCACCGTGCGCGCGCCGGTCCGGCCGTGTGGGCCGCCGAGTTCCACCAGCACCCGGATGCGCGCCCGCCCCGGAACCTCACGCAGGTGCGCGTCCATGAGCGTGACCGTTTCGGCGCTGTCGGCCCAGCAGACGAACTCGAAAGTCGGGTCACGCTCCAATTCGGCCGCTGCCCAGCGCAATCCCACCGGGTCGACCAGCGCGTTGGCCAGCAGGACTCGCGCGACGCCGAAAGATCGCGCCACCTGCGCCTGCCAGACGGTGGCCAAGGTGATCCCCCACGAGCCGGCGGCGAGCTGGTCGGCCCACAGCCGGGGAGCCATCGTGGTCTTGCCGTGCGGGGCCAACCGCACGCCCGCCGCGCGCACCCACTCGGCCATGATCGCGATGTTCGCCGTCACCGCGGCTCGGT
>NZ_BAFS01000115.1 GCF_000308415.1 Nocardia asiatica NBRC 100129 | reverse complement strand
ATCCGGGCCAGTCTCAACCGGACCTTCTGTGAGGCAACTTTCCCAGTTTAACCAAGCTATCCACCGAAGTCAAGACCATCGGCCGATATGCGTCACACTGGGCTGACAGGCGCTCCTCGTACTACCTCGTTTCCCGGTCCCGCTCGGCGTCTCCGCCTCGCTTCGGCTCCGGGTTGGTGTCCGTGTCGCTCTGACTTGGACTAAGTTACGCGGCGGAAAACGCTACGTCAAATCGCCTGGACAACTAGGTGTTTCGGCAGGTCAGAAGCACGCGATCGGAGTGATCCGGGCCTGAATCACGCGGATGTGATTCAGGCCACCGCGATCGTCATGCACCTGCCCGCAGCACCCCGGCCAGGTTCTTCTTGCCACGCCGCAGAACGAGCCAGCGCCCGTGCAGGTAGTCGGCGTCGGCGGGCGTCCAGTCGATGTCGGACACTTTCACGTTGTTCACCGACGCGCCGCCTTCGTTCACCGCGCGCCGAGCGGCTCCACGACTCTCGGACAGGCCGGTCGCGACGAGCAGGTCCACGATGGTGGTCGGCTCGCCGGCTTTGACCTGCGCGACTTCGCCGTCCACCGCGGCTTCGCGCAGCGCGGAGCCGAGCGTCGCCTCGTCCAGGTCGCGCAGTTCCGCTCGCCCGAACAGCGCCTGGCTGGCCAGCTGCACCGCACGGGTGTGGGCCTCCCCGTGCACCAGGTTCGTCATCTCGGCGGCGAGCCTGCGCTGCGCTTCCCTGGCATGTGGGCGCTCGGCGGTGGCCTGCTCCAGTTCGTCGAGCTCCTCGCGCGACAGGAACGTGAACCAGCGCAGGTAGCGCAGCACGTCGGCGTCGGCCGTGTTCACGAAGTACTGGTACCAGGCGTAGGGACTGGTCATCTCGGGATCGAGCCACAGGCTGCCGCCGCCGGTGGATTTGCCGAACTTCTTGCCGTCGGCGGAGGTCACCAGCGGAACGGTCAGCGCGTGCACGGACGCGCCGTCCACCCGGCGGTTGAGTTCCACGCCCGCGATGATGTTGCCCCATTGGTCGGAGCCGCCCACCTGCAGCGTGCAGCCGTAGTCGCGGCGCAGCTGTAGGTAGTCGTTGGCCTGCAGGAGCATGTAGCTGAACTCGGTGTAAGAGATGCCCTCGCCGTCCAGACGCCGCTTGATCGTGTCGCGCGCCAGCATGACGTTCACCGAGAAGTGCTTGCCGATATCGCGCAGGAAGTCGACCGTGGTCAGCTGCCCGGTCCAGTCCATGTTGTCGACGACGACCGCGCCGGTCGGCGAGTTGTCGAGGTCGACGAAGCGCTCCAGCTGCGAGCGGATCCGCTCGGCCCAGCCCGCGACGGTGTCGGTCGAGTTCATCGTCCGCTCGCCGACGTCGCGCGGGTCGCCGATCAGCCCCGTGGCGCCGCCGGCCAGCACGATGGGGCGGTGTCCGGCACGCTGGAAACGCTTCAGCGCGAGCAGCGGCACCAGGTGGCCCGCGTGCAGGCTGGCGGCGGTGGGGTCGAAGCCGGCATACAGGGTCAGCGGACCGGCGGCCGCCGCCGCACGCAAGGCATCCAGATCGGTGGACTGCGCGATCAGTCCGCGCCAGGTCAGTTCGTCGATGATGTCGCCGCTCACGCTGTCCTATCTTTCCGCACGAGGTCCGTGGCCGAGTGCGCGCCTCGGTGTCGTCGCCGGACACGGCGGGTTCAGTGGTCGAGGCGGGTCGTTCGAAGAGGCCGGCGACGCGTTCAGGGCGAGGTGCCCCACGGAAACTCATCGCGCCGCGGCGGAAATCCTCGACCCGTCGTCAGGCCGACTTCGTCGCGGGCAGTGGCGCGCGGGGACTGCGCCGGTAGACCGACACCGCCCGCGAGCCCGGCAGCCAGAAACGCCACGGCACGTCCGCCGCGCTGCTGACGCCCACCCGTGGGCCGCCGGCGATTTCGGCGACATCGACCGGATCGCGCAACTCGAGGCGAATTCGCGAGGACGGTTCGAACAGCGGGGTCCCGTAGTCGCTCAGGGCGATCCCCAGGGCGCTGCCGAGATTTCCGGGCCCCTTGGCCAAGTCGAGATCGGATCGAGCGCCAGGTCGGCGTGCGCGCACCGTCTCCAGTCCCTCGATCACTTCGCCGGAGCGGATCAGTACGGCGCTCGCAACTCCGTCCGGTCCGCTCGTCACGTTGACACAGGTGTGCATGCCGTAGCTGAGGTAGACGTACAGCACACCGGCGGGGCCGAACATCACGTCATTGCGCTTGGTGCGGCCGCGCCCGGAATGCGATGCCGGGTCCGGCCACGGCCCGGCCGGGTCTCCCCCATAGGCCTCGACTTCGACGATCCGTACACCGACCGGACCCGACCGCAACGTCGCCCCGAGCAGACGCCGGGCGGCGGCGGGCGGTTCGACGGCGAGTTCCTCCACTGCATGGGCACACACAGCCGCCATTGTCCCGGACCGCTGTGACACGCGCCCAGCCACTCGCCGACCGCCGCGGCTCCCACTCCGATGCTTCGGTTATCCGCCGGAATGGGTGGCACCATCGATACCGGAGGAGAGCCCCTTCAACTTGTACGGGTTGACCTGGAACCTGAGATTGCGGATGCGTCCCTCCTCGATGTCGTAGGTGAACGCGGCCACCGGGTTGCCGTCGATGAGCGCGAGCGCACCGAGTTCGCCGTTGATGGCCGCGGATTCGAGCACGAATCCGGTGACGATCGGCTTGGCCAGCACGCCGAGGATCCAGCGTGCGACGTGGTCGGGGCCGTGCAGCGGGCGGCGTGCCGCGGTGACCACGCCGCCGCCGTCGGACCAGCACGTGACGTCGGGGGCGAGCAGGTCCATCAGGGCGTTGAGGTCGCCGCCGGAGCACGCGGCCATGAACCGGGCGGTGATGCGGTCGCGCTCCGCCTCGTCGGTGTCGAAACGCGGCCGGCGGGCTTGCACGTGCCGCTTGGCGCGGTGCGCGATCTGCCGGATCGCGGGCTCCGACCGGTCCAAGGTCTCGGCGATCTCGGCGTGGGTGTAGCCGAAGACCGAACGCAGCAGGAAGACCGCGCGTTCGACCGGACTCAGCGTTTCCAGGACAACCAGCATCGCCGTGGAGACGGTATCGACCACTTCGGTCTCCTGCGCGAAGTCGGGGGAGGTCAGCAGCGGTTCGGGCAGCCAGGGCCCGACGTAGTTCTCCCGGGCGGCCTTGGCCGAGGTGAGCCGGTTGAGTGCCAGGTTGGTGACCGTGCGCACGAGATATGCCTTGGGATGGCGCACCGTGGAGCGGTCGGTGTCGTTCCACTTCAGCCAAGCATCCTGGAGGACGTCCTCCGCGTCGGTGACGGTTCCCAGCATCCGGTACGCCGTCGCGAACAGCAGTCGCCGGTGTTCGAGGAAAGAGTCCGGTTCGGATGTCCGCTCAGCCATGGCTGGATCCTCCTGTCGGCGCGGCTGCCTTCCGACGGGCCGCCGCCGCAGAGCGCGACGGCTGCGCCGCGCGACGCGACCGCGAGACGCTCCGCGCATCGATGTGCGTTGCTCGGGTTCTCGAGAGTCCGAGCAGAGTCGGATGCGCCGGGGACGATGCCGGTCTCGGCACGCTGCCCCAGGCGTGAATCAATCTGTCGGTGCGAAAGCGGGCCGCGCCGTCGACGGTCAGGCGAGGTTCGGTTTTCATATCGGTTCTCCTTGGGCCCGGGCACCCGAGGTGGGGGTGACGAACATGGGACAGATGATCGGCCGGGAACGTGACATCGCGAGATGTGGGGCCCGTCACACTTGCTGCGTGTGCGGATCACCCTGACGGTCCGCATGCCGGTGTCAGGGGCGGACCGGGGTGCAAATAGGGACGCTCCCGGATGTGTTGACGCACTGCCGATTTCTACCGTCGGTCCATGTCTTCGGATTCCCGGCCACGCACGGCGCGGCGGTCGCTCGTGATTCTCGTATCGGTCGTGACGTCGCTGGTTCTCGCGATCTCCGCGGTCGTCGTCCGGGTGTACGTCGGGGCGGCCGTGTCCACGGTCGGAAGTACCGAATTCCGGAACGAACTCGCCATCCCGCCGCTGGCGCCGTCGCGGATCGGAGCTGACGGCACGCGCACTTCGAGCTCGAGATGGCTTCGGGGCGACGGGAATTCCGGCCCGGGCAAGTTACCGAGACCTGGGGTTTCAACGGCGACTACCTCGGGCCGACGCTGCGGGCGCGGCGCGGGGAGAAGGTGGCGGTCACCGTCCGCAACAACCTGCCGGAGTCCTCGACCGTGCACTGGCACGGTATGCACCTGCCCGCCGCGATGGACGGCGGGCCGCACCAGCGGGTCGCGCCGGGCGCCGCTCGGACGCCGAACTGGACTATTGACCAACCGGCGGCCACCCTCTGGTATCACCCCCATCCGCACGGTGCCACCGAGACCCATGTACGCCGTGGGCTGGCGGGCATGTTCCTGATCGACGACGAGGTGTCCGCTTCCCTCGCCCTCCCTTCCACCTACGGTGTGGACGACCTGCCGGTGATCGTCCAAGACGTGAGATTCGACGGCGCGGCGTTCGACTCCGCTCACCGGATGTTCCGCGACGTCGGGTTCCTCGGCGACCGAACCATGGTCAACGGAACGCTCGCGCCGTACCGAGAGGTCGGCGACGAACTCGTGCGCCTGCGGCTGCTCAACGCCTCGACCGCACGGATCTACACGTTCGAGTTCGCCGACCAGCGGCCGTTCTCGCTGGTGGCCACCGACGGCGGCCTACTCGAACGACCGAGCGTCCTGGATCGGCTGCGGCTGTCGCCGGGCGAGCGCGCCGACATCGTCGTGCGGGTGCGCCCCGGCGAACGCGCGGTGCTGCGCAGCGGCGAACTCGACGCCGGGCTGGATTTCTGGACACAGCGTTTCGCCGGTGGTGACGACACCTTCGACATCCTCGAATTGCGTGCGGCGCAGGCGCTGCGGCCGTCACCGCAGCTGCCCGTCGTCCTGGCCCGGCCGACCACGCCGGATGGCGGCGACTCGGTGCGGGAACGGCATTTCGACCTGAACCTCGCCGGGATCAACGGCTCCCCGATGGTTATGGACCGCATCGACTTCGCGGTGACGCGCGGCGCCGCGGAGACCTGGGTGGTGCGCAACGCCGACGGCATGCCGCACAACTTCCACGTCCACGACGTGCAATTCCGCGTGCTCGCGGTCAACGACGCCGCACCGTCCGCGGACCTGGCCGGACCGAAGGACACCGTCTTCCTTCCGCCGAACAGCACAGTGCGACTGGCCATGCGATTCGACGGCCCCGCCGATCCGGACCTGCCGTACATGTACCACTGCCATCTGCTCTGGCACGAAGACCTCGGGATGATGGGTCAGTTCGTGGTGGTGGAACCCGGCCAGGAAGCCGGGCAGCCGCCGAAACACCACGGTCACTGATCCCGCGCCGCGCACTCTTGCCTGGTCGGCTCGGGCGGGCTAAATTCATCACATAGTGAATTCAACACTCGATGAATTGAGGCGGCCGTGTCGCATCCCACCCCATCCCCCGCCGTCGAGGTACGGAGCCTGCGGGTCGACCGCGGCGGCCGCGAAGTACTGCACGATGTCTCGCTGACCATTCCGCGCGGCTCGATCACCGGGCTGCTCGGCCCTTCCGGGTGCGGCAAGACCACGCTGATGCGCTGCATCGTCGGCACTCAGATCGTCGAATCCGGCGATGTGTCCGCACTCGGCCTCCCGGCCGGCGCGGCGGCGTTGCGTCATCTGATCGGCTACGTCACCCAGGCGCCGAGCATCTACAACGACATCAGCGTCCGCGACAACGTCGCGTACTTCGCCGCGCTCTACGGCCGTGATCGCGCCGACGTCGACGACGCGATCACGGCCGTCGGCCTCACCGACCACGCCCACCAGCGCGGCGACGAACTCTCCGGCGGCCAGGAGACCCGCGCTTCGCTCGCGTGCGCGCTGGTCGCCCGGCCCCAGCTACTGGTGCTGGACGAACCGACGGTCGGGCTGGACCCGGTGCTGCGCGTCGAACTGTGGAAGCAGTTCCGCGAGCTGGCCGCCAACGGAACGACGCTGCTGGTGTCCAGCCATGTGATGGACGAGGCCGAGCACTGCGACCGGCTGCTGCTGATGCGCGAGGGGCAATTGCTCGCCCAGCTCAGCCCCGACGAACTGCGCGCGCGGACGGGCGAGCAGAACCTGGAGACCGCCTTCCTCACCTTGATCACGATGGGACAGAACGCATGACCGCCACCCTGGAAGCCGCGCCGCGGCGGACGCCGACGTTGCGTCCCTATGCCGCGACCACCGGTCGCATCCTGCGCCAACTGCGCAACGACCACCGCACCGTCGCGATGATCCTGGTGGTCCCCGCTCTGCTGATGGCTCTGCTGTACTTCATCTACCGGGACACCCCAGCCAACCCGATGAACCCGGTCTCGCTGTTCGACCGGGTGGGCATCAGCATGCTCGGCATCCTGCCGTTCATCGTGATGTTCCTGATCACCGCGATCGCCATGCAGCGCGAACGCACCTCGGGCACGCTGGAGCGGCTGCTGTCCACGCCGCTGACCAAACTCGACCTGCTCGCCGGGTACGGCACCGCGTTCTCGCTGGCCGCGGCGGCACAGGCGACCGTCGCCTGCTTGGTCTCCTTCGGGTTGCTGGGGCTGGACGCGGCGGGCAGCCCCGGTTGGGTGGTGCTGATCGCGGTGGTCGACGCGGTGTGCGGGGTGGCGCTGGGCCTGCTGGCAAGCGCGTTCGCGCGCACCGAATTTCAAGCCGTACAGTTCATGCCGGTCGTGGTCGGGCCGCAGATCTTCCTGTGCGGCTTGCTCGTTCCCCGCGGCCAGCTGCCCGACTGGCTGGAGGTGATCAGCAACGTGATGCCGTTGAGCTACGCGGTCGACGCGCTACAGCAGGTGTCGGCGCATCCCGAGGTCACCGGCCAGATGTGGCGTGATCTGGCCATCGTCGCCGGATTCGCGATCGTCGCGCTGGGCCTGGGCGCGGCCACGCTACGACGGCGGACCACGTGACGGCGGGCAACGGCTCCGGTGACGGCGAGCCGCGCACCCGCACGGGCCGCCGACCAGGGCAGTCGGGCGCCCGCGAGGCCATCCTCGCGGCCGCCCGCGCCCGGTTCGCCGACGTCGGCTTCGACAAGACCTCGGTGCGCGCGGTCGCCACCGACGCCGGGGTCGATCCGGCGCTGGTGCACCACTACTTCGGCACCAAGCAACAGCTTTTCGCCGCGGTGGTGGAACTTCCGGTGGACCCCGAGGCGACCTTGCGGATCATCGAAGCCGCGCCGCTGGACAAGCTGGGCGAGACCATCATTCGCGCGGTGGTCGGCGTCTGGGATTCTCCCGCGGGGCCCGGTGTGGTGGCCGTGGTGCGCAGCATCCTGGCCGGCAGCGACGATCCGGCACTGGCCAGGAGATTCCTGTTGGAGGTCGTGCTGGAACGCGTACGCCTGCGGATCGCCACGCCGGAAGACGACGGCCGGGTGCGGATCGGGCTGGTCGCGTCGCAGATGATCGGCGTGCTGGTGGCCCGCAAGATCGTCGGCGTGGAACCGCTGGCGTCGATGCCCGCGACCGACCTGGCCGCCGCCGTGGGCCCGACGCTGCAGCGCTATCTGACCGGCGACATCGCGGCGCAAGCGGCGTCCCGCTGAGGCGGCCGAACACCACGCGGCAGCAACCGGTCGTCACTCCACGACTTCGACGACGTCCCCGGGCCACAGGTATTCGTAGAACGCCTTGGCCCCTTCGTGGGTCATCCGGACGCAGCCGTGCGACTTCTTCTCGATCGGGCCGACGTGGAAGGCGATGTCGCCATTGAAGAACGTCGCGTACGGCATCGGAGCGTTGTGCATGGTGCTCCAGTGGAACTCCCGTTTGAACGACACGCGGAAGACCCCGGGCGGCGTCTCGTAGCCCGGCATCCCATGGGAGATCGGCGTCGGTCCGTAGACCACTTTGCCCTCGTCCATCAACCAGGCTTCGTCGGTGGAGAGCCGCATGCACGCCCGGGCGGCCGTGGAACACGGGGCGACGGGCGGCGGTGGCGGGATGATCGCGGGTATACCGGGGATGTCCGGGCCACCCGGCCACAGCGGTTCGGCCTGGGCGGGCGCCGTGATGGTGAATCCCGCCGCGACGACCGCGAACGCGGTCGCACATCGAGCTGTCCAGTTACGTAAACGCGTAGCGCTCATTACGTTCCCGACCTCTCTACCTCACCAGGCTGGTCGCATCGCCCCTTGGCTGGAGCGAGGGGACCGTCGCGAGGTGCAAATGATCATGGCGGACCCGGCTTCGAACGGTCAATGGACGCAAAACGACCGTGACTCATCCGTTGCCCGCCGGTCGGCGAGTCGTGCGAGAGAGCGGGATGGGGCGCAGCGGTGGGTCAGTCGCCGGTCTGCGCGGTGAACGCGTCGTGCTCGGCGTCGGTGACGTCCCTGGCTTCATCGATGAGCAGGACCGGGATGCCGTTCTCGATCGGGTATGCCCGGCGCAGGCGCGGGTTGTAGAGCAGCGCGCTGCCGTCGGCGGCACGCACCAGCCGCAGTGGCCCCTTGTCCTGCGGGCAGGCCAGCAGGCTCAGCAGTGTGTCGTCGATGGTGGTGTGCTCAGGCATACCCGGAAACTTACCTTCCGGCCGCGGCGGACCGGGAACCGTCCGCGTCGAGTGCCTGCGTGCGGCGGAACGAGATGTGCCGGTGCCCGAAGAAGCTGGCTCCCGCCACCAGCGCCATCACCGCGACCGCCGACGGAATGCTCGGCAGGTGC
The DNA here is from genome assembly GCF_000308415.1 of Nocardia asiatica NBRC 100129. GTDB lineage: Bacteria > Actinomycetota > Actinomycetes > Mycobacteriales > Mycobacteriaceae > Nocardia > Nocardia asiatica. The sequence goes on along the minus strand of NZ_BAFS01000115.1, from coordinate 11,557 downwards.
AGGATCGACACACCCAATTGGAGCAGTGCCATGTTCAGCGCCAGCCCACCGGAGTTCACCGCGACGAACGCGAGGAAGTCCCGCGCGAGGCGCCCGCGCACCCGGAACACGAGGGTGCGGTGCAGGACGAACGCCACGACCACGCTGACGCCGTAGGCCAGGGCGGGCGCGAGAGCAGCGGGCGCCCGGTCGCCGAGCACCGCCAGCCAGGTCACCGTCAGGGCCATGCCGAGGCCGGTGTTCACCACGCCAACCACGGCGAACGCGATCTCCTGGCGCCGCACCATCCGCAGCAGCGGGCCGGGGTCGGCGGCAAGGCGGGCATCCGGCGCGCATTCCCGCGGCGCGTCCGGGGCATCGCGGCGTGGCGCGTCCGGTGCGGGCGCGGGCGCGCCGACTCTATCCGCCGCGCGCCCGCTCATCGGATGGCGTCGGCCGAGTCGGGCTCCGGTGCCACAGCCGCGTCCGGCGGGGACGGCTCGTCGGCGGCGGCGACCGGCGGGTCGAGCCGACGCCTGCCACGCAGATACACCCACTCCAGCACGCCGAGGCCGAGCAACCCCAGCAGTGCCGCGGCGACGCCGATCCGCCAGCCCGGCGGCTGCCAGGACAGCACCAGCTCACCGGAGCTGCCAGCCGGAAGATCAACGGCCACAAACGTTTTGGCTACCAGAGTGGAGGTGATCTCGCGGCCGTCCAGCGTCGCCCGGTAACCCGGCCAGCCGAGCCTGGCGAACACGACTCGACCGCCCTCGGGCGAACTCACCCGCACCCGGCTGGTGGTTTCGGATTCCGCGACCGATGTGGCCGTCGCGCCCTGGGTGGCCGCGATTCGGCCGTCCCGGGTCGAGATCAGGCCGTCGGTGCGTTCCAGCACCGCGATGTACTTCTCGTGCCCCGGATAGTCGACCCAGCGCCAGCCGGAGGGCGCGGGCTGGTCGCGGGCGTCGGGGTACAGCGCGCGATGCAGCACGACCCGGTCGACCTTCATCAGGTCGACGATGGTGCGTCCGGTGGTCGGCTCGGTCGCGAAGGCGCGCCGGTAGGCGTCGGGGCACACGCTGGTGTCCCAGCGCATGCACAGCGTCTCGCCGAACCAGAAGTGACCGTTGGGGGTGTATCCGCTGACGTAGGTCAGTTCGAGATTCTTCGCGTAATTGCCGAACACCAGCGATCCATACGCGCCGGACAGATTCCGTTCCTGCGGTGGGATGAGCATACGATCGCCGAGTTGAAGCGTAGTGCCGGGAAAATCGGGGAACGCCGCCTTCATCTCCGAGCGGTCTTCCGGCAGATTCCAGCCCATCGGCGTCGGTTGCGCGCCCCAGACCTGCAGGTACGCAATGGGGAACACGGAGACGACGATCAGCGCGCAGGCGGCGGCCGCGCCGCGGCCGCGCCCGAGCCATACCGCGACGGCTCCGAGCGCCGCCACTCCCAGCGCCGCGACGACATGCGGGACGACCTCCTGCGGCGCGGCCGAGAACGAGCGCGCCCACAACAGGCCGATGAGCACCGCGGCCACGATGCCGCGCCGCCGGCTGTCCCGCACGGTCGCGAAGCGGCCGAGCAGCACGCACACCAGCACCAGCAGACCCAGCGCGACCATCGGCAGGACCCGGGCGGGCCAGCGCAATGGACCGACCGCGCCGGGCCCGGCGGTCCACATCAACGCCATGACCGCGAACAGCGCGGGCGCGACGAAATCGCGCGCCGACCCGAGCGCCTTGCGCCAGTCGACGAAGGCCAGCGCCGGAACCAGGAACCATGCGATGTAGACCACCGGCATCGGCTGCACATAGCCCCACCAGGAATTGAACGCGGGCAGCGTGCTGGGCAGGCTGGCGTTCAGCGACTCCGACCACGGCACCGTGAGGAACTGGTCGTTGTTGATCTGCGCGGTGCCGCGCCAGGTCACCTTCGCCGACAGCATGCTCGGCAGGTAGGTGGCCAAGCCGGCCAGTGCCGCGCAGGCGGCGACCGTGAGCAGGCGCAGCGACGGCCGCCACGCTTTCTGGTGGACGAGTTCGCCGATCGCGACGGCTCCCACCATCAGACCGGCCTCGACCGCGGGAAAGATGTACTGCACCGAGATGGCCAGATACAAGAAGACAAAAGTGGGGATCGGCCCGCTGCGCCCACGGGCATAGCGCACCCCGGAGGCCCACGCGTGCGCCAGCCAGGCGGTGCCGGTGAACGCGGTCATCCAACTGGCCTCGTCGAAGAACAGCAGCCATCCGGAGAACGGCATGGCCGTGCCCGCCACCGCGGCCCACGGCGCCTTCGCCCCGTAGGCCAGGCAGATCCGGTAGACGCCGAGCGCGAGGATGATCGCGAAAATCAGCTTCACCACGGTGGCGTACAGCGCGAGGTTGTCGATCGAGGGCGCGATCAGGTCGATCAGCAATTGCGGTGGGTTGAGCAGCCCGGCTTCTTCGATGGCGTAGTTGCCCGCCATCCAGTGCTCGGGAACCAGTGCCGGGAATCGTCCTTCGCGCAGGTTTCGGCCCAGCATCACCCACAGCGGCGCGTACTGCGATTCGGTGTCGTCGGTGTAGAAATGCCGGGCGTTGGCGAGTAGCACCGCACCGTAACCCGCGACCACTCCGAGCGCTGTGATGACGCCCCAGGTGACAACTTCGCGTGCGGGGAGGGTTCTACGTTCGGCCACGAGTCACAGACCCTACCGCCAACTCGGCGCCGGTCCGGCAAGCCAGTGCCGAGACGCCGTCCGAGCCGCGCTAGCCGGCCGTGCCCGCGGACCGCGCCTCCGGTCCGCGGCGGAACGAGATGTAGCGATGGCCGAAGAAGCTGGCCACCGCGACCAAGCCCATCACCACGACGGCCGACGGGATCCGCGGCAGGTGCAGCACCGAGACCGCCAGCGACAGCAGCACGGTGTTCATCAGCAACCCACCGGAATTCACGACGACGAAGCCCGCGAAGTCGCGCAGCACCCGGCCGCGTACCCGGAACACGAGGGTCCGGTGCAGGACGAACGCGACGACGATGCCCACCGCGTAGGCCAGCACCACGGCGACCGCGGGCGGCCACGCGTCGCCCAGCACCGCCAGCCACACCACGGTCAGCGCGATACCGAGCAGCGTGTTGCCCGCGCCGACCACAGCGAAGGCGACTTCTTGTCGCCGGACCACCCGCGTCAGCAGCCCCGGCGCGGGCGCGTCGGTGATCGCGTCGGGTTCCATGGCGACCGCTCGCGCGTCCGTGTTCACGAAACGACGTCCGCCAGTTCGCGATCCGGCTCGGCGCGCTCGTCCGCGCCGGTCTGCTCCGGCTCGTCGCGCCGCCGGGACCGGACATGCAGCCACTGCAGCACGCCGATGCCGAGCAGACCCGCCACGGCGGTACCGATACCGATCTTCCAGCCGGGCGGACGCCAGGTCAGCACGAGTTCGGCATCCCTCGTGCCCGCGGGGACTTCGACGGCGACGAAGGACTTGGCCACCGTCGTGATCGGAATCGACTTCCCGTCCAACGTGACTCGATAGCCCGGCCAGCCCAGCCGAGCGAACACGACCCGGCCGCCCTCGGCCGAGGACACCCGCACCCGGCTGGTGGTGTCGGTTTCGGAGATCGATGTCGCGCTGACCTTCGCGGCGTCGGTCACCCGGCCGTTGGTCGTCGAGATGGGTCCGTTCACACGTTCCAGCACCGCGATGTAGCGCTCGTGTCCCGGGTAGTCGACCCACTTCCAGCCTTCGGGCGCCGGCTGAGCGGGCGCGTCCGGGAACAGGGCTCGCTGCACCACCACCCGGTCCAGATTCATCAGATCGACCAGTGGCCGCCCGGTGGTGGGCTCCGGTGCGAACACGCGCCGGTAGGCGTCCGGGCAGACGCTGCCGTCCCAGCGCATGCACAGCATCTCGCCGAAGTAGAAGTGGCCGCTGGGGGTGTAGCCGTTGACGTAATCCAGTTCGAGTCCCCGGGCGTAGTTGCCGAAGACGAGCGATCCGTAAGCGCCCTCGATGCTCTTGTCCTGCGGTTGCAGCAGTCCGCGATCGGCCAGCTGGATGGTGTTGCCCGCGAAGTCCGGGAACGCCGCCTGCGCCTGGGAACGCTTCGCGGGCAGGTTCCACGACATCGGAGTGGGTTGCGCCGCTTCGACCTGGAAATACGCGATCGGGAACATCGCCACGACGGTCAGAGCGCACGCCGCCGCGGTCCCCTTGGTGCGCCCGAGCCACACCGCTCCCGCCCCCAGCGCGGCCAGCGCCAGCGCCGCGACCACGTGCCAGATCGCGTCGTGCGGGTCGGCCGAGAACGAGCGCACCCACAGCAGCAGGATCAGCACGCCCGCCGCGATGCCGCGATTCTTCGGGTCGCGCACCGTGCCGTAGCGGCCCAGCAGCACGCACACCAGCACGAGCAGGCCGATGGCCAGCATCGGCAGCACACGCGCGGGCCAGCGCAGCGGCCCGACCGAACCCGGGCCCGCGGTCCACATCAGCATCATGATCGCGAAGATCGCGACCGCGCTCAGTTCCCGCCAGGATTCTTTGGCGCGGCGCCAGTCGATGAACGCCAGGGCCGGGATCAGGAACCAGGCGATGTAGGTGACCGGCAGCGGCTGCACGTAACCCCACCACGAACTGAACGCGGGCAGCGAACTGGGCAGGCTGGCGTTCAGCGACTCCGACCACGGCACCGTGAGGAACTGGTCGTTGTTGATCTGCGCGGTGCCGCGCCAGGTCACCTTCGCCGACAGCATCGATGGCAGGAAGGTCAGCAGGCCCGCCAGGCCGGCGCAGCCCGCCGCGAGGGTCAGCCGCAGCACCGGCTGCCACTTGCGCTGATACACCAGCTCGCCCGCGGCCACCGCCAGCAGCATCAGCACCGCTTCGACCGCGGGGAAGATGTACTGCGTCGAGATGGTCAGATACAGGTACACGAAGACCGGGATGGGGCCGCCGAGCCCGCGCGTGTAGCGCACCGAAGCCGCCCAGGCGTGCACCATCCACGCGGTGCCGGTGAGCGCGGTCATCCAGCTGGCTTCGTCGAAGAAGAGGAAGAAGCCCGTCAGCGGCAGCGCGATGCCCGCCACCGCCGACCAGGCCGGCCGCCCGCCGTAGACCAGGCAGATGCGGTAGACGCCGAGCGCGGCGATGATCGAGAAGATCAGCTTCACGACGGTGGCGTACAGCGCGACGTTGTCCACCGAGGGCGCGATCAGGTCGATCAGCAGCTGCGGCGGGTTGAACAGGCCCGCGTCGTCCATCGTGTTGTTGCCCGCCATCCACTGCTCGGGCACCATGACCGGGAATTCGCCCGCGCGCAGCGCACGGCCGAGGCCGACCCACAGCGAGGTGTACTGGGACTCGGTGTCGTCGGTGAAGAAATGCCGGGCGTTGGCGAGCAGGACAGCGAGGTAACCCGCGATCACTCCGAGCGCGGTGATGACCCCCCACCGGTAGACATCTCGCCGCGAATAGACATCCGGCCGCGAGCCGGGCACTGCACTGTCCGTCACGAGTTCCAAACCCTACAGGCTGGCTCTCCGCTTGGCATGGGTCGTGGACGCCAGCAAGATGAGGGCATGATCAGCTGCTCCGGTGGCCGTGTAACGCCCCGTGCTAGAGTCCACACCGGTTCGGGCTCCGCAGTTCTGCGACGAGTACCGGCACGCACCGTCATCGAAAGTCGATCCAGCTGATGCCGATTCCCCACGCCCGCGCATTCCGTTCCGGCGCCCCCGCGACGAACGGCGACCCGGCACGGCCCGGCGTGGACCGGCCGCACACGGTGTCGGTGGTGGTGCCGGTGTACCGGGGCGAGGACACGATCGCGGGTCTGGTCACCGAGTTGCACGATCTCACGCGCACCGTCGAGACCCCGGGCGGCACCACGTTCACCGTCACCGAGATCATCCTCGTGCACGACCATGGTCCTGACCGTTCCGACGTGGTGTTGCAGCAGCTGCGGGAAACCTATCCCGCGGTGCGCACCGTCTGGCTCAGCCGCAATTTCGGCCAGGACGCCGCGACGATCGCCGGGATGTCGGTCGCGGCCGGTGACTGGATCGTCACGATGGACGAGGACGGCCAGCACGACCCCCGCTTCATCAGCACGTTCCTGGACACGGCCCTGGCGCAGCGCGCCGACCTGGTCTATTCCAAGCCGACCAACACCAGGCCGCACGGTTTCCTGCGCAACCTGACCTCGCGCGGAGCCAAGCTGGTGCTCGCGACGCTGTTCGCGTTCCCGAGTTCCACGCGGTTCGAAAGTTACCGGCTGATCCGCGGCGACATCGGCAGGCAGCTCGCCGAGGTCGCCTCCAACGGCGTCTACCTGGATGTCGCGCTGACCTGGGTGGTCGGCGCCGTCGCGCAGGCTCCGGTGGTGCTGCGGGCCGAGGGCCGGGAGGAATCCGGTTACAACTACCGCCGCCTGTTCTCCTTGTTCTGGAAGATGGTGCTGTGCAGCGGCACCCGCGGTCTGCGGCTGGTGAGCCTGCTCGGCGTCACGCTGGCGCTGGCCGGCGGCGTGATGGCCGCGATCGTCGTGTTCGAGGCGCTGACCACCGACGGCTGGGCGCCCGAAGGCTGGGCCTCCACCATCGTGGTGCTGCTGCTGTGCTCCGGCGCCGTGCTGTTCTCCCTCGGGCTCATCGCCGAGTACCTCGGTGTCGCCTTGCACATCCTGGTGGGCAAACCGCTCTACCTCACCGTCGAGACGCCGACCCCACGTCCGGCCGATACTTCGCCACTGACCGCCGCCACCGCCAGCAGGGGGACCGACCGGGTTGAGCACTGACCGCGTCATCTTCAGCCGCCCGTTCCGGGCGCGCCGGGAACTAGCGAACCTGGAGGCCGTGCTGGCCTCCGATCACAGCCACGGTGACGGACAGTTCACCGCGTCGGCCACCGCGAAGCTGAAGGCGATCACGGGCGCGCCGCACGCCCTGCTCACCACCTCCTGCACCTCCGCGCTGGAGATGGCGGGCCTGCTGCTGGAGCTGGGCCCCGACGACGAAGTGATCGTGCCCAGCTTCGCGTTCACCTCCACCGCCACCTCGATGGCGCTGCGCGGCGCCACCTGCGTGTTCGCCGACATCGATCCGGCCACCGGCAACCTGGACCCGGAGTCGGTGGCCGCCGTGGTCACGGCGCGGACCAAGGCCGTGGTGGTCATCCACTACGGCGGCGTCGCCGCGGACATGGCCGGACTGCTGGCCCTGGCGAACGCGCACGGTTTCGCCGTCGTCGAGGACAACGCGCACGGACTCGGCGGCACCTGGCGCGGCAGGCAGCTGGGCACCATCGGCACGATGGGCACGCTCAGCTTCCACGACACCAAGAACGTGCACTGCGGCGAGGGCGGCGCGTTGCTGCTCACCGACGAGATCCTGATGGCCCGCGCGGAGATCATCCGGGAGAAGGGCACCGACCGGGCCCGGTTCCTGCGCGGAGCGGTGGACAAGTACTCCTGGCAGGACATCGGCTCCAGCTATCTGCCCAGCGAGCTGAACGCGGCCGTGCTGGACGCGCAGCTGGAGGAGTTCGACACCATCCAGGCCGGACGGCACCGGGTCTGGGACGCCTACGCCGCCGCCCTGCCGGACTGGGCCGCACGCAACGACGTGCGCCTGATGTCCGTGCCCGCCGATCGCGGGCACACCGCGCACCTGTACTACCTGCGCACCCCGACCGAGCGGCGCCGCGACGACCTGATCGCGCACCTGGCCGCTCGCGGCATCTCCGCGCCGTTCCACTACATTCCGCTCGACTCCAGCCCGGCGGGCTTCAAGCTGGGCCGCACCCCGCGGCCGTGCGCGCGCAGCGCCGAGTTCTCCGGAACCGTCGTGCGTCTGCCGCTCTGGCCGGATCTCACCGACGCGCAGGTAGCGCGTGTGGTGGAGGCGGTCACCGCGTTCACCGTGTGACCGCGCCGCCGCGATGGGCGGCGCGGGCCTCCGGCGTCACGCGGTGAGCACGTAGAGCTTTTCCCTGCCGCCCGCGATGAGGGACTGCTGGGCCACCCGCGGTTCGTACGCGGCGAACAGCTCGTCCAGCGTCCGCTCGGTGAAGCGGTGCGCCTGCTCGCCGTCGCCCGCGTCGGTGAACCGCTTGCCGATCGTGGCGAGGACCGGATTGTCGCTGGTGGCCAGGTTGCGGATCGGCTCGGCGACGATCACCTGGCGGGTGGCCGCCGCGAGCATCCGGTCGATCAGAGGCTGCGGCTCGGGGAGAAAGTGGTAGAGGCTGGCCTGCATGATCACGTAGTCGGCGGTGGGCAGCGCGTCCTCTGCACGCAGATTCCAGACCGCGCCTCGTCCGCCCGCTTCGTTCACCCGCGCGACGAAACGCTCATTGAGATCGAGGCCTGTGTAGTCGACCGACTTGTGCCGCAGATAGCGGGTGTACAGCGTCGCCGGGCCGCAGCACAGATCCACCACGCTCGACCCGTCCGGGACGAGCTCGGCGATAGCGCGATACCGAGCCGTGTAATGCCTGCCGTACAACCCACGCATCAGCACCTCGTAGACGGTCCCGTTGCGGTAAATAAGGCTCGTTCGCACAGACACTCACTATGCCATCGGTCGGTGAATCCGGCGCTTCGGCAAGGTGAATCGCGTCAATCGCCGAACAGCGTGCGCGCCTGCTCGGCCGAGAGGGTCTCGTAGGCGTCCGACGCCCGGTTGTACCACCAGGTGTCCGGGCCCGGCTCCGGACGGCCCGCGGCCTGCACCGCACGGGCGGAGGGACGGAAGGACGGGCTGCGCGGGATGTCGTCCACCACGTACACCACGTCGGGCCGCTGGTCCGGGTCCAGTACGCGCAACGCCTCGGTGAGGTCCTTCGGTTCCAGGCGGAAGCCTTCGCGCACGCTCACCGCCGCCACCGCGAGGCAGTGGTCGCCGACGTTGAGCCCGAAGGCGACCTCCATGTCGACCGCGGTGATGTCGTTGAGCACGTCCACCACCGGCTGACCGAACACCGGCCCGCGCCGGGTGTGGATCACCGTGTCCGTGCGGTCGACCAGCCAGTAGTCGCCGTCGCCGTCGCGGCGGAACAGATTCTCCGTCGGCATCCACGAGTCGCCCGCCGCGAAGACCCCGCGCAGGCCACCCGACGAGATGTCGACGCCGTCGGACGCCTTGCCGATCAGCAGGCCCACCTCGTTGTCCGCGCAGCGGCGGGCGAAGCCGGACCCGTCGACCAGGATGCGTTCGGTGAGCGGGTCGAAGGCGACCAGCTCCACCTTCGCGGTGCCCGGAACCGGCCTGCCCTTGCATCCGCGCTTCACACCGGCCACGTTGGCCAGCACCACATCGCCCTCGATGGAGGCGTAGAACTCCAGCACCCGGGCGGGATCGAACTGCTCGACGGTGCGCCGCCACAGCCCCGCGGGCATACCCGAACCGATGAACAACCGGATCGGGTGGCGGTGGCCGGTCGGGAACACCTCGGCGTCGAGGATGTCGCGCAGCATGGTCCAGGTGTAGGTGACCACCGTGACGCCGTAGCGGTGCACCTCCTCGGCGAAGCGCTCCGGGTTCAGCGAGCGGGCCAGCGCGATCCGGCTTCCGCCCGCGACCGCCCCACCGAGACTGACCAGCAGGCCGGAGGAATGATGCAGCGGGGCGAGGCAGTACACCGTGTCACGCCGATTGAGATCGGCCGTGGTCGCGGTGCCGAACGCCGACAGCGCCCAGCGATGGTTGGTGATGTACTTCGTCTCCAGCCGCTCGCCGGTGCCGGTGACGAGCACGAACGCCAGCTCCCGCGCCAAGCCCGGGTCGGGCCGGTACCAGGCGGGCACCCGCACCCGCGCCGGATCGATCTGCTCGAGGTCGATCAAGCGATCACTGGCGGGCAGCGCCAGCTCGCGCGTGTCACCGCCGCCGAGCACCAGCACCCTGGCGCCGGTCGCGGCGGCCTGTCGCAGGTTCTCCGGATCGGCGATCAATGTCTCCACGCCGGTCAGCTCGATCGCGCGGCTCAGTTCGCTGTTCGGGGCCAGCAGCACCGCCACCGCGCCCAGTCGCGACAGCGCCGCGACGGAGGCCAGCGCGCTGGGCCTGGTCTCCATCACCACACCGACCCGCATGGCGGGGCGCACCCCCACCGAGATCAGGCCGCGCACAACGTTGTCGATGCGTGTGTTGACCGCCGCGTTGGTGTGCACTCGGTCGTCGAACAGGAAAAGGTCGCGCTGGGGCGCGCGGCGCGTCTGCTCGGCGAGCAACCGGCCGAGCGATACCCGGGTATGCGGCTGAATCATGCCGAGGCGGGTCAGCCTGGGCAAGGCCCGTGCCGCTTCGCCGGCCAACTCGATCGATCCGCGCACCGTGTTGTTCGCGATGCCCTCGAGCGCCTTGCCCACTCCGGTGCCCGCTTCCGCCAGCGTCGCGGCCGTGTGCACCACCCGGGTCGCCGCCGACCGCGGGCGATTGCTCGGCACGTGCTCGGCCATCGGCACGATCTCCGGCGGCAACGGCTTGTCGCCGTTCATCCACTCGACCCACTGCCGCACCAGCGGCCAGGTGTGGTTGGTGGCCGTGCTGCCGGCCACCAGGCCGAAATGCCCCGCGACCAGCGTCGCCTCGTACACTTCCGCGTTGGGGGCGGCGCGCACGATGCCGCGCACCGCGGCGGGCTGTCCGATGTCGTCGACCTCGCCGACGAAGGCGAGAATCGGGCATTTCAGCTCGGCCAGCGAGATCGGATGGTCGCGGATCACGAAACCGCCGACCATCAGCCGGTTGTGCGCGACGAACTGCTTGAGCAGATCCGCCGCGGCGGGGCCCGCGTACCCGACCCAGCCGTCGCTGTTGAGGAAGCGCCGCTGGCGTTCCTTGGGCAGCAGCGCCTCGCGGTCGTGCAGCTGACGGAGGAAATCGAACCTGGACTTGGCGGTCTTCACCGGGTCGAGCAGCTGGAAGCCGATCCGCACCATCGAGTCGGTGATCGGCAGCCGGGTGACCACGTGGTCGGCCAGGAAGTCGGCGACGTCGGAGACCATCCCGTAGGGCAGCCCGAACGGCATGCCCGCGACGATGTCGACCGGGCTGCCGAAGGTCACGATGCTGTCCACGCCCTTGCCGTACCGGTAGGCGGCGGTCTGGTAGGCGAACATGCCGCCCTGCGAGTAGCCCATCAGGTGCACGCCGCTGCCGGTGGCCTCGTTGACCGTGTCGATGGCGCTGTTGACGGCCAGCACGTGGTCGGCGAGGTCGCGCTGCCAGCCGCCCTCCTCGCTCGCGGGCGAGCCGAAGTCGACGACCCAGCAGTCGACTCCGCCGCGGTGCAGGATGCCGACGGCGCCGTCTTCGGCGTTCACGTCCCAGATGTCGGCGTTCACCATCAGCGGCGGGACCAGCAGGGCCACCGGGCGGCCCGGGGTGGCGTCGTCGGGGAAGTAGTGGCGCAGCCGGTACATGCGCCTGCGCTCCACGACCTCGAACGGAGACGACTCGACGTCGTGGGTCAGCCCGCCGAAGCGGATGACCTCCAAGCCGTTCTGCGCGGTCGCCATCAGCCGCTGCACCGAGCCGACCACATCCTTCGCACTCAACTTCACCATCGCTCCTGGCCCC
>NZ_BAFS01000116.1 GCF_000308415.1 Nocardia asiatica NBRC 100129 | reverse complement strand
TCGACCACCTGGAGTCGGCGTTGACCGAACTGGAAGACACCGTCTATTGACCGCCGGGCGCTGCCGTCGCGCCGGGTTCGCCGCGCGTTCCCGGCACGACGAGCGCGGCTTCAGGACGAGCCGGCCGTTCCGAGCCCGTTGATCGACGGCGGCAGATCCGGTTTCGCCGCACCCGGACCGGCGAGCAGCCGCTTGAGGATCTTGCCGGTGTCGCCGCGCGGCAGCGCCGAAAGGAAGGTGACCTCGCGCGGCACCGAGAAGCGGCTCAGGCGGTTGCGGACGTAGGTGCGCACCATGTCCGAATCCAACCCGGCCCCCTCGCGTTTCACCACGAACGCGACCAGCCGCTGACCGAATTCGTGGTCCGGCACCCCGACCACCGCGACATCGCTGACCTGCGGCAGGTGCGCCAGCGCCTCCTCCACCGGGCGCGGGAAGACGTTCTCGCCGCCGGAGATGATCATCTCGTCGTCTCGTCCCGCGATGAACAACCGGCCCGCGGCGTCGAGATAGCCGAGATCGCCGGTGTCCAGCATGCCGTGCGCCTCGTCGGGCGGCGCCGAGTTGACGTACCCGTCGAACAGCATGTGGTTGCCCACGAAGATGTGCCCGGTGGCGCCGATCGGCAACCGACGGTGATCGGGCCCGAGCACGGCGACCTTGGTGCCCAGCGGCGGGCGTCCCGCCGTGGTCGGCGAGGTGTGCAGGTCTTCGGGCGTCGCGATCGTCGCCCACGAGACCTCGGTGGAGCCGTAGACGTTGTAGAGGACGTCGCCGTAGGCGTCCATGAACCGCTCCACGGTCGCGCCGGCGAGCGGCGCGCCGCAACTGATCATGTGCCGCAGGCTGGAGGTGTCGTAGCGAGAGCGCACGTGCGCGGGCAGATCGAGGATGCGCTGCACCATGGTCGGCACCACGATCACCGTGTTGACCTCGTGCTCGGCGATGCGACGCAGACAGTCCTCCGCGTCGAACCGTTCGGCCAGCACCACGGTCGCACGCAGCGCGGTGCTCAACTGCAGCCCCGCCAGCCCCCAGGTGTGGAACAGCGGCGCCGGAATCAGCATGGTCTCGTTCATCTGCATCGGAATGCGCGACAGCAGTGCCGCGATGGACCCGAAGCCCTTCGGATGCGGCCTGCGCGCGCCCTTCGGCGTCCCGCTGGTTCCGGAGGTGAGCACGATGAGCCGTCCCGGCTGGGCAGGAGTGCGGAAATCGGTGTGGCCCTGCGCCACCAGTTGGTCGACGGTCGTGCGGTCCGGCACCTGCGGCCGTCCGTCGGTGTTGTAGCGCGGGATGTCGGCGTGCAGATAGCGCACCAATTCTTCCAGGTCACCGTCGACGAACAGCGCCGACAACCGGTCGCGCTGGACGATCTCCTCGATGGTGCGCCCGGCCAGCCCGGAATTCAGCAGGGCCACGTCCACGCCGAGTTTGCCCGCCGCGACCATGCATTCGATCATGCCCGCGTGGTTGCGGGCCAGCAGTCCGACGGCGTCGCCCGGCCCGAGACCGTGCGCGGCCATGGCGGCGGCCAGCGCGTTGGTCCGCTCGTGCATGTCGGCGAAGGACCGGATGCCGCGATCGTCGATGACCGCGGTCCGGTCCGGCGCGTACGCCGCGCCCGCCGCGTACCCGCCCGCCAGGTTGAAACCCCACTTCGCCAGCGAGCGCAGTTGTTTCAGGCTGCGGTCGAGACGCACCGGCAGCACGACGCCGGTGGCGACCATCTGCCGCGCGACGCCCGCGTTACGCCGGATCGGCGAATCCTCGCCGTTGACGACCAACGAGGTGCGCGCGCCCTTGGCCACGTCGGCCACCCGCTTCAACCCGCTCTTGGTCCACTCCGCGATAGCCACATTGGACAGTTCGGCGACGTGCGGATGTATCCGGCTCGGCGCGAAGTAGGTGACCGTGACCTTGGTGCGCTCCTCGTCTCCGTGCAGCCGCACCGAGGCGAAGCTGCCCAAGGCGGCGTATTGCATCTCGAAGCTCTCGTACCACCGGCCGATGTTCAACCGGATCTGGTGGGTGCGGATGCCGGTCCCGTGGGTGCCGACACGCATCTGCCAGACCACGTTGCCGTCGGCGGATTGGATCTGCTCGCACGCGCCGATGCCGGTGAACATGCGCGGATACGTCTGCGGTTCGAGCAGCAGATCCCAGATGGTCTTGCGGGCGATCGCGAATTCCGCGACCACATCGATGACATCGGTAACCAACTTGTGCACTTCTCGTCGGCCGGTTCGAAGAACTTCGGGTCGGCGGGTAGCTCCTTTGTAACGTCAGTCACAGATAAGGTCAAGTAGCCGCCGCCTCGCCGCCACTACCTGCGATACGCAGGAAATACGCTGCGATTGCCCAGCATTCACCTGAGCCTGGGAACCGGCCCAATTCCCCCGCGCGGCGCCTGTGAATCAGCCCAACGATCACCGAAACTCCCGCCCGGCGCGCCACGCCGATCCTAACGTCGCAGACGCCTGCTCGGCAGGACCGCACGCTGGCTGGAGAGGTTATGGACGACAAGCCCGCACGACGCATCGCGCGCTCCCGCGCCGAGGAGATCCTCGATTTCTTCGGCAAATGCCGAGCGTGTGGCTATCCCGCTTACGCGGAGACCACCACGCTGCACTACGACAACGGCGAGCGGGAGACCAAGGTCATCGCCAGCTGCGCCCTGCCGTGCGGCTGGTCGGGCGAGGTCTCCGCGACCCCGATGACCGAGTCGGTCCCTCGCGCGCGCTCCTGAGCGACGTCAGGCCGCGCGCGTGGCGAGTTCGTCGGGGCCGAGTGCGCGCTCGCGCAACTCCCGCAGAATCCGGGCGAGGATGCGCGACACCTGCATCTGCGAGACACCCAGGGCTTCGGCGATCTGGGTCTGGGTCTTGGACTCGAAGAATCGCATGACCAGCACCTGCCGATCGCGCGCGGGCAGTTCGGCGATCAGCGGACGCACCGCCATCGCCTGCTCCAGCAGGTTGTAGCACGGTTCCTCCGCGCCGATCGTGTCCGCCAGCGCCTGCGGCGCGCCGTCGCCGTCGTCGCGGCCGCCGGTGTCCAGCGAGTTGGTCTGGTAGGCGTTGCCCGCGATGAGCGCCTGGGTGACCTCGCCGACCTCGACGTCCAATTCGGCGGCGATCTCCCGGGCCGTCGGCATCCGCCCGAGCCGATGCGACAGCGTCTCGGTGGCGGGGCCGATGCGCAGCTGGATCTCCTTGAGCCGGCGCGGCACTCGCAGCGACCACGTGTTGTCCCGGAAGTGCCTGCGCACCTCGCCCATGATGGTGGGTACCGCGAACCCGAGGAAGGAGCTGCCGCGCGAGACGTCGAAGCGGTCCACCGCGAGCACCAGCCCCACCCGGGCGATCTGCAGCAGGTCCTCGTAGGACTCGCCCCGGCCGGAGAACTTGCGGGCGATGTGCTCGGCGAGCGGGAGACAGCGCCGCGTCACCTCTTCGCGCAGGTCGGCGCGATGGGGATCGTCCTGGTCCATCGCGGCCATCTTCTCGAACCACGGCTCGATGTCGTCGTAGCTGTCGCCCGTCCGCGTGCGGCCGGTCGCGCCGTTTCCGTCGGTCGTGAACTCACGTGTCATCAAATGGCCCTCGTTCCCAACTGAACTCGATAACGGTCGGGTACCCGCCGATTTTCGAATCAAAAGGGTCACGAGAAATTGCCAGGGAACTGGTGAGCATGCGGACCAGTTCCCAGCTCAACGGATCACCGTCGATCTCGTCGCCGACCGCGCCGACCGTGTCGACGCGCACGCTCATCCGGTCGGCGCCGTAGGTGAACTCACAGCCGAGCGTCGACCCTGGCACGCAGCCTGCCAGCAGCATCGTGGCCGCCTCGTTGATCGCCAGGCGAATGTCCGCGGCCGCGGTGAGCGGCACGTCGGCGACCAGGCACACGGTGTCGGCCATGCCACGGATCAAGGCCAGCTGCCGCGCGTCGGCGGGGATGCGCACCGCGACCGTGGTGGTCTCGGTGGCGTGCGCGCCGAACGCGCAGGTGATCACGCGCATCAGACCGTGGCGAGCTGCGCTTGCCACATCCAGTGCAGCTGTTCCAGCCGCGCCGCGACGGCCAGGAACAGATCCTGGGTCACCGGATCGGCCTTCTCGGTCGCCGCGATCCGCTCCCGTAGCCGCTTGATCACCGCGGCGAGGTTGCCGACGATCGCGTCGATGATGTCGGTGTCCTGCTGCCAGCCCTCGCCGATGCCGATCGCACCGGAATCCCTGGCCACGGTCGCGGCGCGGCCGTCCGGGCTCACCCCGACGGCGGTGGCGCGCTCCGCGGCGGCGTCGGTGAACTCGCGTGCCACAGTGACCAATTCGTCCAGCGCCAGGTGCACCGACCGGAAGTTGGAGCCGACCACGTTCCAGTGCGCCTGCTTCGCGACCAGCGACAGATCGATCAGGTCGACCACCGTCGCCTGCAGCGTCTCACCCGCGATGCGCTGCTGCTCCGGGTCCAGGGTGCTGGTGATGGGTTGGGACATCGCTTCGAACCTTTCTGCCGTCGATCCGGGTCATCGACGGTCTACCCAGCTCTGCGGCGGTAAACCAGGCTGCGGCTTCCCCAGCCGGGCGAAACCGGTCACAGGCCCCGGCCGGACACGCCTGCGTCCGTCGGCCGTGCGCGGGTGCCGCCGCGGGCCGGACGCGTAGGGCACGGAGGATCCGGCAGCGCTCCGGATCGAGCGCGCACGCTCGCGTCGGTTGCCAGATCGGCAACGATATTTGCCGAAATCGCCGCGCGCTGGGCAAGGTGGGGCATGGCTGAGGAAAAGCAAGTGGATGTGGTGGTGATCGGCGGCGGAGCAGCCGGTTTGTCGGCGGCGCTGACCTTGGCGCGGGCGCGCCGCTCGGTGGTCGTCGTGGACGCGCGCGAGCCGCGCAACGCCCCGGCCGCCGGCGTGCACGGGTGGCTGACCCGCGATGGCATCCCACCGACGGCGCTGGTGTCGATCGGCGCGCGGGAAGTGGAACAGTACGGCGGACGGATCAGCTACGGGCGGGCGGTGGCGGCGCGGCGGACGCCGGACGGGTTCGTGGTGGACACCGACCGCGGCGAACCGTTGCGCGCTCGCCGACTGCTCGTGGCCACCGGCCTGACGGACGAGCTGCCACCGATCGGCGGCCTGCGCGAACGGTGGGGCCGCGACGTGGTGCACTGCCCGTATTGCCACGGCTGGGAGATCCGTGACCGGCCGATCGGCGTGCTCGGCTCGGTACACCACGCCCTGCTGTTCCGGCAGTGGAGCACGGCGGTGACCTTGCTGCGGCACACCGCCCCCGCACCGGACGCGGAGCAGGCCGAGCAGCTCGCGGCCCGTGGGATCGCGGTGGTGGAGGGTGTGGTCACCACCTTGGAGGTGGTGGACGACCGCCTCGCCGGGGCGCGGCTGGAATCCGGCCGCGTCGTGCCGATCGCCGCGCTGGCGATCGCACCGCGACCGGTCGCCCGCGACGCGCTGCTGCTCGGGCTCGGCGCCGAAATCGCCGCGCACCCTTCCGGGTCGGGCACGCACGTGGTGGCCGACGCCGGCGGGCGCACCCGCGCCCCCGGAGTCTGGGTGGCCGGCAACGTCACCGACGTCGTCGCCGGAGTGGTGCAGTCGGCCGCCGGCGGCGTCACGGCCGCCGCCGCGATCAACGCCGATCTCCTGGCGGAGGACACTCGCCTGGCCGTCGAGCGGTGGCGCACCGAGCCATTCTCCGCCGATCTCGAGCGAGTGAACTCCGAGCGAGTACTCGGCGCCCGGCGCCACGGACTGGATTCGCTGCTGCCGCCCGCGCCGAGCTGACCGGCGGGGCTCTCCGGCTGCACTATGGTGTGATCCACACGACACGGGGAGGCGCGGATGCCCGAACGGACGGCCACACCCTTGCGAGCGGCGACGATGGGCGAGATCGCCGATCGGATCTCGACGCCGAGTTACGACCGGTCCCGGATCGCCTCGGGCATAGTGCATTTCGGAGTCGGCGGGTTTCATCGCGCGCACCAGGCGATGTACGTGGACCGGCTGCTCGAACGCGGCCGCGCGGACGAGTGGGGTATCTGCGGGGTAGGCGTACTGCCCGGTGACCGCCGCATGCGCGATGCGCTGCGGGCCCAGGACTACCTGTACACGCTGTCCGCCATCGCACCGGACGGCACGTGGACCACGCGCATCATCGGCTCCCTCGTCGAATACCGGTACGCGCCGGACGATCCGGAGGCCGTCGTGGCGAAGCTGGCCGACCCGTCCACCCGGATCGTCTCGCTCACCATCACCGAGGGCGGCTACCACATCGCGCCCGCCACCGGGGAGTTCGACGCCGACGACCCGGCGATTCGCGCCGATCTCGCCGGAGACGCGCCGCCCGCCACCGTCTTCGGGCTCGTCGTCGCGGCCCTGGCCCGGCGCAGGTCGCGCGGCGTCGCGCCGTTCACCGTGCTGTCCTGCGACAACATCGAGGGCAACGGCGACCTCGCGCGGCGGATGTTCGGCGCGTTCGCCGCGCTGCGCGATCCCGGGCTCGGATCCTGGGTGACCGAACAGGTGTGTTTCCCGAATTCGATGGTCGATCGGATCACCCCGGTCACACCGCCCGGGGCCACCGGCGAGATCGAGCGGCGTTACGGCGTCCTCGATCGCCGGCCGGTCGTGACCGAGCCGTTCGCGCAGTGGGTGCTGGAGGATTCCTTCGGACTGGGCCGCCCGCCCTTCGAGGAGGTCGGCGTGCAAGTCGTGGACGACGTCACCCCGTACGAACTGATGAAACTGCGGTTGCTCAACGCCGGCCACCAGGCACTGTGCTACTTCGGATATCTGAGCGGCTACCGGCTGGTCCACGACGCCGCACAGGACCCGGTCTTCCGGCGTTTCCTGTTGCGATACATGGACGCCGAGGCGACACCGACCTTACGCGCGGTACCCGGTGTCGACCTGGACGCCTACAAGCGCACCCTGCTGGACCGGTTCGCCAACCCCGCGATCGGCGACACCATCGCCCGGCTGTGCGCGGAATCCTCCGACCGGATTCCGAAGTGGCTGCTACCGGTGGTCCGGGCGCGACTGGCCGTCGGCGGCGAGATCGAGTGCGCGGCGGCGGTCGTCGCGAGCTGGGCGCGCTATGCCGAGGGCTTCGACGAGCACGGGGAGCCGATCGAGATCGTGGACCGGCTACGCGACCGGCTCGTGCCCCTCGCGCGGCGGCAACGCGAGCATCCCACCGCGTTCCTCGAGGAGCGTTCCCTGTTCGGGGACCTGATCGAGCAGCCACGCTTCGTGGCCGCGTACCTGGCGGCACTGGATTCGCTGCGCGGCAGGGGCGCACGTGCCACTGTCGAGGCTTTGGCCCGTTAGCGCGGGGTGACGCGGGCGACCGCTCGGCAGTCCGCGCCGACCGCGAACCACACGTCGAGGCTCGAGTCGGTCCGGCGGGAGACGAGTTCGACGGCTTCCCCGGACCGCACCGGCTTCCCGTACTCGACCACCGCGCGATGCGGCCCGGACTTGAGTTCGGCGTGATCGGCCAGAATCTCCTCGAGCGCGGTGAGATAGACCGCGTTGTTCATATGGTCGAGCAGGTCGATGTCGGTGACGCGCAGCGGGAACGGCCGAGTCCGGACGCCGGGCTCGCCTGCCGCGGGCATCGGATCGGTGAGTTCGGCTTTCCAGCGCAGCCGGTGCTCGGTCGTGCAGGCCAGCATGGGTGCGAGGAACCGGTCGCTCATCCGGGCCGGAACGCCCGACTCGGTGCCGAAGTGGATCAGGAAACTCTCGGTCTCCACCAGCCCGCCCGCGCTGCCGCAGACCTGGACACGCATCGTGCACCACCGGGTCGACGTCGCCGAGGGCCAGCGCCGCAGGGTGGCCCATTCGCCGAACGAGATCGGCTTGATCGCGTCGATCACCGTCCTGCGGATCACCCACAGCCGATGGATGTCGCCGTCCTGCAGGACATCGAGATGGTCGTAGCCCACGTCCTGCAAGTAGCGCGCCACTCCGTCCAGCCGCAGATATTGATCGCGGTCGGTGTCGGCCAGACGCACGGGCCAGCCCGTCTCGAAGGGAGTCAAGACGGCTGGGGGCTCCGGCAGCACGCTGGGAATGGCCATGCCCGGATGATGCCAGCTATTTGCCGTCATCGCGACGCGTACACGCGGATCGACATCTGTTCGCAAATCTTGCGAACACCATTAGGCAATATTGATCGAATACCGAGCATCGATAATAGATCGCTACATGTTAGCCAATGCGGTATCCCTGGCGCGGATCCAGCATCGGTGACGACGGCTCCACCGATGCGTGCGGAGTACGCGCAACGATCAGACGAACGAGGCCCCGGACTCGCCGGGGCCTCGCGGTGCTCTCCTACTTCTTACGGTCCCGTTTCTCCCGTACCCGCACCGAGATGCGCACCGGCGAGCCGTCGAAGCCGAACTCCTCCCGCAACCTGCGCTCCAGGAAGCGCCGGTAACCAGCCTCCAGGAAGCCGGTGGTGAACAGCACGAACGTCGGCGGCCGGGTGGTCGCCTGGGTGGCGAACAGCACGCGCGGCAACCGGCCGCCGCGCATCGGCGGCGGGGTCGCGGCGATCACTTCCTTCAGCCAGGTGTTGAGCCGGCCCGTCGAGATGCGCTTGTCCCAGGACTCGAGCGCGGTCTCCATCGCGGGCACCAGCTTCTGCACGGCGCGGCCGGTGTGCGCGGAGATGTTGACCCGTTGCGCCCACGGCACCCGGATCAGATCCCGGTCGACCTCGCGCTCCAACTGCAGGCGCCGGTCCTCGTCGACCAGATCCCACTTGTTGAACGCCAGCACCAGCGCGCGCCCCGAATCGGCGACCATGCTGATCACCCGCAGGTCCTGTTCGGTGATCGGCTGCGAGGCGTCGATCAGCATGATCGCCACCTCCGATGCCTCCAGCGCGGACTTGGTGCGCAGTGAGGCGTAGAACTCGGTGCCGCTGGCATTGGCGACCTTGCGGCGCAACCCCGCGGTGTCGACGAACTTCCAGACCTTGCCGCCCAGCTCGACCAGGGAGTCGACCGGGTCCACCGTGGTACCCGCCACGTCGTGCACCACCGAGCGCTCGTCGCCGGCCAGCTTGTTCAGCAGGCTCGACTTGCCGACATTCGGCTTGCCCACCAGCGCCACCCGCCGCGGGCCGGTGCCGCCGGTCCCCTCGCGCGGAGTCTCCGGGAGCACCGCGAGCACGTCGTCGAGCAGGTCGCCGGTGCCACGGCCGTGGGCGGCGCTGACCATCCGCGGCTCGCCGAGTCCGAGCGACCACAGCGCCGCCGCCTCCGCTTCCACCCGCTGGTCGTCGACCTTGTTGGCGACCAGGATGACCGGGACGGCGGAGCGGCGCAGCTTCTTCACCGCCGCCTCGTCGGTGGCGGTCGCGCCGACGACGGCGTCGACCACCAGCAGGATCGCGTCGGCGGTCTGCATGGCCAGCTCCGCCTGCCTGGCCACCGATTGCTGCAGGCCCTTCGCGTCGGGCTCCCACCCGCCGGTGTCTTGCACCAGGAACCGGCGACCCGCCCAGTTCGCCTCGTAGGACACCCGGTCGCGGGTCACTCCCGGGATATCCTCCACGACCGCCTCACGACGGCCCAGAATCCGGTTGACCAGCGTCGACTTGCCCACGTTCGGGCGGCCGACCACCGCCACCGTCGGCATCGCGACGTGCGCGCCGTCCTCGAATTCGGCCTCCAGATCGGCCAGTTCCCAGTCGGCTTCGTCGGTCCAGACGCCGTCGCCGGCCAGCACGTCCTCGTTCACCGGCGACCTCCGGACTCGAATGCCGAGATCTGCTCGGCGACAACGCGGTACAACTCGTCGATGACCTCGTCCATGGACAGCTCACTGGTGTCGACGCCCACCGCGTCCTCGGCCGGGCGCAGCGGGGACACCTTGCGGGTCGAATCGAGGGTGTCGCGGCGCTGCACGTCGGCGAGCACGCCCGCGTAGTCGTCGCCCCGGCCCTCGGCGATGTTCTGCTGATTGCGCCGGTGCGCCCGCGCCTCCGCGGAAGCGGTCAGATAGATCTTGGCGTCCGCCTCGGGCAGGACGACCGTGCCGATGTCGCGGCCCTCGACCACGATCCGTCCCGCGATCGCCGTGATCTCCCGCTGCATGGCGACGAGCAGCTCACGCACCTCGGGCACCGCGGAGACCGCCGAGACGGCCTTGGTGACGGCGTCGCCGCGAATCTCCGCACGCACGTCCTCGCCGTCCAGCTCGATCACCTCGCGGCTGGGATCGGTACCGATGGACAGCGGCAGTTCCTTGACCGCGGCGGCGATGGCCGCGGTGTCGGTCAACTCGATGCCCGCGCGCAGCACGCGCAACGTCGCCACCCGGTACATCGCGCCGGTGTCGAGGTACCGCGCGCCGAGCCTGGTGGCCAGGCGCCGGGACACGCTCGACTTCCCGGTGCCCGACGGCCCGTCCATGGCGACCACGAGCGGGCTGGTACCGGCCATCCGCGCCGGCGCCTGCACCGGGATCTCCACACCGTTCACAACGACACCGCCTCGTAGAGTTTGCCGATTTCATCGCGACCGAGCACGCGCAATGTGCCGGGCCGTTGGTCGCCCAGCGCGACCGGGCCGATATTGGTACGGACCAGCCGGATGACCGGATGGCCCACCGCGTCCAGCAGGCGGCGCACGATGTGCTTGCGCCCCTCGTGCAACACCACCTTCACCAGGGAACGTCCCTCGCCCAGCTCGAGCACCTGGAAACGGTCGACCTTGGCGGGACCGTCCTCCAGCTCGACGCCTTCCTTCAACCGCTTGCCGATCGCGCGGTTGTTCACCTCGCCCTGCACCGTCGCCAGGTAGGTCTTGGAGACCTCGAAGGACGGGTGCATCAGCCGGTGAGCCAGATCGCCGTCATTGGTGAGCAGCAGCAGGCCCTCGGTCTCCGCGTCCAGCCTCCCGACATGGAAAAGGCGCTGACCGGCGGCGATCCGCTCGGCCACGATGTCGCCGACGCAAGGGCGCCCCAGATCGTCGGACATGGTGGACTGCCAGCCCTTGGGCTTGTTCAGCGCGACGTGCACCAGTTCCTCGCGCACCACCACGCGGGTGCCGTCGACGCGCACCACGGCGCGCTGCGGATCGATGCGCAGGCCCTGCTCGCGCACGATCATGCCGTCGACTTCCACGCGGCCCTGCGCGATCATCTCCTCGGCGGCCCGGCGCGACGCCACGCCCGCCTTGGCGAGCACCTTCTGCAACCGCTCACCCTCGCCCCACGGCATTTTGGTGTGGCCGCCGGTCTCGGCGGGATCCACGTTCTGGTGGCGCGCTGGCTTGGCATTGCTCAGCAGCGGCGGTGGCGCGACCTGCCGCTGCGGTTTGGGCTTCTTCTTGCCCACGGGAGCCGTGTGCCGCTGCGGGCTCGGCGCCTGGGACGATCCCCGGTGGGCCGATCCACGGCCCGTGCCGCCGGGCTGGGCGCCCCGGGGGGTGCCCCCGCGCTGGGCCGAACGGGCGTCGCGGGAGCCCGAGGCGCGGCCCGTACCGCCCCGTTCGGGCGTGGCGCCGCGTTTTCTACGATCCGGTGTGCCATCTCGGCGAGCGGGCGTATTCATCGTTTCCTGTCACTCTTCGGTACCGAGATCCAAATCGGCCTCGGCGGGTTTCTTCAACCTGGTGTACCGGGGGTCGGTCTCCAGGCTCTCGTTGATCTCATCGATCAGGTCGACGCCCGGAAGCAGGGGCGCCAGCGGCGGCAGGTCGCTCAGCGACGCGAGCCCGATCCGTTCCAGGAACAGCTCGGTCGTGCGGTACAGCGTCCCGTTGGTCTCCGGGTCGACGCCCGCCTCGGCGATCAGGCCCCTCGCCAGCAGCGTGCGCATCACGCCGTCGACGTTCACGCCACGCACCGCGCTGACCCTGGTCCTGGTCACCGGCTGACGGTATGCCACCACCGCCAGCGTCTCCAACGCCGCCCGGGTCAGTTTCGATCGGGAGCCGTCGAGCAGCATCCGCTCCACATACGGCGCGTACTCGCTGCGAGTATAGAAGCGCCAGCCGTCACCCACGAAACGCAGATCCATCCCACTGGACCGCGCCGACAGTTCGGCGGACATCGCGCGCAGGGTCTGCTCGACCCGCCCCGGACTGTCGCCGAGGGCGGCCGCGAGCTGGTCGACCGGGGCCGGCGAGTCCACCACCAGCAGCATGGCCTCCAGCGCGGACCGCAGATCGGCGTCCGCGAGCGGTTCAGGGGTGAGTTCCACCACTGCCTCGCTCACGACTGCGCCTCGCCGGAGCCGCGCTGCGTCGTGCGCGACAGCGCGCTGTGCTCGCTCACCCGTAGTCCTCCTCGATTGTCACGGTGTCCACCTGTTGCGCGGCCGAGTCGCCGATCCAGCTGACCGACAGCGGACCGAGCGGATCGGGCTGGTCGAACTCGATCGTCTTGCCGCGATACAGCTCGAGCAGCGCCAGGAAGCGGGCGACGATCTGGACCGGGACCTCGCAGTCGGCGACCAGCTCACCGAAGGAGGTCCACGCACCCGCACCCCGCTGTTTGAGCCGCTCCAGCACCAGTGCCGCCTGCTCGGCCACCGAGATCGCGTGCGTGTGCAAGTGGTCGAGCCCGACCTTGGGTACCGGACGGGGCCGGAAGGCCGCCGCCGCGATCGCGGCGAACTCCGCCGCCCCGACACCCAGCGTAACCTCGGGCAGCAGGTCGGCGTAGCGCTCCTCCAGGCCGACCGCCCGCGGATAGCGCCGCAGCGCGGCGGCCTCCAGCTCGCCGAGCAGTTCGGCGACCTGCTTGAACGCGCGGTACTGCAACAGCCGGGCGAACAGCAGGTCGCGCGCCTCGAGCAATTCCAAGTCCTCGGCGTCGGTCATCTCACCGGACGGCAGCAGACGAGCCGCCTTCAGATCCAGCAGCGTGGCGGCGACGACCAGGAACTCGGTGGTCTGGTCCAAAATCTTGTCCGAGCGCAACGTGTTCTGCTGCGCCATGTTCGCGGTCAGCGCCTTCGTGTAGGCGATGAACTCGTCGGTGACCTTGTGCAGCGCCACCTCGGTGACGTCCAGCTTGCGCGAGCTGATCAGGGTCAGCAGCAGGTCGAACGGACCCTCGAAATTGCTCAAGCGCAGCCGGAATCCGGTCGCCTGGGGGTCGTTCCCCTGCGGCGCGTCCCCAGGCGGTGCGTCCGCGGTAATTCCGGACACACCCGGCGTCTGACGGGATACGTCCGGGTTGAGACCAGGTGTGTCCGATGTGGGACCAGATGCGTCCGACGCGGAACCGGACACGTCCGACGCGGAACCAAAGGCGTCCGGCGTCGGACCGGAGGCCACTGGCGCAGCACCAGGCACCTCCGGCGCAAAACCGGAACCATCCGGCGCAAGACCAGAGGCCACCGATGCACGACCCGGCGCGTCCGACGCGGGACCGGAGGCGTCCGACGCGGGACCGGAGGCGTCCAACGCGGCACCAGAGGCGTCCGACGCGGGACCGGAGGCCACCGATGCAGCACCAGGCGCGTCCGGCACTAGACCGAGACCATCCGGCGCAAGACCAGAGGCAACCGGTGCAGGACCCCGCGCGTCCGGCACAAAACCGGGACCATCCGGCGCAAGACCGGAGGCCACCGGTGCAAAACCCCGCGCGTCCGGCACAGGACCGGGGTAATCCGGGTCAACAGAAGTGGCCGGGCCCTCGGTAGGCAGGTCGGCCTGCGTTCCGGCGGTCTCCCGCACCGCCGCCTCGGCTGGCGGCGCAGGGGGTGTCACGGAAGGTTCGGCCGGGCTCTCTCGCGGAATAGGGGCGTGGGCATCCGACTCCGGTTCGGTCGGTCCAGCCGTGTCACCGGCGACGGCACGGGCGGAACGGGCAGGCGCGGCATCGCGGCCAGCGGCGATGAACGCGGCCGCCGCGTTCCCGAGGGCAGGAGCCTTCGCCGGAACGGATCGCGCGGATTCCTCCGACCCACCGGAGTGGGACGGGCGGCGGTCGGACGCGGGCGCCGATCCGGCCGCGGGAGACCCCTGGCCGGACGGGTCGTGGTGGGACGCAGACGAGGGGTCGGAGCGGCCGGTCACCGGCCGGAACGGTGGATGACTTCCCGAGCCATCGACCGATACGCTTCGGCTCCACCGGATTTCGGCGCCCAGGTGGTGATGGGTTCACCGGCGACGCTGGCGTCCGGGAAACGGACGGTGCGCGCGATCGCGGTGTCGTACACCAGGTCGCCGAACACCTCGACGACTCGCGCCATGACCTGGCGGGAATGCAGCAGTCGAGCGTCGAACATGGTGACCACTATCCCGTACAGGCTCAACCGCGGGTTCAGCCGGTCCCGCACCTTCTCGACGGTGTCGTTGAGCAGCGCCAGCCCGCGCAGCGAGAAATACTCGCATTCCATCGGGATGATCACGCCGTCCGAGCAGGCCAGGGCGTTCACCGTGAGCAGTCCGAGCGAAGGCTGGCAGTCGATGAGGATGTAGTCGTAGCGGTTGCGCACCGGCTCCAGCGCGCGGCCCAGCGACTGTTCCCGGCCCACCTCGTTGACCAACTGGATCTCCGCGGCGGAGAGATCGATGTTGCTCGGCAGCAGGTCCATGTTCGGGACGCGCGTCTGCATCAGGACGTCGTCGATGGACACCTTGGAACCGATGAGCAGGTCGTGCACGGTCGAGTCGAGATCGTGGTGGGCGACGCCGAGACCGGCCGACAGCGCGCCCTGCGGGTCCAGGTCGACGAGCAGTACGCGACGGCCGTACTCGGCCAGTGCCGCACCGAGATTGATGGTGGAGGTGGTCTTCCCGACCCCGCCTTTCTGGTTGCACATGGCCACGATCAGCGCGTCGCCGTGCTGGCCGACCGGCGGCGGGTCGGGCACCAGTCGCAGCGGCCGTCCGGTCGGGCCGAGCGTCGCGTCCTCCGGGACCGGCTCGACCCCGTGCCCCCACAGCGTTTCCGCCGCGGCGTCCGAGTACGGACCCGGTCGCGAGCCCGTAAGCGGCTCCGCCCCAGCACCCATCGGCGGCTCTGCCGCTCCGGCTGTCGTCACGATCCGCTGCTCCTTATACGTTCCTGCCCGTTGCCTCGCCGAGCGTAGCGAGGCCGATCAGGGCCGACCTCGCTTTCGTGCGGTCCAGCTCTCGTTAGACGCTACCGCTTGACGGCACTCGAGTGCCGCGCCTGCGCGCGGCGTGTTCGCCCCGCCCTGGTCAGCGCCATCGCGGTCCGCCATCGAAATGAACGTCGAACCGGTCGTGCGACTCGTTCATGCTGTCCCAGTACGCCTCCCCGTGCGCGCGATCCGGCCGGGTGCCGGAAGCATTCGAAGCGGACGATACCGGTTGTGGGCACAGCCAGAAACTCGCGGCGGCTCCGGAGGCGTGCCCGACCATCACCGACCCCCTCGCCCACCGCTTGGTGTCGACGCGGAAGTCCCGCGCGGACCGCGCATGTGGAACAGCCCATCGCAGAACGATCACCGGGCTCGCGGGTGAGCCGTGGCCCAGACTTCGCGCAAGGTGTTGACCGTGACCAGGGTGTAGATCTGGGTCGTGGTCACCGACGCGTGCCCGAGCAACTCCTGCACCACCCTGACGTCGGCGCCACCGTCGAGCAAGTGGGTGGCGAACGAGTGACGCAGCGTGTGCGGCGACACCGCCGCCGTGATTCCCGCACGTTCGGCCGCTGTGTGCAGGACCCGCCAGGCGCTCTGCCGGGACAGGCGGGTACCGCGAGCATTCAGGAACAGGGCTCCGCCACTGCCCTTTCCGCGTGCGGCGAACACCGGGCGTCCACGGACCAGATAGGCGTCCACGGCGGTCAGGGCGGGCCGCCCGATCGGCACCAGGCGCTGTTTCCCGCCCTTGCCGCGCAGCACGACCGCTCGCTCCTCGATGTCGAGATCGTCGACGTCCAACCCGACTGTCTCCGAGATCCGCGCGCCGGTGGAGTACAGCAGTTCCAGCAGCGCGCGGTCGCGCAGGCCACGCGGTCCGCCGTCCACGCCCGCCGCGGCGTCGCCGGGTCCGCCGCCCGCCGCCTCCAGGACGCGCAGCACCTGGTCGTAGGGCAGCGCCTTGGGCAACCTGCGCCCCGGCGCCGGCGGCTTCACCGCGCGGGCCACGTCGGTTTCGGCCAGCCCCTCCGCCGCCGCGAAGCGATGCCAGCCGCGCACCGCGATCAGGGCGCGGGCCACCGAACTCGCCGCCAGCGGCGGGTGCCCGTCCCCGCCCGAGCGCAGCGCCATGGTGAACTCCGCCACGTCGGATTCGGCCACCCGCTCCAGCGAGCCGATGCCGCGCCCGGCCAAGAAGTCCAGGTAACGACCGAGATCCCGCCGATAGGCGCCCAGCGTGTTGGCCGCGACGCCGCGCTCGACCGCGAGATGGTCGAGATAGGCGTCGAGTTCGCGACCGAGCACGTCGGGTCAGTCTTCGGACTTCTGCGCCGCCTTGCGGCGAAGGAAGGCCGTCGGCTGCCCCTCCCACGGCGCGTCCGGCGGCCGCGGTTCGATGCCGCCGGCCCGCGCGGCCGCCAGCGCGAGCACGCCCGCGACGGCGGTGGCGTTGACGATCTCCCCGGCCAGCGCCGCGCGGACCGCCGCGTCGACCGGCATGCGGACCACTTCCAGGTCCGCCTCCTCCAGTTCCGGCTCCGGGCGGTCGGTCTCGTACAGATCCCTGGCCAGGTAGACCCGCAGCGCTTCGTCGGTGAACCCGGGCGAGAGCACCACGTCCACCAGAACCGCCCACTCCCGCGCGGCCAGCCCGGTCTCCTCGGCCAGCTCACGCCGGGCCGCGAGCAACGGGTCCTCGCCGGGCAGGTCGAGCAGCCCGGCGGGCAGCTCCAGCAACCGCCTG
Source organism: Nocardia asiatica NBRC 100129 (assembly GCF_000308415.1). Taxonomy (GTDB): domain Bacteria; phylum Actinomycetota; class Actinomycetes; order Mycobacteriales; family Mycobacteriaceae; genus Nocardia; species Nocardia asiatica. The sequence goes on along the minus strand of NZ_BAFS01000116.1, from coordinate 12,971 downwards.
CCGATCGGGTGGCGGTACTGGTTGATCAGCACCACGTTGTCGTCGTCATCGATCGCCGCGACGGCGACGGCGCCGTGGTGCTCGATCACCTCACGCTCGACCACCCGCCCGCCGGGCATCCGCACCTGGTCCAGCCGCAAGGCCAGGATGGCGCCGCTGTAGACGGTCTCGCCGGAAACGATCTCGAAATCGTGGCTGCCCGGTTCGGCAGCGCCCCCGTTGGTCATGCCGCTACGCCTGTTCCGCCGCACCCGCGAGTTCTTCGCCCGGAATATCCACCGGAAGTCGTTCGGCCGCTTTGTATTTCAGTGCCGCCGAGATGAGCGCCGCGAACAGCGGATGCGGGCGGGTGGGGCGGCTCTTCAACTCCGGGTGCGCCTGGGTGGCGACGAAGAACGGATGCACGTCGGCGGGCAGTTCGACGAACTCGACCAGGTGCCCGTCCGGCGAGGTGCCGCTGAACTTCAACCCGCTCTCGGCGATCTTGTCGCGGTAGGCGTTGTTCACTTCGTAGCGGTGGCGATGACGCTCGGAGACGTGCTCGCTGCCGTAGGCCTGCGCGACCACCGAGCCCTTGTCCAGCGTGGCCGGGTAGGCACCCAGGCGCATGGTGCCGCCGAGATCGGCCTCACCGGCCACGGCCTGCTCCTGATCGGCCATGGTCGAGATGACCGGATGCGGTGTGTCCGGCTCGAATTCGGCCGAATTGGCCTCCGCCAGGCCCACCCTGCGAGCCGCCTCGATCACGACGCACTGCAACCCGAGACACAGGCCCAGCAGCGGGATGCCGCGCGTGCGCGCGTAGTGGATCGCGCCGACCTTGCCCTCGATGCCGCGGATGCCGAATCCGCCGGGGATCAGCACGGCGTCCACGTCACGCAGCGCGTGCTGCGCGCCGGAGGGGGTCTCGCACTCGTCGGAGGGCACCCAGCGGATGTTCACCTTGGCGCGCGAGGCGAACCCGCCCGCGCGCAGCGCCTCGGTGACCGAGAGATAGGCGTCGGGCAGGTCGACGTACTTGCCCACCAGCGCGACCTCGACCGTCTCGCGCGGGGAGTGCACCCGGTCGAGCAGATCGCCCCACACGGTCCAGTCCACGTCCCGGAACGGCAGGCCCAGCCTGCGCACCACGTAGGCGTCCAGCCCCTCCCGGTGCAGCACGCGCGGGATGTCGTAGATCGACGGCGCGTCCGGGGTGGAGATGCAGGCGTCGACCTCGACGTCGCACATCAGCGCGATCTTGCTCTTCAGCGCCTGCGGCACCTCTCGGTCGCAGCGCAGGATCAGCGCGTCGGGCTGGATGCCGATATTGCGCAGCGCGGCCACCGAGTGCTGGGTCGGCTTGGTCTTCAGTTCACCGGAGGGCGCGAGGTAGGGCACCAGCGACACGTGGAGGAAGAAGACGTTGTCCCGTCCCACGTCGTGGCGGATCTGGCGAGCGGCCTCCAGGAACGGCTGCGACTCGATGTCGCCCACCGTGCCGCCGATCTCGGTGATCACCACGTCCGGGGTCTGGCCCTGCAGATCCGGGCCGCGCATCGCGAGGATGCGGTGCTTGATCTCGTCGGTGATGTGCGGGATCACCTGCACCGTGTCACCGAGATACTCGCCGCGGCGCTCCTTGGCGATCACCGACGAATAGATTTGCCCGGTGGTCACGTTCGCGTCCCGGGACAGGTCCCGGTCGAGGAAGCGCTCGTAGTGACCGACGTCGAGGTCGGTCTCCGCGCCGTCCTCGGTCACGAACACCTCGCCGTGCTGGAAGGGGTTCATCGTGCCGGGATCGACGTTCAAGTACGGGTCGAGTTTCTGCATCGTGACGCGCAGCCCACGCGCCGTCAGCAGCTGCCCGAGGCTGGAGGCGGTAAGACCTTTACCCAATGAGGAGGCGACACCACCGCTGACGAAGATGTGCTTCGTGGCCGTTCGCGCCTGAATCCGTGTTTGACCCACGGGTCTTCACGGTAACACGGATCCGCCCGTCCGTTCGACTGCCACGCGCGTTTGCCGACCGATCGCCAGGCGCCGGTCAGAGCACTCGCGGCCCGAGTGTGAGGCGGGTCGCGTCCGGACGGGCACGGGTTGCCGGTAGCCGGTGCCGCGAGAACCGCGCGGGTGGCGGGCCGACGCCGCATCCCCCGGCGGTTCCGGCCGGTCAGCCCGGCAGTGCGGCCAAGGTCAGCGAGGCGGCCTTGGCGCCGGTGCCGTAGCGGCCCGCGCCGCCGTTGAGCTGTTCGCCGAGCGCGAGCGCCGTGGTGACGCGTCCGAGTTCTCGTTCGAGATTGTCCACCGTGCTCACCTGCGCCGCGAGCGCGGCATCCGTGCGGACCACCGCGATCGGCCCCTGCCCGTCCGCGGCTCCCGTGCGTCCGGCGAGCACCACCCCCGCCCCACGGCCACGCAGGGCTCCGGCGAAGCGGGCGGTGTTCGCGCCCGCGCCGTCGCGGGCGGCGTCGAGGCCCGCACCGGTGATCACGACCGCGAGCTGCGCGGGCTGCACCGGCGTGTCGCCGTAGGCGAGGAAACCGCCGCCGCGCAGGGTCTCCAGCACCAACCCCAGCTCCTGGGGGGTGCCACGGGTTTGCCCGTTGGCGGGGTCGAGCAGCAGCACCAAGCCGAGCAGGTCACCGGCCATGCTGCCCTGGTCCACCGCGCCGGTGCGCAACTGCGCCCCGGCGGGGATGACGTTCGTGACGGCCGTGCGCATCCGATCGCCCTCGGCGGCGTCGATGAACGCCTCGGTGAGCGCGATCCGGCCGGTGACGCCCGCGCCGGAGATCTCGAGCGCCCTGGTCACCGCGTCGACGTCACCGGGATCGGCGTCCGGGGTGGTGAACACGACGACGCTGCGGTCGGCGAGCGTGCCGCCGAGGATGCGGCCCGCCGAACCTGCGACGAACCGGTCGGCGGCCATGGCCTGGTCGTCGAGCTGCCGAGTCCGCTCGGTCAGGACGTCGACCTGCCGGCGCAGCTCGGCCTTGTCCGCCCGCAGTCCCGACAGCAGGTCCGCGGCGAGCGTCTGGGATCCGAGCACCACGCCGATCGCGAGCGCAAGGAAGATCGCCACGATCGAGACGGCATGCTGACGCAGCGAAATCATAGTTCTCCCTCTCAGAATTCCCAGGATCCGAGCTGCCCTTGCGACCACCGCGCGAAGCGGTTCCAGGTGTCCACACCCCAGTCCAGGAATTCCCCGCCGCTGTTGGACGCAAGCAGGACGACGATCACCGCGACCAGCGCGGCGAGCACCACCAGCGCGACCGCGATCCCCGACACCCGGGTGCGATACAGGGTGGCCACGGCCTTCGCGTCCATCAGTTTCGTGCCGACCTTGAGCCGGGTGAGGAACGTGGCCGGATTGCTGTCGCGCCTGCCCCGGTCGAAGAAATCGTCGAGCGAGGCGGGCGCGCCCGCGGTGACGATCAGGGCGGCGCCGTGATGGTCGGCCAGCAGCAGCGCCAGATCGGAGGCCGACCCCGAAGAGGGGAAGGTCGTCGCGCCGATGCCGAGGTCCTGGATGCGTGTAAGCCCCTTGGCATGACCGTCGGTGTCGGCGGGCAGGATCACCTCGGCGCCGCACTTCATGGTCGCCGAGGTGATCTCCTCGGGGTCGCCGACGATGACGTCCGGCCGGTAGCCGCGCCTGCGCAGTGTGTCGGCGCCACGGCCGACGCCGATCAGGATCGGGGCGTACTCCTTGATGAACGGTTTGAGCCGCTGCAGGTCCTCGGCATGGTCCGGTCCGTCGGCGACGACGACCACATGCCGCTGCTTCATCGTGAGATCCAGTTCCGGAACGCCGAAGCCGTCGATGAGCAGGGCGCTCTCGGTCCGGATGAATTCGATGGTGTTGCCCGCGAACGCCTCCAGGTGATCGGCCAGCCCGTTGCGCGCCTCGATCATCCGCTCCGCGATGGCGGGTTCGGTGAGTTCGATGCCCTCGACGAGGACCTCCGGCTCCTTCTTGATCAGCTTGTCGGCATAGACCACACCGCCATCGATGCGGACCTTCACGCCGTCCTTGATCCTTTTGAACGCGTCCGAACTCACCGTGTCCAGCAGCAGGATCCCGTTGGCCACCAGAGCCTCCGGACCGAGGTTGGGGTAGCGGCCGGAAATGGAAGGCGAGGTGTTGATCACCGCGCCCACGCGCGCCTCGACCAGCCGGTCGGCGGTCATCCGGTCGAGGTCCATCTCGTCGAGGACGACGATGTCACCCGGCCCGATCCGCCCGAGCAGCCGCCGGGTGTTGCGATCCACCCGGGCCGTCCCGATCAGACCAGGAAGCGTTTCGGTGTTCCTCGACAACAGCGCCGGCATTCGCATGCGCCGATGATGGCGGCAAACTCTCAACCATTGGTGGAGGCGCGCCGTTTCCTGCGTGGAATTCGACCGCTGCCACCTCGCCGACCAGCACCGCGTCGATCATGCCGTACCCGGGATCTAGATCCGTTCTATGGTTCGACATAGCCCAGCGAACAAGTCGCTACCGCAGGCCCGTCGGATGGTCCAGACAGGCCGGTCAGCACCACTTCGCCTGCGGGCGGCACACGGTCCAGCCGCTGCTGTCCGGACGCTGCGTGCGGGTCCAAGCCGAGTCGTCCGCGCCGTTGTCCGCACCGCTCTCCCCGGCGTCCGGCTTGTTCCGCCGGTGATATTCACGCAGCGCATCCCGGTGCTCGTTCTGCCGGAGCGGGTTCGGGTCGGAATGCTGGTACCCGAACGGGTCTATCGCGTGCCAGCCCGTCGAGTCGCCGTGCGACCCCGAGCGACCGGAGTGATCGGAGCCGGACAAGGACTCCGCGGCCGCGCCACCCGCCGTCGAGACCGACCCGGCGGCCAGACCGGCGACGATCAGCGCGAACACCCACTTCCTCGAAGATCCTCGCCCCCGCCGGGCGGCTGCGACAGATCGTCGCGCCCCGCCAGCCTCGGTCGTCGTTGGAAGAACGCTGCGCATCATGGCCCCTTTGCCTCGGTGCTTCCGATCTCCGACGGAGTTCACCCGCCGTTCACCTACTAATTTCCATAGTAGATGAAAAATCGGACATTCCGGACGGCAGGTGGCGGGCCGCCCGCAATCGCACGCGAAAGTCATTTGCCCGCGCGGCATTGCGGCCAGGTAGCGGCATATTCTCCCGATCAGGCTTGGCGTTCCCGGGGCGGCGTGCAGCTCGACACTGCGGCGATCACACGGGCTTCTTCAGTAGATGAGGGGCTCGGGCGACGACTGCTTCTGCGTTGCTCGACTCCGCGTCGCGGACCTCGCCGGACAGCAGGCACCCCAGACAGCTCCACGCCGATTGTGATGCGGACGACACGATCATCGAGCCGTACCCGCTGTAGCTATATGCTGCCGGTCACACGTAACTCGAACAGGAGACTTCATGGCCAGCACCACCGTCGACGCCGTCATCGCCGCCCCGCGCGAGGTCGTGTACCGGCTCTTCGCCGACCGCGAGAGCATCAGCCCCTACGTGCCGGTCCAGGTCAAGCTGGTCAAGCCGGGCCTGACCGAACGCGAGGGCGTCGGCGCCCAGCACCTGATCGGCCTCGGCCCGGTGGGCGTCACCGAGGAGATCACCAAGCTGGTGCCCGGCGAGCGGATGGAATACAAGATCGTCAAGGGCGCGCCGGTGAAGCGGCACGTCGGCATCGTCACCTTCGCCGACGCCGACAACGGCACCCTGGTCTCCTACACCATGGATTCCGATCCGTCGCTGCCGGTGCCCGCCAAGGTGCTGGAGTTCGGTCTGAAGAATCTGATCGGCCAGTTCATCAAGGGCGCGCAGAAAGCCGTTCGCTGACCGGCGCGCTCAGCGCGTAGCCGCCTCGGCGCCCGCTTTCTCGGCGCGCGCCGTCGCCAGCAGTTCCTCCGCGTGTGCCCGGCCGGTCTCGGTGTCGTCGAGACCGGCCAGCATGCGCGCCAGCTCGACGACCCGCTCGTCATTGGTGAGCGCACGGACGCCGCTGTTGACCGCGCCCTTGCCGTCGTCGGACTTGTCGACCACCAGGTGGGTGTCGGCGAACGCCGCGACCTGCGGCAGATGGGTCACCACGATCACCTGGTGGGTGCGCGCCAGCCGGGCCAGTCTGCGTCCGATCTCCACCGCGGCCCGTCCGCCGACACCGGCGTCGACCTCGTCGAACACCATGGTCGCTCCGTGATCGGAGCTGGCGAGCACCACTTCCAGCGCCAGCATCACGCGCGACAGCTCGCCACCGGACGCGCTCTTGCTCAGCGGCAGCGATTGCGCGCCCGAATGCGCCGACAGCCGGAATTCGGCTTCGTCGACGCCCGTGGGCCCGGCGTGCAATTCCCGGCCGTCGACGGTGAGCGGCGCCGCGTCCTGCGCTCCCGCGAGCAGCGGCCGCACCTCCACCTCCAGACGCGCCTTGCCCATCGCCAGGCCGCCCAGCTCGGCGCTCACCGCGGCCGCCAGCTTGCCCGCCGCCTTGGCCCGCGCGGCGCTCAGCTTCTTCGCCGCCTCCCGCACCCGCTCGGCCGCGGTGTCCACCTCGGCGGCCAGCCCGGCCAGCGCCTCCTCCGAGACATCGAGCGAACCCAGCCGGGTGCGCGCTTCCTCCGCCCAGGCCAGCACACCGTCGATGTCGGGTGCGTACTTGCGGGTGAGCGTCTTCAATTCGGACTGGCGGGTGAGCAGCGAGTCCAGCGCACCGGGGTCCGAGGGCAGGTCGGAGAGGTAGCCGCTCAATTCGGTGGTCACGTCGACCACCACGGCGATGGCGTCGGCCAGGCGCGGCGCGAGCGCGATCAGCGCCGGGTCGTCGGCGGCCTCGATGCGAGCGCGGGCGGTGCCCAGCGCTGCCAGAGCGCCGGAATCGTCCTCGGGCGCGTCGACCGGCCCGGCCAGCGCGCCGTGCGCGGTCGCCGCCGCCTCACGCAGCGAATCCAGATCGCTGAGCCTGCGGACCTCCTCGACGATGCGCACGTCCTCGCCGGGTTCGGGCGCGATGGCGTCGATTTCGTTCAGCGAGTGCTTGAGCCGATCCGCCTCCAACGCCAATTCCCTGCTGCGCGCGGTCCGTTCGAGCAGCTCCGTGCGGGCGTCGAGCCACGATCGCCGCAGCACCTGGTATTTGCGCAGGGCAGCGGCCACCGCGTCGCCCGCGAACTGGTCCAGCGCCGACAACTGCTGATCGGGACGCTGCAAACGCAGTTGATCGTTCTGGCCGTGCACGGTCAGCAAGGGCGCGGTGAAATCGGCCAGCACCGAGGCGGGGACGCCGCGGCCGCCGAGATGCGCGCGAGAACGGCCATCGCTGCCCACCGTGCGAATCGCGATGACGCTGCCGTCGTCGTCCGGCTCGGCGGCGGCCGCTTCCAGCACCTGCGTCACCTCGGCGCGGGCGGCGTCGTTGACGTCGTCGACGGTGAACCGGCCTTCCACCACCGCCCGAGACGCGCCGAGCCGGACCCGGCCCGCGTCCGCGCGCGCACCGCTGAGCAGATGCAGGCTGGTCACCACCATGGTCTTGCCCGCGCCGGTCTCACCGGTCAGGCAGGTCAGTCCCGCATGGAACTGCGCGGTCGCCGTGGCGATGACGCCAAGCCCGTCAATCCTGATCTCTGTCAGCACTTGTGCTCTCCGTTCGCCGTCGGCCACGCCAGCCTGTCACGGGCAACTGGAACTTGCGCACCATCCGGTCGGCGAACGGTGCCGAGTCCAGCCGCACCCAGCGCACCGGTTGAGCGCCGCGAACCGCCTCGACCCGGCCGCCGCTGGGCAGTGCGAGCGTGCGCCTGCCGTCCAGGAAAACTATCGCATCGTGTCCGGACGCGACGGACTCGACCGCGATCCGCGACTCCGGGCTGGTCACCAGCGGCCGCGCGAACAGGGCATGGGCATTGCTCGGAATCACCAGCAGCGCTTCCAGTTCCGGCCACACCACCGGGCCGCCCGCGGAGAAGGCGTAGGCGGTCGATCCGGTGGGTGTCGAGATGAGGATGCCGTCGCACCCGAACGACGACACCGGGCGGCCGTCCACTTCCAGCACCACTTCCAGCACGCCCATGCGCGAAGCATTTTCGATGCTCGCCTCGTTCAGCGCCCAGCCGCTCTCCACGACCTCGTCGTCGACCCGGACCGTGACGTCGATGGTCATCCGATGCTCGACCGTGTAATCGCGCCGGACCACCTGTGCCAGCGCCTCGTCCAGATGTTCGGCTTCGGCCTCGGTGAGGAAACCGATGCGGCCGAGATTGATTCCCAGCACCGGCACCCCGGCCGAGCGCGCCAGCTCGGCCGCGCGCAGGAAGGTGCCGTCGCCGCCGAGTACGAGCACCATCTCGCAGCCGACCGCCGCCTCCGGGCTGTGTTCGACCACGCGCACCGGATAGCCCCCCGGCTCGGCTTCGAACCGCGTGCTGTCCGCCTCGTCGGCGAGCACGCGCAGGCAGATGCCCGCGTCCGCGAAGATCTTCGCCACCCGGTGGGCGGTCTCGATGATCTCCGCGCGACCCGGATGCGACACCAGCAAGATCTCCCGGCCGCAGGGCTGGGCCAGCGCGTTCACTGTGGACCCTCCTCAACCGCACGTTCGACCAGCGCCGCGACCTGCTCGTCGTCGTATTCGAACGGCCCGTCGTTGCGCAGCCACAAGAAGTACTCGACATTGCCGGACGGCCCCGGCAACGGACTGGCCACCGCACCGAGCGTGCGCATGCCCAATCCCGCGGCCGCCGCCGCCACCGACCGCACCGCGTCGGCGCGCAGCACTGGATCGCGCACCACGCCGCCGGAGCCGACCCGCTCCTTGCCGACTTCGAACTGCGGTTTCACCATGGGCAGCAGCTCGGCGCCGGGCGCGGCGCAGGCCGCCAGCGCGGGCAGCACCAGGCTCAGCGAGATGAACGACAGGTCACCCACCACCAGTTCCACCGTGCCGCCGATGGTCTCCGGCGTCAGGTTGCGCACGTTGGTCCGGTCGAACACCCGAACCCGCTCGTCGTTGCGCAGCCGCCAGACCAGCTGGCCGTAACCGACGTCGACCGCGACGACCTCCCGGGCGTCCCGGCTGAGCAGCACGTCGGTGAAACCACCGGTCGACGCGCCCGCGTCCAGGCAGCGCCTGCCCGCCACGGTGAGCCCCTCCGGCTCGAACCGCTCCAGCGCGCCGAGCAGTTTGTGCGCGCCACGCGAGGCCCACGACACCTCGTCGGGTTGCTCGCGCACCACCAGCGGCGTGCCCGCCTCGACAGCGGTCGCCGGTTTCACCGCGACCGTCCCAGCTATCAGGACGCGGCCCGCGCCGATCAACTCGACCGCGTGTTCCCGCGATCTCGCCAATCCGCGGCGAACCAGTTCCGCGTCCACCCGTGCGCGTCTGGCCACCTCAGATCTTGTCCACCGTGGCCAAAGCCTGCACCAGCACGTCATGTGCCTGCTCCAGGATGCGCGCGCGGCGAGTGATGTCGACCCCGGCTTCCGCGCTCTCGGCGGCGGGCGCGGAGCCGCTCCAGCCGGGCCGTTCGAGTTCGGCGAGCAGGCTGTCGACCTCGCCGCGGATTCGCTCCGGATCAGCCGGCTCCACATGCCCGGGCGCACCCGCCAAGTGCTGACCTGGCAACGGCATCCCCGGGCGGGGACCTGATGCACCGGCGGCCGGGCGGGGACCGTTCGGACGGGGCGTAGGAGTAGTCATCGTGGCGTCAACGCTATCGGATTTCCGAATCGGACGCGCGTGCCGTCACAGCTCTTCCAGGGTGGCGCTGCAGCATCTCGCCGAGGTCGGTCTCCGGTTCGAGGGCTACCGGCGGGTGGGCGAGGGCGTCGAGCGAGTCGGCGACATACGTCGGGACCTGCCCGTCCGGAGCCATGCGCAGTTCGTCCAGCGTGCTGACGCCCGTGAGCACCAGCAGCGAGTCGAGGCCCACTCGATTGGCCCCCTCGATATCGGTGTCGAGACGGTCGCCCACCACCAAGGCACTGCGGGAACCGGCTCGGAGAATCGCATCCTCCAACAGGGGCGCGTACGGTTTGCCCGCCACGATCGGCTCGCGATCGGAGGCTGTGCGCAGCGCGGCGACCATCGCGCCATTGCCCGGCGCGAGTCCGCGCTCGTTCGGCAGAGTCTTGTCGGTGTTCGCCGCGACCCACAGCGCACCCGACCGCAGAGCGTAAGCGGCTTCGGCGAGATCCGGCCACGCGGTATGGGGCGAATGCCCTTGCAGCACAGCGACAGGCGCCTCCCCGTCGAAGCGACGGACCGGCTGCAGCCCGGCCGCGTCCACCTCGGCGGCCAGGTCGTCGGTGCCGACGACCAGCACGCGCGCGCCACGATCGAGCCGCTCGGCCAGCAACCGCGCCGCCGCCTGGGCGCTGGTGACCACATCGTCGCGGGAGGCGGGAAAGCCGAGTTCGGACAGATGCGCGGCGACGACCTCCGGCCCGCGGCTGGCGTTGTTCGTGACGTACACCAGCCGCTGCTCCGGCTGCCGTTGCGCAGCCAGCGCCTCCGGGGCCCCCTCGATCACCGCGTGACCGCGGTACAGCGTGCCGTCCAGATCCAGCAGCAGGGCCCGGTAGCGATCTCGTAACCGCTTCACACCACTCTCACTCCGTGTCACCGATCGGCGCTGTGCCGACTCGCATACCACCGGCTCCGCCGGCAGCACCGCCGCTCGGCGAGTCCGAGACATTCGAACACTACGCCAGCGATCGAACCGGACAGACGTGGCGTCAACCACTTCCTCGGCCCTCGAACACCGACGCGCCAAGGCGGTTTCACCGACCACGGACCACGGACCCCCACCGCGATCCGTCTCGCAACTTCCTTTCGATGGGCTCGGGCCGCAGCAACCTTCCGTGCGGGCATCCGCCCCACTCCTGAGCCCGCCACGGCCATGCGTTCACTTGAATCCTTCGTACCAGGCGGACGGCTCGTCCGGACGGTCGCGGATCGCGGCTGCACGGCCGCCAGATGGACCGATTGCGCTGTCGACCGACATTGCCACTCGTGCGAATGCCCTGCCGGACGCACCGACGGAAGCCAGCCGACCTGTCCGGTTCCGGTGTCCAGTCGGTTTCCGGCGTCGCCGTCAGCTCAGCGTCCAACCCTGCGCCGCCGGTGCTCGTGGTGCCGAGCAGTAAGGCATGGATACCCGGCGCGGCTCCGGCGACAGGCTGGACCGGCCGCAGGGCTGCGGGTCAGCTGTCGCTTTCACCCGTGAGTTCGGCGGCGCGTTCCTCGGCGTCCGTGTCTCCGTCGAGGTCGGCCGAAGCGGCGTTGAGGAACCAGGTGAGCCCCTCGTCGGTGCGGCCGGCTGCGACGAGGGCGTCGGCGTAGGCGTAGAAGAGACGGGCGGCGGCCGAACCGGTCCGGGACGGATCGAGATCCGAGGTCTGCAACGTTACGACCGCTTGGTCGTACTGTCCGAGGTCCATTCGCGCGCCCGCGACGACGATGCGCAGTTCGGCGGCCTCGTCTCCGCGCAGGGCGCGGGCCTCCTCACTGCGGCCGAGTTCGATCGCGCGTTCCGGCCGGCCCAGTCCTCGTTCACAGTCGGCCATGACGGCCAGCAGCCCGGAGCCACCGGACATCCGGCGCGCGGTACGCAGCTCCGACAGAGCCTCCGCCCATTCGCCCGCGTGGTAGGCCACCACACCCGCGGTCTCCCGGACCACCGCGATGCGGCCCGCACGCTGCCGCGCGGCCCTCGCATGGGCGAGAGCGAGTCCTGGATCGTCGTCCAGCAGGCGCACCGCCATCACCAGGTGACGTGCGACCGTCTCGGCGTTGCCTTTGTCCAGGCTGAGCAGATCTCGCCGCACCGCGGAGTCGAGGTCGGTGGCTTGCACTTCCTCCGGCAGGTCGGGTTCTTCCGGACGCGGCGGACGGCGATCGAGGGCACGGCCGCCACCGACACGAGCCCCTTCGCCGCCCCGGCGACGATCCTGCGAGGCCTCGCCGCGCGGCGCCCGATCCTCGCGGTCCCCGCCACCGCGCCGTTCCTCGCGATCCGGCCGCGGAGCACGGCGGTCGTCGTCGCGCCGCTGGTAGCCGGCGTCACCACGCCGCCCCGCGTCACCGCGCTCGTCGAAATCACCGCGACGCTTGAAACCACCGCGTTCGCCGGACGGAGCCCGGCGGGCATCGCCTCGGTCGCGGGAATCGTCACGGCGGCTGAACCCACCCCGCTCGCCCGAATCACCCCGGCGAGTGTCGCCCCGACCGGCGGAATCGTCACGGCTGCGGCTGAATCCACCGCGGGACTCGCTGCGATCGAAGCCTCCGCGAGCACCGGACTCGCCGCTGGGACGGAACCCGCCTCGCGACTCGTCACGCCGCTCGCCGGACTCGCTCCGGCGTCGGAAGCCGCCGCGTTCACCGGAGTCCTGACCGCGCTGGAAGCCGCCCCGCTCGCCGGACCCACCTCTACCGGCCGAACCGCCACGGCCCCCGGATTCTTCTCCGCGCTGGAAACCACCGCGCTTGGGTGCGTCGCCTCCGCGGCGGAAGCCACCGGCGGCGCCGCTCCGGTCCCCGGAATCCTGGCGTCTGAATCCGCCGCGCTCGCTCGAACCGCCGCGCTGGTCGTAACCGCCGCCACTATCCCCTCGGCGGCTGAATCCGCCGGAATTGTCGCGGCGCTGGAAACCACCTCGGTCGGAAGAACCCTCCCGCTGGCTGTAGCCGCCCGATTCGTCTCGGCGCGCAGAGCCGCCTCGTTCCCCCGAATCGCCACGGCGGTTGAACCCGCCGCCGCGTCGATCCCGGTCCGGCTGGTCACCCCGCCCGCCGGACCCGGAGTCTGGAGCGCCGCGACGGAAGGGCTTCCGATCGTCGTTTTGGTCCGGCACGGTGCTCCCTTTCTTGGTTTCGCAAAGTAGATATGCCCACAAATTCAATCACGTGCCTGCGGTGGGACACGGGCACGGCAACGTTCGTCGGAGCCCATCAGGTGCTCAAACGCAGATAGGGGACCCAGAATCTGGGTCCCCTATCGC
>NZ_BAFS01000117.1 GCF_000308415.1 Nocardia asiatica NBRC 100129 | reverse complement strand
GCCATCGCCGACCGTCCGACGACGTTGGTGCTGCGCAGTGATCTCGCGTTGCCCAACGGCCGTCCTTTCGACCCTCGTGGTCCGCTCCCCCGGATGTTCACCCAAGGCGTGTGGGGCTTCCATCTCACCGAACTACCCGGCGGACGCACTCGCCTGGTGGTGCGCACCATCGGGCGGGATGCGCCCCGCCCTTTGATGGCGGTCACCGACTTTCTCGTCGGTCAGCCCGCCCACCTCATCATGCAAGCGCGGCAGTTCGCCAACCTGCGCCGCCGCCTCGGCGCCGGGGAGAACACACAGACGAAGGTGGGTGTGCTCTCCAACTCCGGATGAACCCGCGACGGTACGCAACCGGCTGCCCGACCGTGTCAGGGACGGGCGATGACCGCCCAGGCCGTTGTGGCTGGTCGTCACCGGTTGGAGAGATCGCGGCCTCCTCGGCGCAGCGCAGTTCGACCACCTGTTCGTCGATGGCGACAATCTTCGACGTAACTCACCGATTGTCACCGCCCTCGACGCGGACAGCCCGGTCGTCTTTGTCGACGCCACGACAGCAATGCTGCGCTGATGGAACGAATCTCGGTCTGCTGTGTGGCTGCGGGCGCACGCCACCGGGCCGGGGCCGGGGCATTGCCCACCGTTGGATCGGTGGGGTCGGGGTATCAGTCGCGGATGGGGGCCTGGTCGATGCCCTGATTCTGCGTGTGTTCATCGAAACAGTCTGTCGCCGAGGCGGTCTGCTTCATCTGACGCTCGAGAACCTCGATGCCGAGGACTGCCTCGTTCGGCTCCGGGAGAAGGGAGGCACTCAGCGATGGCAGCCGGTCTCCGCCACACTGATGCAACGAGTCCTCGATCGCGCGCGTACGCCGGGCATGAGGACGGGCGCCGGGTTTCCGGGTCGGCGACTTTCACCTACACCAAGGCCGGCCTGTGTGCCATATGACCGTTCACGCACCGGCCCGCACGGTGCGGGTGGCTCCGGGAACCTGGCCTGCGCTGCCGCCTAATTGAATCCGTCATGCCTGCAGATCCTGTCGCTCAGCGCGGAGATTCATCGACAAGCGCCCAGAGCCCCGCGACGACGACCAGGCTTGGACCAACCCCTGAGTTCTGCACCCCTCGACTCGAGGACAACACAATTCGGGTCATGCGTGGTGAGGGCTTGCCGATTAGGTTCGGCCGTTCACCCGACGCACAAGGAGTTCGAATGTTCGCAGTACGTGGATTTGCCGCCGCCCTCATCGGCGCCGCAACCCTGACCGGTGCTGGGGCGGCCGCCGCGGCGCCGTTGCCGCTGGAACCGCAGGCTCCCGCACCGGCCGTGTCGGTCGCAGGGAGCTGTGGTGGTATCACCGACCCGTTCGTGGCGCTGGTCTGCGCGATCAGCAGCCTGTCGAGCGGAGGCGGCACGGCCGGTCGATGAACGGCCGTGAAGTCGGCTCAGCTGAATGAGCCGCGCACGAACGGCGCCGAGTTCGGCAGTGACGCGTTCACTGCCGAACCAGCCGAGTGAAAGCTCAGCCCGCACAACGACCTTGCCGCGGTCTCGCGGGTGATCGGGTTGTCGGGACGCCGACTCATGCTGAACTGAGTTCTGAGCGCCGGCTCCTGTCAGCTCACCGGTCCCCCTCGCAACCACCAGCCCCGATGCCCCGGCCTGCCTGGCGTCCTATGACGCTGACCTCGGCCCCGGCCCGGAACTCCTCATCACTTCCACGGCTCCCGGTTCGGCGGCACCGGCGGACAACGCCGTGCCCGTCCACAGCCTGGGCGACCCATCGCTCGGCGAACTCGCCGAGCGGGTGAGCGGGCACATCACTTACCTCCTCGTCACCGCCCCCTCCGGAACCTGGTGTACACCGCGTGGGAGGCTCGCTGGGACTGCGAACAACCCGTGACGATGCTCTGGCCCGCCGACCGCAGCTGGTGCCTGTCGAGCGACCCCGACCTCTCCTACACCGTGATCGGCTGCGACCACACGCTCGCCGGCCGCATCCTCGCCGAACCCGTCCTACGCGCACGAAAGAAGTGATCCAGCACTCGTCGGCCGACCCGCGGTTACGGGAGTTCGGCGGGGCAGACGAGGCAGCTCGTGTACTCCATTGGCGGCAGTGCGACTTCGGCAGTGACGGGTCGGCTGCTACCCGGCTACCGTTGAGTCGCATGACGCACACCGGGATCGATATCACCGCGGAGCTGGTGCGAGATCTGCTGCGTGACCAGCACCCCGACCTGGCCGATCACCCTGTGCGGCTCGGCGCGCGTGGCTGGGACAACCAGCTGTGGCGTCTCGGCGAAGACCTCGCCGTCCGATTGCCCTGGGCGACGGAATCCGCGGATGCGTTGCTACACAAGGAATTCACCTGGCTGCCCGCCCTCGCCCCGGGTCTTCCGCTGCCGGTCCCCGTTCCGCAACGCTTCGGGGAGCCCTCCGAGCGGTTTCGGCGGCCGTGGATCGTCACCACGTGGGTGCCGGGCGAGCCTGCCGACCGAGCTCCCGTCACCCATGCGGCGGAAGGTGCCACCACCCTGGCCGCTTTCCTGGCGGCACTGCACCAACCCGCTCCCGGGCAGGCACCCATCGGCCGCAACCGCGGAGGGCCGCTGGCCGCCTGTTCCGACAGGTTCGCCGAGCAACTCGCAGCGGCCACCGAGCGGGGGCTGATTCCCGATCCAGATGCGGTCCGCGCGGTCTGGGAAGACGCCGTCGCCGCGCCCGATTGGGCCGGCCCGGCGCTGTGGCTGCACGGCGATCTGCATCCCGCCAACGTCCTCACCACGAATGGCGCGATCTGCGGCGTGATCGACTTCGGCGACCTCTTCGCCGGCGATCCGGCTTTCGATCTCGCTGCCGCCTGGATTCTGCTGCCCGACGGTGCCACCGACCAGTTCCATGACGCCTACCAGTGGATCCTGGACGCGGCGACTCTGCGGCGCGCCCGCGGATGGGCGGTGCTCCGCGCCTTCGCCGGCATCTTCATCGCAGACGCCGGGGTCCACGGTCGCCCTGGTGGCAAGCCCACATGGGGACCACCCGCCCAGGCCGCACTGCGACGGCTCATCGCCACCCATCGCTGATCGACCGGCTTCGTCACACCGCGCACGGCGGTCGGCACCGCCGAACCGCAAAGCGCGGGCCACTGACGACTTACCTCGATCAGCCGGTGAACGCTTCGGGGCCGAAGCGGCCCCAGGCCACGAAGGCGGCCATGGCGAGGTAGACGAGATTCAGCGCGACGTATTTGTATTGTCCGTAGCGAGCGTGGGTGATCATCGCGCCGATCATCAACAGGATCCAGCAGACGGCTGTCACCGGCACCATCGCCGGTGCGATATCGAGCGCCGCGGGCAGGATCAGTCCGGCCGCGGCCAGGATCTCGAGGCTCCCGAGGGTTCTGACGAAACCGGCGCTCGCGTGCTCGGTCCATCCCCCGCCGGACTTCCTGCCCAGTTCGTCGAGCTTGTCCTTGGGCATGAACGCTTTGGTGGCGCCACCGAACAGGGCGAGGGCGGCAAGCAGCCCGGTGACGATCCAGAGGGCGAGATTCATGAGCTTCTCCTTCAGGTGCGGGCGACTCGGGCTCGTCCTCGATCCGGCCGAGCGGTTCGTCGCCGTCGGTCTGCCGTTCGCGGGCGTCCCTGCCGGCTTCCCGATGTGTAACTGGTCGGGCATCAGACACCGCCGGTGCTGAGTGCGTGACACCACGTCGGCGTGACGTGCGCCACCGCACGCGTCGCCCTTGCAGCGAAATCGAGCCGAACATGAATACGCCCTTGGCGGCGGTGAGGTTGTAGCGAGCCTGTCACGCTGGTCCCTTGCACGAAGTCCCACGTACCATGAGCCACCCAATCTTTCGGGAGGCGTGGTCGTGGAGGTCGGCGACAAGGTCAAGTTGAACGAGCCGCTGTTCATCAGGGGCGGTGTTTACGTTGACGCTGGAGAAGTCGGGGTGGTGAGGTCGGTGTCGACCGCGGGGGCCGGGCCCGGGCAATCAGGGCTGGAGGTGTGTGTGGTCCGTCTGGCGATGGGGCTGACGGCCGAGTTACTCATCAGCGATGTGACGCCCGCCTGAGTGCCCATGGTCCCGCGTGAGCGGGTGCGGGTCGGTGCAGGTCAGCCCCTACAAGTAGGGGCGCACAAGGCGGTAACCGGGGGTGCGGTGGGGGCGATGAGCCAGGTGGAGTTCATCGAGAGCGGAGGCCTGCGTGGGTCTAGGTATGAGAAGCATTGCGATGGCTGCTATTACGGTGGCAACCTCGATGCTCGGGGTCGGTGCACCGGCGATGGCGCAAGCCGAGCCGGACGGGCCGCGGCATTGCGCGGTCAGCAGTGGACGGGTACCCGAAACGGCGACGCCGGAGGAGGTCGGACTCGATTCCGCGGCGCTGCATCAGGCGGTGGCGCTCGCGGCGGATTCGACGCGCACCACGCTGCAGATCTTCCGGAACAATTGCCTGATCGCGACCGGCCCGAACAACGCGCGGGCGGGCGGTGTGCCGTGGAATCTCTGGAGCAGCACCAAGAGCGTGGTTTCGATGGTGGCCGGGATCGCGGTGGACGAGCAGCGGTTGCGGCTCGACGACCCTATCGGCGTTTATCTGCCGCCCGAACTCGGTGATGCCGGACACCGCGCGATCACGGTGCGCAACCTGCTCGTCGAATCCAGCGGCATGCGGGTGGCGGTGGCCTCCGAGGGCATCACCGGGTTGGCGCAGATCGACCCGAATGTGGTCGCGCAGGCGTTGGCGATGCCGATCGATCAACAGCAGGGCACCGAGTGGCGCTACAGTCAGCGCGCTGTCGATCTGCTCGCGTACGTCATCCAGCGTGCGGTCGGCGAGGACTTCCAGGCATACGTGCAACGAAAGCTGTTCGACCCGTTGGGCATTCCGTCGACGGACTACTTCTGGGGGCGCGACCGCAGTGGGAACACCTACGGTTACGCGCATCTTCTGCTGCCACCAGACGATTTCGCCAAGCTCGGGCTGCTGCTCACCAATCGCGGCCGGTGGGGCGGTCACCAGATCATCTCGGCGGATTATCTCGCGCAGGCCGGTCGGCCCACTCCGACGAACCCCTGCTACGGCTTCCTGTTCGTGGTGAACGGGCCGGAGTGCGCCAACTACTTTCCTGGTCTGCCGCCGGACGCGATGCAGATGTCGGGCATGATGCGCCAGGACAATTTCGTCGTGCCGAGCCTCGGATTGATGGTCAGCTGGACCGGTGTCACCGTGCCGGGAAGCGCGTTGAGCTTCCCGCACGATGTCCTGCGGGCGGTCGGCGCCGCCTTCCGGGAGCCCCGCATACCCGCCGCGGCGCCCTACGAACAGCAGTCGGATGTCCAACTGTCCGATCCGATGATCTCGAACCCGGACGCGACTCTCGCCGCACTCGGTATCGGCCCGATGGCCTACCCGGGCTGCAATCCGCTGTCCTGCCTGGGCAAGCCCATGTCCGCGCCGTTCACGAACTGGCCGCCGGGCTGTTTCATCCTCGGCTGCGTCGGCCCGCACCCGGCGACTCCCGGAATCCGATAGCGGCACAACACGTCGGCCGACTCCACCACCCACTTCTTGCGCCAGATCGCCGATGTCGCCACCGCGACGGCTGTTCCGCTGCGGGTGAGTGCGCGTCAGGTCGTGGTCACTGTCGAAGTGCGTGATGACGCCGGGGTCGTGTGCGCGCACATCGTGCAGACCGTGCGACTGATTTCCGATCGCGGTTGACGGTTGCCCGACCCCGGCCAGGGCTGTCGGCGAAGGCATTGCGCGTCCTTTCCAGTGGGCCGCTACGGCCGCCCGCTGTATGCCGCCGGGCGTCCGTGGCACTCACGTCCTACCTGCCCACGCTGCTTGTCATCGGTCCTTCCGCAGGCGCGGATGGGGAGGTTGCCCCATGCGCGACCCGCACCCGTGCGACGAGCCGACCGGACCGGCACGCTTCAGCCGACGGACGTGACTTCTTCCGCCCGCAGGGCGGTGATCGTGGCGCGCAGGGATTGCGCGGTCGGTGTCGGCTCGATGCCGAAGGCCGCGGTGGCGGCGGAGGAGTCGAGCACGAACGGACGATCGAACTGGTAGCGCAGTTCGCGCAACTCGCGGGCGTTGGGATCGGCGAGGCCCGCGAGCCAGAGCACGGCGGCGGGCATCCGCCCCACACGCACGGGGGGCGCGTCCGCCACCGTCGCCGCGAGCCCGGCCAGTTCCCGCACGGACATCGGCGGCGCGGTGGGCGTGTGCCAGGCGCGGCCCCACGCGGTTTCGTCGTCGGCGACCGCGATCAGGGTGCGGGCGGTATCGGTGACGTCGGTCCAGCTGTGGGCGGCGTCCGGATCGCCGGGGAACAGCACGCGGCGGCCCGAGAGCGCGGCAGGCAGCGCGACCATGGTGAACGCCGACTTGGCTCCCGCGCCGAGGTAATCCGATCCGCGCACTTCGGCGGTGCGAACGCGGCCCGCCTGATGCGCGGCCAGCGCTTCGGCCCATAGTTCCGCGCGCACCCGGCCCTTCACGCTGTTGGGGCGCAGCGGGCACTGCTCGCCGATCGGGCCGTCGACCTGCCCGTAGCCGTACAGGTTTCCGACACTGACCAGTACGGCGCCGGCTGCCTCGGCAGCGCGCAGCGAGGCGGCGGCCAGCGGCGGGAAGTCCGTGGCCCAGCGATGATAGGGCGGCTGGGCGCACTGGAAGACGACGTGCGCGCCCGCGCAATGCCCGGTCAACGCGGCAGCGTCGGTGGCGTCGGCGGCGACGCGCTCGATCAGCGGGTGATCCGGGCCGATACCGCGGCGGGTGATGACGCGCACCCGCTCGCCGCGTTCGGCGAGCAATCCAGCGGTCGCCGCGCCCACGGGACCGGCTCCGATAACGACGTACAGGGACATGGCAACCCGTTCTGTCCGGTGTTCCACTTCGAGAACACCGTTCTTTCCAATGGACTCACCGTAACCGAGAACATCGACTTGAGCAAGAACGGTGTTCACGAAACATTCTTCCGTTCTCAGATTTGCCACTCGCTCTCTACACTGGGGGAATGTCCGCTTCCTCCCTCCGGGCCCGCGTCCGCTCCGAGATGATCGAGGAGATCAAAGCCACCGCGCGAAAACGGTTGGCGGTGGATGGCGCGAACCTTTCGCTGCGGGGCGTCGCACGCGATATGGGCATCGTCGCGTCCGCGCTGTACCGGTACTTCCCCAGCCGAGACGACCTGCTCACCGCCTTGATCTTGGAGGCGTACCAGGCGCTGGCCGCCACCGCCGAAGCCGCCGACGCGAAACACCCCGAGACCGATCCGCGCGGCCGCTGGATGGCGGTGTGCTCCTCCGTGCGGGACTGGGCCCTGGCTCATCCCGCCGAATACGGCCTGCTCTACGGCAGTCCGGTGCCCGGATACTCCGCACCGGAGGACACCGTCGCCCCCGCCGCGGCCGTAGTCCTACGACTGGTCGACATCGTGTACGCGGGGGCGGAAAAACCGACCCCGCCACCGCTGCCGACCCCGCTGCCCGCGCCGGTCCGCGCCGACCTGCGCCGGCTCATCGAGCAGAAGCCGCCCGCCGACATGCCCGAGGACGTGCTCGACCGCGTCTTCGCCGGCTGGACCCAGCTGTTCGGCCTGATCAGCTTCGAACTGTTCGGCCGCCTGAACGGAACCATCGACGCGCGCGACGAATACTTCCACCACCACATGAACGTGATGGCCGACCTCGTGGGTCTGCCTTGACACTCTTCCCGCGAGCACCGCGTGCGCCCTTCCCAGAGCGGCCAGCGATCGGCGCGCATCGCTCTGCCAGCTGATTCGGTGACGGCGTGTCCACGCCGGAGGGCCGCGACCGCGCGCCGGGCGGCGCTACGGTGACAGCACCGAGATTCTCCGCGTTCCATTCGACCGACGAACATCACTCATTCGTGGAGGAACATTGCCGAGCTCGTTCACTCGCAGGGGATTTCTGACCAGTGCGGCCACCTCGGCGACGGCCGCGGCCGCCGTATCGGCCGGCGCGGCACCGGGCCGGGCACGGGCGGACACCGACCCGGACAAGCCGAACATCCTGGTGATCATCGTGGACGAGATGCGGACACCGGTGTGGTTTCCCGATCAGCAGACCTTGGACACGGTCTTGCCGAACATCGCCCGGATCCGCAGCGGCAGTGTGTCTTTCGAGAATCACTACACGGCGGCCAACGACTGCACACCCGCTCGCGGCTGCCTGCTGACCGGACTGTACTCGCAGCAGACCGGGTGCATGGTCGTGTCGGAGTCGACGTTGTCGCCGCTGTTCCCCACCTGGGGATCGATGCTGCGCGACCACGGCTACGACACCACGTATTGGGGCAAGTGGCATCTCGGCAGCTATCCCGATCGCACACCGGGCGCGCTCGAAGCCTACGGATTCCACGGCGGCACCTATCCCTCCCCGAATGGCGCGCCAGGTCAGGGGCTGCAAGCGGATCCGAAGATCGTCGACCAATTCGTCGACTGGTTCGAGAACGATTCCGGCAACGCCCCCT
Organism: Nocardia asiatica NBRC 100129; assembly: GCF_000308415.1. Classification (GTDB taxonomy): domain Bacteria; phylum Actinomycetota; class Actinomycetes; order Mycobacteriales; family Mycobacteriaceae; genus Nocardia; species Nocardia asiatica. The sequence continues at coordinate 9,148 of NZ_BAFS01000117.1, read as the reverse complement.
GGTGCACGACGGTGTCGCTGGTCAACCCGCACGACATCCAGTGGTGGCCGCGCTGGACCCGCCGCGACCAGTTCAGCGCCGACATCCCGCGGTGGATGACCGAACTGCCGCCCAATTTCGAATCCCTCGAGCAGCTGTCGCGCAAGCCCCGCCTGCAGATGGCGTTGGTCGAGGTCTCGGCGGTCGCGTTCGGGGCGGCGCCGTACGGGACGCCGGAAGCCGTGCATGCCTGGATCGAGATGCGCAACCTGTACCTGTGGGCCCAGCAGCAGGTCGACATCCAGATCGGCCGTGTGCTCGACACCCTGCACTCCCGTCCGGACGTGGCCGCCAACACCGTCGTCGTCTTCACCTCCGACCACGGGGACTACGCCGGTTCGCACGGTTTGCACGGCAAAGGCGGCGGCGCCTACGACGAGGCGTTACGCGTTCCGCTCTACGTCCACGATCCGCGTGGCTATCTGAGCCCGGTCGAGGGCACGAGCAGCAGACAACAGCTCACCTCCAGCGTCGATTTCACGCCCTTGCTGCTCACCATCGGCACCGGCGGCGACGGCTGGCGTGGCGACGGGCGCTACGAACATCTGAGCGGGCGGCTCGATATCGCCGCGCTGTGCCGGAACGCGGGCGCCGCGGGCCGGCCTTGGATCGCGCACACGACCGACGAGGCGTCCATCGAGGAGGCGGCGATCCTGTTCAATCAGAACGCGCCCGGCCACGTCGCGATGGTGCGCACCGCCGACGCGAAGTTCGCCTCCTACTCGCATTGGGTGCACGGGCAGATCCGGATCGATCCGGCGGCCGAGCAGGAATTCGAACTCTACGACTACAGCACCGACGCCGGCCGGCTCGAACTGGACAACCAGGCCGCGACCGGAAACCCGTTGCGCGGTGAGATGGAAGCGCTGCTGGACAACGTCATTCCCACCGAGATCCAGCAGCCGCTGCCGCCCTACCTGCGGGCCGCCCAGGAGCAAGGCATCGGCGACTACATCTCGGCGCAGACGAACATCCTGGTTCAAGCCGAACGAATCGGCCACGCCCTGCTCGACGCCGTACCGAGGCCGTCCTAGCTCCTACAGCAGGCCGCGCAAGGCCAGGTCCGTGGCGTATTTCTCGATCAGTTCCGGGGAAATCCGCGGAATATCCTGGTCTGCGCCGATGTTCGCGGCTCGGACGGCGGAGCGGAAGATCTCCGCAGGCAGCGCCGAGCCGCGAACCGGCGGGGCCGGTCGTCGATAGGCGTGCAGCAGCGGCAGTACGGAAGCCTGGCGCTGCCGTTCCGGCAGGGAACGCAGGGCGGTCTCGAACCGGGTGAACCACTCGTCGTAGTCGGCGATCCGCTCGATCCGATGGCCCGCCGCGATCAGCCAGTCGACGAACTCGTCGAGCGAGCGGCCGTCGTCGTGCGGGTTGAGCACGTCGAAACTCTGGAAACCCGTTCCGGCCGCCGCGCCGAGGACGGTGATCGCGGCCGCGGTGAAGTCGACGGGCAGGCCGTCGTAGTGGGCGCGCGAGCGGTTGCCCTCGGCGTCGGTGCGGTAGAAGGAGAACGGCGCGATACCCGTGCGGATCAGGCTCAGCAGCAGCCGGGTGAAGATGTCCGGCACGTTGAGCTGACCGGCATAACGCCGGTCGGCGAGGATCATGTCCGACCGGAACACCGCGACGGGCAACCCGCACAGATCGTTGGCCTCGCGCAGCAGCACCTCCCCCGCCCACTTGCTGTTGCCGTAACCGTTGGCGTAGCTGTCGTCCACGGCGCGCACCGGGCTCATCTCGCGAATGTCCCCGTCCTCGCTGAACACGGCCGGATCGATCTGCGCGGCCACGGCGACCGTCGACAGATAGGTGAACGGCTTGAGCCGGGTGGTGAGGGCCAGACGGATCAACTCGGCGGTGCCCACCACGTTCGGGCCGAACAGCTGCCGGTACGGCAGGACGTGGTTGACCAGTGCGGCGGGATGCACGATCAGATCGACGCGCTCGGCCAGCCGCCGCCATGCCGGATCGTCCAAGCCCAGGTTCGGCACCCCGATATCGCCCGGGACCACCTCGAGATGCGCGGCAGCCAGCTGCCGGAACTCTCGGATCAGTGCGGGATCCCCGGAGTCGAAGGCGCTGTCGAGGCGCTCGCGCGCCGCGGCCTCGTCCGCGCCCCGGACCAGGCAGACGAGTGTGCCGCCGCCCTCGTGCATCCGCCGCAGCCACTCCAGGCACAGGAAGCGCCCGAGGTAGCCGTTCGCGCCGGTGAGCAGCACCGTGCGCGCGGTCGCGGAGGCGCGCGGCAGGCTCGGCGCCGCGGCGAGGGTGCGGGCGTCGAGGAACCTGTCGAGCGTCAGATCGGCAGCTCGGACCCGCGAGCCGGCACCGTGCACGGTGGTGTACGTGGCGCCGCGCGAGCCCGAAGCACGTTCGGCCGCGATGTGGTTCGCCACCTCGCGCAGGGTGTTCGCCGGGCTGATCACCACCGACACCGGCACTTCGGCGCCGAAAATCTCCTGCAACAGGTTCGACAGCGACAGCGCCGCGAGCGAATCGCCACCCAGATCGGTGAAATGCGCGTCGGGACGCAGATCGGAGTCCGCACAGCCCAGTACGGCTCGCACCGCGCGTTTCACCGTCTCCAGCACGGGCAGGTCGGCCGCGCCGCGGCGCAGGTCGAGCAGTTCGTTCGCCTGCCCGGTGGCCAGCTCGTCGTACAACTGCCGCAGGCGCGGCTCGTATCGCTCTCTCAACTTGGGCCGCAACAACTTTCCGATGCCCGACAGCAATCCGTTGGCCGTGCTGAACGGCTCGGGCTCGATCAGGAAATCGCGGGGGATCTCGTAGGACTGCAACTCGGCGTCCTTGGCGAGCTGTCGTAGCGATTCGCTCAGCGCCGTCCTCATCTTCTCCGGATCGTCCCGGCCCAGCACGTCCTCGCCGGGCACGATCACGGCGAGCAGGTAGGCGCGTTCGCTGCTGCCGTACACGAAGATCTGCCGGATCAGCGGGCTGGTCGCGTAGACCGCCTCCAGGCGCGAGACCGCGACGAATTCGCCCTGGGACAGTTTCAGCACGTTGTTGCGCCGATCGACGTAGACCAGCCGATCCGGGGCGAGCTCGGCGACGATGTCGCCGGTCTTGTAGAAGCCGTCGGAGTCGAAGATCTCGGCCGTGATCTCCGGCCGCTTGTAGTAGCCGGAGATCGGGGTGGCGCTCTGCAACAGCAGCTCGCCGCGCGGATGCGGTTTGTCGGTCCGGAAGTAACCCAGCTCGGGGACGTCGGCGAGCTTGTAGTCGAGCACCGGCGGCCGCTGCACCCGTTCGTCGATGATGACGACGCCGCCCGCCTCCGTGGACCCGTATCCGTCGTGCAGTTCCAGATCGAGCACCGACTCTACGAACGACTTCATCTCCGCCGACACCGGCGCGCTTCCGCAGATGGCCACGATCATGCGCCCGCCGAGGAAGTCTTGGCGCAGTTCGGCTTTCACCTCCGCTTCCAGGGCGGCCCGGTCCACGCCCGGCCCGTCCCGCCGATCCATCGCAGCCCGGAAGCGCTGGAAGATCATGTCGCACACACGCGGGACGAAGAACATTTCGGTCGGCCGCGCCAACGCGACGTCTTCGAAGAGCGTCGACATATCGCTCTCGGCCGCGAAGTAGGCGATGCCGCCGCGCGCCAGTACGCCGGTCAGCGACCCGCGACCGGCGACGTGACTCATCGGCATGTAGTTGAGGTTGATCGCGGCGACCTCGGGCCGGTTCAGCCATCCCCTGGCAACCAGGCGCTCGCTGTACATCGCCCCTTTCGGAGTGCCGGTGCTGCCCGAGGTGTAGATCAGCAAGGCCAGCGGGTCCTCGCCCGGCTCGGGGGTGAACAGCGGCGCGGGGGGCAGCGACCTGCCTCGCGCGAGCACCTCGTCGAGGGATTCGAGCGCCACCGGGCTGCCCGCGGCGGTCAGCCGGGCGCGGGCCGTTTCGAATGCCGCGCGCTGGTCGTCGTCGCCGGAGTGGTAGTCGAAGACGATCAGTCGCTGCGGCCCGGATTCCGCCAGGGCGCAGGTCACCGCGGCGTCGAGCAAATCCGGCGTCGCGGCCAGCACCCGAGGCGCGGTTTCCGCGACGATCGCGCTCAGCTGGGCGACCGGCGCACTGGATTGCAGGGGAACCGCCACCAGTCCCAGATGGGCGCAGGCCAGGTCGAGGGCGGTGTAGTCACTGCTGGTGAAGCCGAGAAGGGCCACGAAATCGCCCGCGCGCAGTGGATTCGGCGCAGCACCATGCCACGCGGCGGCCACCGCGCGCACGCGTTCCCACAGTTCGCCGTAGGTGATGGTGTCGAACCGCGGCAGCAGCGTCCGCGTGGTGCGGCCGGCCTCGTCGGTACGCAGCTCCGCAGCGCGCTGCCCCAGCGCGGGCCGGTCGGCGTATCCGACCATGACCGTCTCGATGATCCGCGCGAGCCCGGCGCCGGGCTCGCGCATCTTCTCGGAGACCTCGGCGAGCGGTGTGGCGTTGCGGATGTCGTCGCATTCGGCGTAGAGCCGGGTGACGCGGCGCATGAGCCGCTCTTTGCGCGTTTCGGTCTCCACGACGACCTCCTTGTCCCGGGAACACGCCTGCTCAACACGTTAGCTGGCCTAATTACCTTGGTCAGGCGATAGCGGCCGCGAGTGTCTGTGACACTGAACACACCGCCAGAAATGTCCCAAATGACGCCGGTATCCCATTGCCGTACAGACTCGACCAGGCGCTGCCGGTACCGGTGTCGACGGGCTCCCGCTACCCATGCCCGCCACACCGCGGGCCCGGAGCACGAGACGGACCATATCGCCAGGGCCTGCAACAGCGGCGACACCCGCCGCCGTCCCGGCCACGCTCCAAGCGCGACGTTCGCTTGCACTTCTCGCGCGATTCCCTCCGGCGGTTCATCGGATCAGGTGAGCCGCTCACCCGGCCAGCCTCGAAGGCGGCAGCGGCCGCCGCACGAGACCGGCTCGCGCCCGCCCACTAAGTAACCGAATATTCTTCCCGACTGGGCGTACCGATGCACTTGTTACCGAGGCATCGCCTTGACGTCGCAGTAGTCTCAATAGGCCGCCCGACACCGTATCCGAGCAGCAGAAAGATCTACAGGTAGGCGTTGACAGGGCAAGCGACGCCGCCGCGGATGCTGTTCAGTCCTCCGCAATTCCCCGTACAGCCGTCTATGCTCTCGCTATTATGTGACTGCCAATTCACAACCATAGGAGCGCTATGATGCGTACCCCCTTCCGCCTCGCCGCCGCCTCGGTCGCGGCGGCGACTCTCGTCGTCACCGCCGCCGGCGCGACGGCCGAGCCGATCGACTCCGCCACGGTGACCGTCGCAGACCCCGGAACCGGCTCTTCGGCGGTGGATGCGGGATCGGCCGCGGCGCGCACCGCCATGTACCACCTCGAGCGCGGCGACGTCATCGGGATTCTCGTGCTCCTGGTCGCCGCACCCCTGACCATCTTCACCAGCGGCGTCTGCGACTTGGCCACGTTCTCGGCGCTGCCGAATCCGTGCGCCACAGTGACCCGGTGAACGAGGGCCGAGCCAGGTACCCGAGCGGAGCCGGACGAGCCACGTAGCCGAGATCGGTGACAACACAGAATTTCCGGCTCTCGCGGTGCGCTCGAAGCTGAGCGCCGCGAATTCCGGCAGGAACGCGACCGGGGCCGCCGCCCCGAACGGACGACGGCCCCGGCTGGCGCTGCCACCTCAGAGCGCGGCTTCGATCGCCGCGACCAATTCCGGCGCCTCGGGTGTCGTGCGCGGACGGAAGCGGCCCGCGACCTTGCCGTCGCGGTCGATCAGGAACTTCTCGAAATTCCACTGGATGTCACCGGCGTTGCCTTCGGCGTCGGGGGTCTCCACCAGTTGCCGGTAGAGGGGGTGCCGCTGGTCGCCGTTGACGTCGACCTTCTCCAGCAAGGGGAAATCGACGCCATAGGTGGTGGAACAGAACTGCTGGATCTCCTCCGCAGTGCCCGGCTCCTGGCCCATGAACTGGTTGCACGGCACGCCGACCACGCTGAAGCCGCGCGAGCCGAAGGTCTTGTGCAGTTCGACCAGTCCGGAGTACTGCGGTGTGAGACCGCATTTCGAGGCCACGTTGACCAGCAGGACGGCGTGGTCGCCGACCAGGCCGGCCAAGGTCGTCGGTTCGCCGGACAGTGTGCGCAGCGGAATTTCTCGAAGGCTCATACGTATGGACCTGCCCATTCTCGATTCCATGGATCCACCCCGACGGCCACGCTACCGGATCGGCAGAGCCCGGGACCGCCGCGGACGCGCCGGTTCCGGCGAGGTGACGCCGCTCAGCGCAACCTGGTTCGGCGCATCAGCCGCAGCGACGTGAGCGTCATCTTCAGCTGCTTGTCGTAGGGCTGACCGGCCCGTGCGGCGAGCACCTGCTTCTTGAGCACGCCGACGTTCACCGTGTCGGTGTACTTCAGCAGGCCCTGGTCACCGTGCCGGGCGCCGACTCCGGACTGCTTCACGCCACCCGAAGGCGTGCCCTTGGCGGCGTAGGTCGCGACGAAACCGTCGTTGATGTTGATATTGCCCGCCTGCAACTGGGCCGCGATCCGCTCGGCGTGCGCGAAATCCCGCGTCCACACGCTGGCGTTCAAACCGTAGTCGGTGGCGTTGGCCGAGCGCACCGCCTCCTGCTCGTCGTCGAACGGGTACACGGTGACGACCGGACCGAAGGTCTCCAGCGTCGCGTGGGTCATCTCGGGGGTCACACCGGTCAGCACGGTGGCCTCGTAGAACGCGGGACCGACATCGGGGCGCGCTCGCCCGCCGACGTGCACGGTGGCCCCTTTGGACCGTGCGTCCTCGACGTGGGCGGCGACCCGTTCCAGATGCTGCGGCGACACCAGGGAGCCGAACTCCGGCGTGTAATCGTAAGCGGCGCCGATCTTTCCGTTCAATTCGGCCGCGGCGGCGATCAGCCGGCGCAGGAACTCGTCGTGGATGGCGCGGTGCACGTAGATGCGCTCGATGTGCATGCACGCCTGCCCCGAGTTCGCGAACGCGGCGAACACCGCGCCGGGGATCACCTCGTCCAGGTTCGCGTCGGCGAGCACGATCATCGGGTTCTTGCCGCCCAGTTCCAGGCTGCACCCGATGAGGTTGCGACCGGCCCGCTCGCCGACGATCCGGCCGGTGGCGGTCGAGCCGGTGAACATGACGAAGTCGACGTTGTCGATCAACGCCGGTCCGATGTCGGGGCCCTCACCGCACACCACTTGGACCAGCCCCCGGGGCAGCCCGGCGCGGTGCAGCAGCTCGACGCCGAAGAGCACGCACAAAGCGGTCTTGTTGTCCGGCTTCAACACGACGCCGTTGCCCGCCATCAGAGCGGGCATGGCGTCGGACAGCGCGATGGCGAAGGGAAAGTTCCACGGCGCGATCACCGCGACGAGCCCTTTGGGGCGATGCTGCTCGGTGGAAGTGGTCAACAGCGGCATCGGGCCGCCGCGGCGCTTCGGCCGCAGCACCCGCCGGGCGGTCTTGAGGTAATGACTGATCACCATGGGCACGTCGCAGGATTCCTCGACGGCCATGCGACGGGTCTTGCCGCACCCGATCTGGATCAGGTCGGCGGTGGTCTCCACTTCGCCGAGCATCAGTTCGTGCAGCCGCTCGAACACGCGCAACCGCTGCCGCAGCGGCAGAGCGGCCCACTGCGTCTGCGCGGCCCGGGCGGCGGCGCACGCGTTCCGGACGTCCTGCGGGGTGGACTGCGGCAACTCGCCGACCGGCGCGCCGGTGTAGACCTCGGTCATCTCGAACGGCGCCGCGCCACCGTCGGCGGCGACCAGGCCGGTCAGCCGCGCGATCAGCTCGCCGGTGATCCCGGCGGGCAGGGCGCCCTTCGCCTTGTCGGTATGTGCTGTGCTCATCGGATCTTCTCCATGACGTCGGGTATCGCCGCAGGTGCCGGGCCGGACAGGGCGACTGAATTAGAACACGTTCCGATTTTGGATTCATCGTATTCGCCCCCGCACGCCCTGCCTACCCGCCGCGCGGGAAGAAATACGCTCACTCCTCCGCGACGAGCGACAACGCCTGCGTCGGGCAGTAGCGGACGGCGCGCCGCACGTCGGCCTGGGTTCGCGAATCCGCGGCGGCATCGCGAATCTCCACTTTGCCGCGCTTGGGAACGTGGAACGCCTCGGGCGCCTCGTCCTGGCACACCGCGTGCCCCTGACACAGATCGAGATCGGCCAGCACTCGCATCGTCGGCCCTTCCTTGTCTAATCGTTCGGTTCCGCGCCGTCCGCGAGCGGACGCACCGGCGCCTCGGGTTGCACCTCGACCAGGACCAGGTGCGCGCCGCGCGGCGTGGACACCACCGCGACCACCGCGGCGGCCAAGTCGCTCGCGCGCAGCATGTACGGATGCCTGGCGAACCCCCATGCCTTCCAGTCCTCCAGCACCGGGCCGACGATCTCGGGCGTGGAGTCCATGCCCATGCCGGTCAGGGTCGGTCCGGGCCGGACCTGCGACAGGCGGATGCCGCTGCCCTCGAGTTCCATACGCATCTGCGCGGCCATGGCTTCCAGGCCCGCCTTGGCGGCGCTGTAGGCGCCCGTGCGCGGCCGCGGTTCGGACGCGCAGTCCGAGCTGATCAGCACGACGTCGCCGCGTTGCCTGCGCAACATGCCGGGCAGCACCCGGTGCACGAGGCGCTGCGCGCCGACGAGATGGACCTGCACCTGCCGCACGAACCGTTCCGGATCCATCGCGTGCACCTGACCGAACTCGATATCGCCCGCACTCGACACCAGGATCTCGGTGGGACCGAGCGCTTCCTCGGCGGCGCTCACGAACTCCTCGACCGAGTCCGGCTCGGTGACGTCCAGGCGGTGGGCGAACGCCTCGCCCCCGTCGGCCCGGATCTTGTCCGCCAGTTCGGCGCACTGATCGACGCGCCGGGCGCCGAGCGCGACGGGATGGCCGAGTTCGGCCAGGGCCACGGCGGTGGCGGCGCCGATCCCGGAGGAAGCGCCGGAGACGAGCGCGGGCCTGCGCTCGGGATGAGGGGCGACTCTTGGCATTATCGGGTCTCCACGGTGACGGGAAGGTGCGCGAAGCCACGCACATTGGACGAATGAACACGCGC
>NZ_BAFS01000118.1 GCF_000308415.1 Nocardia asiatica NBRC 100129 | reverse complement strand
ATTGCTGGACGGGTCACTGAACATTGGGCATGAACCCATTTACAAACGTGGTTTCGAGTGATAAAAACTGTCGAGTCTTGACCCCCGGCACGGGAGGAGGCGGATGGTCACCGCGTTCGATGCACTCGCCGCGATCGGGCTGAAACTCGCCGTCCGCACGCCCAGCGCCGATCTCCATCAGGAGCTCGCGCACATCTTCCGATCAGCGTCACACGGCGATACTGTTGCCCTGACCCAGTTCAACCCGGTGACCGGGCGCCACGAGACGGTCATCAACCTCGAGTATCCGAAAGCTGTTCTACATCACTTGAACACGTGGTTCGTCGAGCACGACGAAGTGTATCGGTACATGCGAACCGTGGACCGGACACCGTTGCGGTGGAAGGATATGCCGTTCCGCTACGAGTCGATGTTCTCCGCCGAACATGTCTTCCGGCCCTCCGGGTTCAACGAGGGTGTGACAAGTTGCCTATACAATCAAGAAGGCCGATACACCGGTGCACTACATATAAGCACCACGGACCGCAACCAGCCGCCGGACGAGGCGATGCAATTGCTGTCGGCCTCGCAAACGCTTCTCGGAACACTCATCGACTGGTGGGCGACAAGCGATACGCCCTCGACCGAAGACCAGAATGCGTTCCGCGTCGTGGTCGACCCTGCACGCAAACTGTGGTTCCAACCATCATCAGCGTCAGCGGAGCCCACAAAGGAACTCCTCGACGAAGCGATCTCGGTTTCACTTCCGAGGTCGCTGAAGAGCATTCCCAACCATGCGTATCTCCACTGGCAGGACTCGACGTTCGCGGTCCGATCCTGCCGCAGAGGCAATCACATCGTGCTCGACGTGCGCGCTGAGGACGTGCCTGCCCGCTTGACCGCCAGGGAACTCGACGTCTCCACGCTGCTCATCGAAGGTTTGACCAATGCCCAGATCGCGGAGATCCTCTGCATCTCAACGAAGACTGCCTCTCGTCATGTCGAGAACATCATGGCAAAACTGGGTGTTTCCACCCGCACCACGGCCGCCGTGAGGTGCGCCGAAGTCGGCCTGCGCAGTTGGGAATCCACCGACCGGATTGCACGCTGAGGACCGCTGTCCGAGCCGGGCGGACTGCTGTGATCGAGTAGTCACAACCGCGGTTGAGACCGAGGATTCGACATCGGCGCAATAAGCTTCGCGAGATGGGTTGCGCCGCTGACGCTTTGAGCCGGAACTCGAACCGACCGGGGTGCACTGACTCCGGTCGCAAATGCAAGCCAACGGCGATCCGAGGATTACCGGGGCCGTTACCGATCAGTGCGCGTGCCGCGGATCAGTCTGTGGTCGGTTTTCATGCGATACCGGGCTGCTCGCACAACAGCAAGCCTTCGTTCACCGCCATCGCCGCCAGTTGCGCTCTGGAAGCACAGCCGAGCTTCCCGAGAAGATGCTCCACGTGCGTGGATACGGTCCGCGGACTCACGTAGAGCCGCTTGGCGATCTCCGGGTTCGAGAGGCCTGCTGTGACCAGATGAAGGATCTCCAGCTCGCGGGCCGTCAGACAGTAGGGCCACGGAACTGTCTGTTCGGTGATCAATGACAAACCACCGCTGCACGGGATCACTTCGATCCGGTGACACAAACCGATCCGGTCGCGCCAGAGGAAGCGGCGGTGATGATGCCATCCTTGCGGCTCGGCCAACATCCTCCGCAGCTCGGTTCCCTCGGCGAGGTCGGGGCCCGCCGCTCGTCCGGGAAGCTCTGTCGCATTCCCGTTCGCTGATACGACGAGAGCGTGGACGTCGGGTGCCAGCGTTTCGGCCAGGACTTGTGGTGCCCGGAGAGTGTCGCAGACAAGGGCGAGGATGGGCTGGAACTGCTCGATGGTCTCTCGCCGGTCGTCGGTCGCCTCGCGGGGGCGAGACCAACTCATATGCAGTGAACCCGTGTACCGTCCGTCGCGGAGACGCAGACAGATGGTGGTCCCCTCCTGGAAGCCGTCGGGTACGAGGTATTCCTCCGCAGTCTGGGTCTTGGAGAAGTCCAAGTCCCATTCTTGGGACATGTCACGCCATCGCAGTGCACGCGTAAGTCTGTGGATCAGGTGGAAGCCAGGGTTATCCCTGACATACGAATCGTTGAGGTGGGTCAGGGTGCGCTCGGGGTAGCCGTCGGCGGCCAGGGTTTGGTGAGTGTGGGATGCCGTCGTTGGGTCCCAGGCGCACAGTGCGTACGCGGCGCTGGGCACCAGCTGGCGGAGAATGCCCGACACCTCAGCCGCGAAGGACGCGGCACCATCTTTCGAGTCGGCCGACGTGGCGGGGCTTTGCAGGCGCTCCAGGATGGTTTCCATGCCCATGGCCGATCACCAGGCTTCTATTCTTCGAGCTGTACTCGGCCAGCTGTCTACTCCGTCAGTTGTGGGGAGAATAGTACGCACGATCCGTGGCCTCGCTATCCGTCAAATGACGTATAACAGCGCATCCACTGCCACTGCGACCGGAGTGCGATGCGATCTGTAGCGCTGGGACAACGCCCGGCACCGCAGCGGCGCTCCGGTCGACAAGCAAGCCCGTCGCTCACCGGCTGAACCCACTTGGGTGATCGCCCCGGCCGCAGCTGAGGGGGTCTACTGCCGCGGTGATCGGCGCGCGGGGCCACTAGCAAACCGCTCGGCCCCATCGCTCTCGTGAGGAAGTGTGTCAACGCCGGCGTCGACTCTGTCGACTCTTTTGAATCGGTCAACTGACGTATTGTCGGCCGCGGTCAAGCAGTACCAAGCTGCTCGGGAGAGCGTAACTGGGCGTTCACCACCAAAGGGAGTGCTAGATGTCCACCACCGAACAGACATACTCGGCACTGTCACAGTCCATCGTGGAGTGCGACGTGTAGTCCTGCCCCTTCGAATCGCGGGCCACTCTCGAGACCGGTGCCCAGCCGACCGCCAAACACCGACTCGAAGCCGAATGTCCCGCACGTCCACGACGGCGTCAGGATCCAGCGGCCGCCCGCACCGCCCGCGATGGCGGTCGCGCCGGCGCCGCAGCTCCTCCCGCCCTGTAGCGGTAACCGCCGGAGTTGTCGGGGCGAATTGCACATGTGCCGCGTGGACCGCTGGTCCTCGGGCCCGGTGCTGAAATCGATTCCACTCAGCGCCAAGCCGAACTGGCACACGCGGTACGGGACCAGATCGACGCGGTGGCCGTACCAGCCAAAGACGCGAGCCCGCGAAAGCGATGCGTGGCATCACCGACCGTCGCCACCAACGAGGTCCATCGTCGACAAACAGTGCCCCCAACCACGACGCCCTCATGCGCATAGGCGCGCGCCATGGCAGTGAACATGGCGCATCTCGGCGAGGCACACAACTGCGAAACGTGCGTCAATCGGCAGCTTGCCCGTGCGGTCCGTTTCATAACGTGCAACACTGATTCATGACAGAAGACAACGAGAGAAGATGAGGTCCATCCGCATGAACGACAGAGCCGAGTTCCTGATCATCGGAGGGGGCCTGGAGGGACTCGCTATCGCATGGTCGCTGGCCGAGTCCGGTGCGACGGACGTGCTGGTGGTGGAGCGAAACACTCTGTGCTCGGGAATGACCGGCAAATCCAGCGGCGTGGTGCGCTGCCACTACGGCGCGCCGTCAGTGGCCGCCATGTCCTGGTGGTCGGTGCCGTTCTTCGAGAATGCGCGCGAAATCTTCGGCGACGACTTAGGTTTCAGGCAGTGCGGCTATGTGGTCGGCGTGGGCGCGGACAATGTGGACCCGCTGAAGGCCAACGTCGCCATGCAGCAGGGTATCGGTGTCGAGGTGGAGCTGATCGGTCCCGCCGAGATGGCCGAGCTGTGGCCCGGTCTGCGGCTGGACGATTTCGCCGCTTTCGCCTACGAGCCACGTGGCGGGCGCGGCGAGGCCTATTTGACCGGAATGGCTTTCGGCACGGCTGCCCGCCAGCGTGGAGTGCGCATCCGCCAGCAAGCGCCCGTTGCCGAACTGATGGCGGCCGGTGACCGCGTCGTAGGCGCCCGGATGGCCGACGGAACCGAGGTGCAGGCCGGGACGGTCGTGCTGGCCGCGGGGCCGTGGACACCCGGGCTCGCTGCCCCCGTGGGTGTCGAGGTGCCGGTGAAAGCTCAACGTGCCCAGCTGGTTGTGGTCGATCAGGGGGAGCCTTTGCCGCTGGTGCCGGTGCTCTCGGACCTTGCCTGCCTGCAATACCTGTGCCGCGAGCCGAATGGAGAGCTGCTGGCGGGTAATAGTGATCACGCGATGCCGGAGTACATCGACCCGGACGATTTCGTCAATCGCGCTGACGATTCCACCATCGAGAAGGTCATAAGCAGGGTCGACCATCGGCTGCCCCACATGTTCGATCCGCGGATCACCGGCAGTTATGTCGGCGCGTACGACGTGACGCCGGACTATAATCCGATCATCGGCCCGTCACCGGTTCCGGGTCTGTTCCTGGCCACCGGTTTCTCCGGCCACGGTTTCAAGTTCTCGCCGGCGGTGGGCCGTCTGGCGGCGGATCTGCTGCTGGACGGGCGCACCACGCTGCCGCACGTGGACGCAGCCGACTTCCGCTACTCACGCTTCGCCGAGGGCCGCCCGCTGCTCAGCCCTCACCCGTACGCGGGTGCCGGTGAAATGCGCTGAACCCGAACATACCTATTCCCCCTCGCTGTTCCCAGGAGCCGACATGGCGATAGAGCTCACCACCGCCGCACCAATGACGTCCATCACGCCGCACGGCACGCTGCCCGAGAAGGCACGCGCCTACGGCGCCGCCTTCATTCTCGCTGTGTTTACCACGCTGTCCGGAAAGCCGTGCGCCAAATTGGTTCCGGTGCAGGCGGTGGATCAGTTGGCCGAAGAAGGCGTCGGGTTCGCCGGATACGCCGCGGGCATGATGGGCCAGCAGCCACGCGACCCCGATCTGATGGCCATTCCGGATGCCGCCACTTTCACGCCGATTCCCTTCGTGCGTCCGGGTTTGGCGATGGTGCACTGTACGCCGCACGTCGAGGGCCAGCCGTGGCCATTCGCCCCTCGGGTGATTCTGGAACGTACCCTCGCGCGCGCCGCCGAACGCGGGTACACCGTCAACATCGGCGCGGAGATCGAATACTTCCTGGTGGACAGGACACCGCAGGGCCTCGCTCCGGCCGATGCCGCCGACGTGGGCCTCCATCCCTGCTACGACGCCCGCGATGTGACCCGCATGTACGACCATCTAGCCGAGGTGTCGCAGGCGATGAACGCGCTGGGCTGGGGCAACTACGCCAGCGACCACGAGGACGCCAACGGGCAGTTCGAGCAGAACTTCGACTACGCCGATGCGCTTACAACGGCGGACCGGGTGATCACTGCCCGCTACCTGTTGTCGGTGATCGCCGAGAAGCGCGGCATGAAGGCGACTTTCATGCCCAAGCCGTTCACCGACCGCACGGGTTCGGGTATGCACATGCACCTGTCGCTGTGGGCGGATGATCGGCCGCTGTTCCCCGACGCGGATGATCCGCGTGGACTGGGGCTGTCGCCGACAGCTTACCGCTTCCTCGCCGGCGTGCTCGAGCACGCGTGCGCGCTGCAGGGGGTCATCGCGCCGACGGTAAACTCCTACAAGCGGATCGGTGCGACCAGTACGTCCAGCGGGGCCACCTGGTCACCACGCCACGCCACCTATGGCGGCAACGATCGCACCCACTACCTGCGCGTCCCGGATTCGAATCGCGTCGAACTGCGCGGCGCGGACGGTTCGGCCAACCCGTATCTGGCCATGGCTGCCGCGGTAGCGGCGGGTCTCGACGGCATCGACCGGGAACTGGATCCCGGTGCACCGGGTGAACGCCGCGGCGACATGCTCCCGATGACGCTTGTCCACGCCATGGACGCACTGGAGTCTGATCCGGTGCTGACCGCGGCTCTCGACATAGCCGGTCCCGGTGTGGCTGCCTACTTCACCGAGCGTAAGCGCGAGGAGTTCTTCGCCTGGCACAACACGGTCTCCGATTGGGAGATCGAGCATTACCTGACCGCCTTCTGAAACTCCTGGAGGACAACCATGTGCGGCATTGTCGGCCTGCACCTACGCGATCCCGCGCTGTATCCGAACCTGGGCGAACTGCTCACCGGCATGCTGGATCAAATGTGCGACCGCGGACCGGATTCGGCCGGAATGGCGGTCTATGGCGATCCGGTGTGGTCACCACCCGACACCACCACCGTTTCGCTGCTGGATTGTGCGCTGCCGACCGATGACTTCGGTGAAAAGCTCACCACAGCCCTGGGAGTGCCGGTAATTGCGCATGCTCAAGGTCCAACTGTGGTGCTGAGTTCGATCGCATCGTCGGAGGATCTGATCGCCGCGGTGCGGGTGCTCGCACCGCTATCCCGGGTGATCGGCTTCGGCAACGATTTGGCGGTGCTCAAGGGTGTCGGCAACCCCACCGAGGTGGCGCATCGTGTCGGACTGCCGTCCGCGCAGGGCTGGCAGGGTGTGGCGCACACCCGGATGGCCACCGAATCCGCGGTCAGCGCCGAGGGAACGCACCCGTTCTCCGGCGGTGCGGGCCAATGCCTGGTGCATAACGGCTCGTTCAGCAATCACATGAGCGTGAAGCACGAATTGCAACGCCACGGTGTGGAGTTCGACAGCGAGAACGACACCGAGGTGGCGGCCCGCTTCGTCGCCGCGCAGCTGGGGCAGGGCGCCGACTTGGAGAAGGCGCTACAACTGGTCAACGAGGTCTTCGACGGCTTCTACACATTGCTGGTCTCCACGAGCGATTCGTTCGCCGTGGTGCGCGACGCCATTTCCTGCAAACCCGCGGTCATCGCAGAGACCGACCGCTGGGTGGCCATGGCCTCGGAGTATCGCGCCCTGGCTGATCTGCCGGGCATCGACCGGGCACGCATTTTCGAACCCGAACCGGAAGAGGTGTACATATGGCGGCGATCGTGACCGAGCGCACCGTCCTGGACGTGGCTGCACTCGGCACCCGCGCAGTCAATTCCGTACTGCTGGGCTCCGATGCTCCGGCTGCGGCGACTCTGGCGAACCCGCGCGGCGCCCATGCGCTGGCGTGTGGGCTGAACCGCGACACGGATATCGTCGTCGACGGCAACGTCGGCTACTACTGCGCGGGCATGAATCAGCACGCCAACGTCACGATCAACGGCAGCGCCGGCGTCGGCGTCGCCGAGAACATGATGTCCGGCACCGTGCGAGTCCACGGCGACGCCTCCCAGTCGGCAGGTGCGACCGCGCACGGTGGATTGCTGGTCATCGACGGCAACGCCGGAGCGCGCTGCGGCATCTCGATGAAAGGTGTGGACATCGTGGTCGGTGGCAACATCGGCCACATGAGCGCCTTCATGGGGCAGGCCGGCCGCCTGGTGGTGCTCGGGGATGCCGGTGAAGCGCTGGGTGATTCGCTCTACGAAGCGCGGATCTACGTGCGCGGCACAGTCGCCTCGCTGGGCGCGGACTGCGTTCGCAAGCCGCTGCGCGAGGAGCATGTGGCCGAACTGCGCGAACTGCTGTCCGCGGCCGGATTCGACGCCGACCCCACGGAATTCAATCGCTACGGCTCAGCCCGGCAGCTGTACCACTTCCATGTGGACAACGCAGGGGCTTACTGAGGAGGTCGCCATGACATATACCACCCCGCAAAACATTCATCCGGCGCTACGCGAATCGGCGAGCTTCGACCGGCGCGTCATCGCCGAGATCCAGCGCGCCGCCGAGACCGGCATCTACGACATCCGCGGCTGGGGTGCCAAACGCCCGCTACCGCACTTCGACGATCTGCTGTTCCTCGGCGCTTCCATGTCCCGTTACCCGCTCGAGGGTTACCGGGAACGCTGCGACACCGATGTGATGCTCGGCGACCGGTATGCGAAACATCCTCTACACCTCGACATTCCGATCACCATCGCAGGCATGAGCTTCGGCGCGCTGTCCGGCCCGGCCAAGGAAGCGCTGGGACGCGGCGCGAGCGCTGTGGGCACCTCCACAACCACCGGGGACGGCGGCATGACACCGGAAGAGCGCGGTCATTCCAAATACCTGGTGTATCAGTATCTTCCATCGCGCTATGGCATGAACCCGGACGACCTGCGAAAGGCAGACGCAGTAGAAATCGTACTCGGCCAGGGCGCGAAGCCCGGCGGAGGCGGCATGCTGTTGGGGCAGAAAATCAGCGAGCGGGTAGCCGCCATGCGCACCCTGCCACAGGGCATCGACCAACGCAGCGCTTGTCGGCATCCGGACTGGACCGGCCCGGATGATCTGGCTATCAAGATCCTGGAACTGCGGGAAATCACGCAGTGGGAGAAGCCGATCTACATCAAGGTCGGGGCTACCCGCACCTACTATGACGTCAAACTCGCGGTGAAGGCGGGCGCGGACGTCGTTGTGGTGGACGGTATGCAAGGTGGCACGGCGGCCACCCAGGATGTCTTCATCGAACACGTCGGCATCCCGACACTGGCCGCTATTCCCCAAGCGGCGCGAGCTCTTCAGGAGCTAGGGGTGCATCGCAAAGTGCAGCTGATCGTCTCCGGCGGCATTCGCACCGGGGCCGACGTGGCCAAGGCCATGGCACTTGGCGCGGACGCGGTCGCCATCGGAACGGCGGCGCTGATCGCGTTGGGCGACAACCACCCTCGCTACGCCGCCGAGTACGAGGCGCTCGGTTCTGCCGCCGGCTGCTACGACGATTTCCAGGAAGGTCGCGACCCGGCCGGTATCACAACCCAGAACCCAGAGCTCGCCGCCCGCCTGGACGCCGTCGCGGGCGGTCGTCGCCTGGCGAACTACCTCCGGGTGCTCACCATGGAGGCGCAAACCTTGGCCCGCGCCTGCGGCAAATCCCACCTGCGCAACCTCGAACCCGAAGACCTCGTCGCACTGACCGTCGAGGCGGCGGCGATGGCTCGTGTCCCCTTGGCGGGCACGAACTGGATCCCCGGAGCGGTCGGATGAACGCCGAGCCGGCTGCGGCCGCGCACGTTTTCGATGCACTGTGGACGGAGATCCTGGACGTCGGCCGCCACCCGGCTACCGGCGGCTACCGGCGCTTCGCCTGGTCCGATCCAGACCTCACCCTCCGTGAGTGGTTTCGCGGCTGCGCGGCCGCACGCTCGATGGATCTGGAGGAAGACCGCAACGGCAATCTCTGGGCCTGGTGGCTTCCGCGCGACTGGATCGGAGATCCAAAGGGCGCTTTCGTCACCGGCTCCCACCTGGATTCCGTCCCCGACGGCGGCGCGTTCGACGGTCCACTGGGCATAGTATCCGCCTTCACGGCTGTCGACCTGCTCCGCGAGCGCGGGATGGAGCCGTCGATACCCATCGCGGTGGTCGCCTTTTCAGATGAGGAGGGCGCGCGTTTCGGTGTCGCCTGCATCGGCTCGCAGTTGTCGACCGGCGCGCTGTCGCCCAATCGGGCCCTCGGGCTGCGGGACGTTGACGGGATCACGTTGGCGGAGGCGCTGATTCGTACAGGTCGGAATCCGGAGTCGCTCGGTGCGGACCCCAGCATCACCGATCGGGTCGGCGTCTTCGTGGAGCTGCACATCGAACAGGGCCGCGCCCTCGACCTGATCGACAGCCCGATCGCACTCGCCTCCGCCATCTGGCCGCACGGTAGATGGGAATTCGACTTCACAGGCGAGGCCAATCACGCGGGCGCGACCAGGCTGATCGACCGCCACGATCCGATGCTCGCCTTCGCCTCGGCGGTGCACACCGCCCGTACGGAAGCAACCGCCTGCCACGCGGTAGCAACCTTCGGCAAGGTGCTGGTCTCCCCCAACGGCACCAACGCGATCCCGTCCCGGGTGCGCGCCTGGCTGGATGCCCGCGCCGCCGACCAGCCCACGCTCGACATGCTGGTCTCCCGCATCGAAGCACGAGCGCGGACCTACGCCTCAGCCGACGGCATCGGACTGACGGTCCACACCGAATCGGTCACGCCCATAGTGGATTTCCCACCAGAACCACGACTGCGTCTGTCCCACGCGCTGGCCCACCTCGGCGAGCTCCCCGTCATCGCCACGGCGGCGGGCCACGACGCGGGCATCCTCTCCGGCCGCGTACCCACCGCCATGCTCTTCGTCCGCAACCCAACCGGCGTGTCCCACTCCCCCGCCGAACACGCCGAGCCCGTGGACTGCCATCGCGGCGCGGCAGCCCTGGCTGACGTCATGACAGCCTGGGTCACACCTGGCGCTCAGTCCTCGACGTAATTATCCGGATAGGCGGTGACGGCCAGAAACCTGATGGGCAGCCGCACCAGCTCGCTGGGCCCATGCGCGCCCTCACCATCCAGGAGCAGCGTATCCCCCGCCCGCAGGGTGTATTCGGAGTCGCCGTGACCGTAGACCATCACACCCTCGAGCATGTACAGCAACTCCGTCCCCGCGTGCTGAAACAGCGGGAACGTCTCACTCATCTCCGTGAGCGTGACCAGCACCGGCTCGAGCCGCTTGTGCTGCCCGCGCAACGCACCGAGCAACTCGTAATGATGCCCCACCCGCGTACCGCGCCCCACGATCACCGCCCCGTGCCCCGCTGGCGTGAACACCGCCTCCCGCGCACTGTCCGCACCGCGAAACAGCGACGTGACCGGCACATCCAACCCCGCCGCCAGCCGTGCCAAAGTCGACAGGCTGCATGAGGTGTGCGCATTCTCGATCTTCGACAACATGGCTTTCGAAATCCCCACCTTCGCCGCCATGTCCCCCACCGACAAGCCGCTGGCCAGCCGCAACGCCCGCACCTGCCGCCCGATCACCGTCTCGAGCTCGACCCCGGCCAGCGCATCCGGTGCTACCTCGCGCTGCACCGGGGCGGGATCGCCGGTATCACGATGTTCGGGCAGGGCACTCATACTGCGATCCTAGTGATCATTGCAGCGGCGCTACGCCCCCGCACCGACAAGGTTTCCAGCTGGCGCTCGGATGGGGAAGCGCTGTCGCCGAGACAGGGGCGGTATACGGCCGCGCTGGCCAAGCCGTTGGCCGCGAATACCAGCCGGGCTCCGCGGTGGTGGCATTACCGCCATCACCAGCAACCGGTCAGAACTCCTGTAACCGCGATTCGACCTGTCTCGGTTGTTTGACCATTTACCGTTTTGCTCGCCCGATCCCGCAGTGAAGATTTCGTCAACAACCGCAGGCGGCAATCCGTGTCGCCCGCCGTGCTGGACAGCGGCCGGATCCTTGGGCGGCGCCGGCCTCGTCACGGTCGTCGTCAGCTCAGTCGTTGCGGAACTGATCTGCGCGGGGGCCAGACGCTCGGTGAATGTCTCCGCCAATGCGATGGACACACCCGAATACCTTGGTCGGCGATTCGAGTTGGCACATTCGCCGTGAGGTGGACGGGTAAACGGTCACAACAGTCCCTCAACCATCGGAGGTCGCCCTTGACCGGGTGGCCCGGCGAACGCCTGCGCAATGTCAAGCCAGTTGTCCGCGACAGGGCCCGTTGCGACGAGGTCCAGGTCGCTGCGATGGCGCCGCTGCGTGACCCGCAGCGCGAAGTCGTAGGCTGAGCCGCGGACAGCGTTGTCCGCGCACAGAGAGCCGTGTTCCCATACGTCGCCGGAGGGCAGTCGGAGAGAAACGAACACGTCGTCCTCAGGGACCCGAAGCCCGTTGGCCTCGAAAGCGAAGGCACGAGCCCGGACGCCGAGATGCACGACATGCCGCACGCGGTCGGTCGGCATGGGGGCAAGGCTTATGGCTTCGGCGACATCGAGACCGTGCGCCCACGTTTCCATGAACCGGGCGGTTGCCATCGAGGTCCGGCTCATCGGCTGGCCGAACCAGGGCAGCCTCCGGCCTTCGGGCTGGGCCCGGAGAGTCTTCGCGAGCAGCATTCTGGCTGTGCGCCACCGGGCCAGTAGTTCGGCCCGCGAGGTCTCCGCACCGGTCGAGGCCCCGGCGTCCACTAGCGTGCTGAGGTCTCCATCCGCTTGCAAAACCAACTCGTTCCAGCCCTGCTTGTTCGTTGCCGCCATGATGGCCGCCGCGTCGGTCCATGCCAGATGGGCGATCTGGTGCGCTACCGTCCACCCCTCAGCTGGTGTCGGAGTAAGCCACTGCTGGTCCGTGAGACCCGCTACCAGTGACTCCAACTGCTCGCCTTCGACCTCCAGGTCAGCGAGGACTTCGTCGAGCTTGCTCACTAGGGCTCCTATACGAACGCAGATTGACATGGTCGACGCAGCGATCCACATCGGCCAGCGGCATGCAGCATTTGACCGATACACGCAAGTAGGCCGCCCGGTGTGGTGGGGGCAGGAGTCGCGGGCGACACGCTGATCACCTGCCCCATCCATCCGTCGACACGCTCTCAGCGGCTGCCGTCGTCATAGTCGCCGAGCAGGCGGCGCATGATCTTCCCGGACGAGGTGACAGGCAACTGAGATACGAACTGGACCGCGCGGGGAACCTTGTATGCGGCCAGGTGAGCGCGGCAGTGCGCGATGAGCGCCTCCCTGCTGACCTCCGCGCCGGGTTTCACCACGACATAGGCCTTTGCCAATTCGCCCTTCATCGCGTCGGGTACGGCCGCCACGGCAGCGAGAGCGACCGCGGGATGCATGCACAGTACGCGCTCGATCTCCGCGGGATAGACGTTGAAACCGGCAGTCAGGATCATGTCCTTCTTGCGGTCGACGATGGTGAAGTACCCGTCCTCATCCATCGTTGCGATATCGCCGGTGTGGAGCCAGCCGTCCGGTTCGATGGTGTCCGACGTCGCAGCCGTGTTGCCGTAGTAGCCCTGCATCACGAGCGGCCCCCGGAACATCAGCTCGCCGCGCTCCCCCACGGGCATCTCTCTGCTCGCATCATTTGCGTCGACGATCCGCATTGCGTTGCCGGGGAAAGGGATTCCGATCGTCCCGGGCTTGTTGGGGCCGACCACGGGATTGGCGCTGCTGACACCCGCCAGTTCGGTCATCCCCCAGACCTCATGAACGGGGCAGCCCGTTCGCTCTGTGAACTCGACCGACTTGGCCGCCGGCAGGGTCTGGCCACCGACCCAGCAACGCTTCAGGCTCGACAGGTCGTATTTGTCGAAGTCGGGATGCGCCAGCAGATAGTAGTAGGCGGTCGGAACACCATCCATCAGTGTGGCAGCCTGCTCGCTGATAGCACTCAGAACCGCCACCTCATCGAAGCGGGGAATCATGATCAAGCACGAGCCGGCCATCACCGAAGCATTCAACACGCACGATCCATAGACGTGCGGCAGCGGCAGAGCGCTCACGATCCGGTCATGCGGACCTCTCGCTCCCATCGTCGCCGTCCCCGTCGCGGCGCCGATCACCGAACGATGACTCTGCATCGCTCCCTTGGGGCGACCCGTCGTCCCCGACGTGTAGCAGATCGCGGCGAGATCCCCGGTCTCCCGCGCCACAGGAGCGAAATCGGGGCCGCCGCAGGTGAGCCAGTCCGAGAACGCTGCCGCGCCGGGGCTCGAGCCGCCCCACGCGACGACCTGCGCAGTCTGGTCCGCTCGTGCCTCGAGCAGCGCCCGGCCTCGATCGGCCGACGCAACGACAACTCGCGCGCCGGCATCCTCGGTGATGAAGCTGACCTCCTCCGGGGTCAGCATGACATTCGCGGGTATCACCGTGGCACCGGTCTTCGCGATCCCGTAGTAGGCGAAGATCCATTCGACACAGTTGTGTCCATACAGCACAACTCGATCGCCCGCTACGACGCCGGTGCTCGTGAGTCCGTTCGCGACACGATTCGACTGACGCTCCAGGTCGACGAACGACACGGTCCGACCCTCGATAACGAACGCGGCGCGGGCCCCGAATCGCCGCGCGGCTATCGGAGCAATATCACCGATCGTGCGCGTCATGACTTCACCCTCCCGTACACCAACCATTTCATTCCTGACGTTCCTCACGTGGATCTCGACTGTTACCCTGATCGCGGCGCTACCAGCCAAGCCAGCAGCGCCGCGAGTAATTGGTGTCAGGGTTCGCCGGTTCGGCCGTACTGCGACGGAGTCGTCGCGCCTTTCCTACCCGGAAATGGCGACGTCCGCACGCAACCGGCCCATGAGGGTCTCCGCGTCGATAACCTCGGCGTAGCCCTGCTTCAGGGTCTCGACCGTGACCCGATGCATCGTCTCGGCGGGCGTGCCGTCAATACCGTCGAAAGTGCAATTCAGGTCGTCGACAAAAATGACCTTGTAATCCCGATTGAAAGCATCGATCGTGGTGGTGAGGCAGCAGAAGTTCGTGGCCATTCCTGTGACGATGATCGTATCCCGACCCCGGAACGGTGGATTGCTGAGAACCACGTCGAGCTTCGAGGCATAGAAGGAGCTGTACTTCCACTTCTGGATGTAGACCTCGTATTCGCTGAACGCCTCCGGCCGGAGCGTATCTACAACCTCGACTCCCGAGGTTCCCGGGATGCAACTGTTGCGCGTCTGATGCCAGTAGTCGTCGAGGCGGTCGTCCCCACCGCCGTGATCCCCACCCGAGAAATGCGACGCGCTATAGGCGATCGGCACCTTATTCGCTCGAGCGAACTCGAGGAGCTCCTTCGTCTTGGGATACATATCGCGCCCGGCGTCGATCACCCACTCCTTGCCGGGCTCGAGGAAATCTCTGATCATGTCGACCACGATGATGATCGCGTCATCGACAAGTTTCTTGCTCATAGCGCCGCTACTCCATTCCTCGGTGTTGATTCGGCTGTTGACAGGATGGTTCCGTAACAACCGCATCGCCATACGTCAACTGACGGATTTGTGCTCCCGACTTGGCAGATGCAGAGCCCGTTGCAGAGGCGCTCCCGGCCGGGGAGCCAGCGACATCGGGCGGGCTCGGAGGCAATTACGGCGCCAGCCTCTGATCAGCCTCCCGCGCCGGACAGACCGCGCACCGCGACGGCGCCACCATCCACCGCCGACCTCACTGGCGGCACCTTCTACCTCAGGGAGGGTCGCAACGTGGTCACCGACGACCACGGTCTCGACATTGGCGTACTCCTCCTGCACCTGCTCGCCGCCGACCAGGCGATCACCATCACCCGCGTATCAATCCCGCCGGAAGCTCGTCGCCGACGTGGCCGCCGCGAAGGACGTCGGCTATTGCGGGCACGGCACAGTGCCTTCCCGATACGACGCACCCGTTAGAGCGAAAGGCGCCGCCGGCGGCATCGACGGAGGCTGGTCTGGGCAGATTCGGGTCACGCAAAATCGGTCGATTGACATATGGCCTCGGCGTACTCAGGCAGAGATCCTACGTGTGTCGGCGAGGAGCAGATAAACGAAGCGCTGAGGCTGTCGCCTTGGCGGATGCGAGTCTCTGCTAGCTGACGAGGCCCAGGCGATCGAACGCTTCACGAGTCGTGGACATTGATTTGCTATTTACCTAGAAAGAGAGGGCCATGGGCGTGAATGAGATCTGTCTGATGGATGCCACGGAATTGGCGGCGAAGATCAGGCAGAAGATTCTCTCGCCAGTTGAGGTGGTGGATGCTTTCCTCGATCAAGCCGACCGGATCAACCCTCAGGTCAACGCGTACTGCTTCACACTTCACGAGCGAGCGCGTGCGAAGGCTCGCGAGGCGGAGGCTGCGGTCACTTCCGGCAAAGAACTGGGGGCTCTGCACGGTGTGACCATCGCGATCAAGGACATCACCGTGTCGAAGGAATCGAGACGACGTTCGGGTCGTGGGCGCTCAAGGGCAACATACCCGATAAGGACGCAATCATTGTCGAGCGATCGTAGAGGGCTGGAGCGATTCAGGTCGGCCGGACCAACTCGCCAGAATTCGCGCATTCACCATTCACGAATAACCTCATCTTCGGTCCCACGCGCAACCTCTGGAATCTCGAGCATACGGCCGGCGGGTCATCAGGAGGCTCCGCGGCCGCAGTCGCTGCCGCTATGGCTCCGATTACCGAGGGAATCGATGGCGGCGGGCCCATTCGGATCCCGTCCTCTTGTTGCGGAACCTTCGGCTTGAAGCCGCAATTCGGGCGAACCCTCCGGAATCCTGGAGACTCACTATGAGAGTCTTCTGAACTTCGGACCCATGACATGGGCCGTCCGGGGCGCCGCTCTCTTGATGGCGGTTTGGGCAGGCCCGGATGCACGGGATGCCCTTTTCCTTGCCGGACACCGGGGAGGACTGGCTCGGCGCGCTTCAAGGCGATGTTCGCGGCGCGAAGATCGCGTACTCACCCGATGTGGGCTGGGCTGTGGACCCGCGAGTCAGGGAGGTCGTCGAGAAGGCGGTATCGACGTTGAGTGATCTCGGCTGCCAGGTCGAAGAGGTTCCGATCAAGGTGACCGAGGAGGTTTACGAGGCCGAGCTGGTCAAGTGGGCGTCGTTGTCTGCTCTATTCAAGAAGTACGCGACGCCGGAGAATCGCACGCGCATGTGTGACTTCATCCTCGAGATGTTCGACCTGGGTAACGCCAGGTCGGCGGCCGACTGCATCAAAATGGACATCGCTCGCAGTCGCTGGTATGACCAGACGCAGAGAGTTCTGGACAAGTACGACTACCTGGTCTGCCCGACCATCGCAGTTCCGCCTCCGTCTGCCGAAGGAATGTCCTCTGGCCCAGATATTGTTGCCGGCAAGCATGTTCACATGTGGCTGGGCTGGGTCTTGACATGGCCTTTCAATCTGTCGATGCACCCGACGGCCAGCGTTCCCGTCGAATTTACTCCAGGGAACCTTCCCGTGGGCATGCAGATAGTCGGCAGGCGTTTCCGGGAGACCGATGTCCTGCGGCTGGCGGCACGCTCAGAGGAGGCGTCGCCGTGGACGCACCGGCGGCCGGCCCTCGCGCTGGGATAGCCGGCGCCCGCGGTGCTCGAGGACTCCACCGCGAGTCGGTGTAGCAGAGAGGCGATGTCTCAGGTGGTGGGGACAAGGTCAGCGTTTCCCACCACGACCGCAGGTATGTCGGAAAAGTTTGCCCAGCAAACGCGGGTAAGTGGATGTGGCGTGGGATTACTTCCCGCGTAAATGTCTCGCGCGCGCACCATTTCATGCGGCATCTGCTTGGCGGCCACGACGACCGCGCTCGCTACAGAATGTTGTCCCAAAAGGGAAAGACCCGCTCCCTCATGGATTTTCGCCGAGGAGCAACCCCTGGCTGACCGCAATAGCAACGACTTGTGAGCGCGTCGAGCAGGACAGCTTGGTCAAGATATGCTCCACGTGGGTCGACACGGTCCGCACGCTTATGAATAGGCGCTGGGCGATTTTGGGATTGGACAAGCCGCTCGCTATGAGATGCAGGACTTCCAACTCGCGGGGCGTCAGGCCGTACGGCCACGGTGTGGCCTCCGCAGTCACCAGAGCTACACCGTCTGGACAGGGGACCACCGTGATTCTCCAGCAGGGCCCGGACCGCTTCGGCCAGAGAAAACTACAGCGCTGCCAGCTCCCGGCCAGACGGGTGAGAAGGTGCAGCAGGGCGCTGTCCTCGGCCAATTTGGGCCCGGTCTCGTGGCCGGGTACTTCGGCGACCATCCCGTGAGACGACACGATGACCGCCCCGGCTCCCGGAGCGAGCGTATCGACGAGGGTCTTCGGTGTGCGGAGCGTGTCACACACCATGGCAAAGAGTCCCCGGAACCGTTCGAGAGTCTCCCGCCCCTCGTCGGTGGCATCGGAGGGCTTCGACCAGCTCATGTGCAGCGAACCGGTGTACCGGCCATCCGGCAGCCGCAAACAGAAGGTCGTCCCTTCGTGAAACCCCTCCGGTATGAGGAACTCCTCAGCAGTAATGGTCCCCGCGAAGTCGAGGTTCCAGTCGCGGGCCATATCCCGCCACCGCAGCGCTCCAGAGGTTCGCATGCGCATCAGCGGGAAGGCCGGATTATCCTTTACGAAACCATCGTTGATGTGCTCGATAGTCCTTTTCGAGTAGCCGTCGCTAGCCAGTTCTCGATGACCATGCTTGCCGAGGAGGGGGTCCCACGCGCTGAGGAGGTAGGCGGAACACGGAACGAGCTCTCGAAGTAGGCGCGTGGTCTCCTCAGCTTGCTCCCGGATCTCGTCGCGCGGACAGCGCACGAGGCCGCCCTCGTTTGCGGCCGTTTGCAGCCTCGTTTCGAATCGCGTAACCAACGCGACCACCTCGAAATCGCTCCACGCTGGCCCATACTGTGGGTCGAATCGTGCGCCCAAGTCTAGCGCAGCTATTGCTTAGTGATTCTGCATTATGCAGAGGTTGATCGATCGCGCTCATAACGGGCTGGTGAAGTTTACGGTCGACGAGCACGCTGAGATACGAACGCCGGGGAACCGTCCGGATCTGACGGCGGCCGTGGCGATGCGGGTGCGGATCGTTCGTGGCTCAGTGCGGACAGACGACTGGCCTGACTCGGCTTTGCGCACTGGGATTGCTTCCACGGGCCCTCGTGGTCGTCCAGGCCGGCGACGTGGTCCATCGAGACCCGGGTTGTTCGTCGATAAACGCCGCCCCGTAGCAGGCGGGTCGTGTAGAGGTCCATCCGGCGCTCGCCCCGGAGCCAATGAACGACCACAACCCGACGGGCGATTGGGCAGATCTGCCCTAGGAAGGTGTGCTCCGACTCACTTTACTTGCTCCAACGGGCAACCGACGGACGGAGAAGTGAGATGAACATCGAGGAGTACACCCGGCAGGACGCGACCGGGCTTGCGGAACTCATCCGCAGTGGCGAGGTGTCCGCCGAGGAGGTGCACACCGTCGCCGTCGAGGCGATCGGAAAGGTACAACCGCAGATCAACGCCTGCGTCAACGAGCCGTGGGACCGCCCCCTCGACTACAACCCCGACGGCCCCTTCGCTGGCGCGCCCTTCGGGTTGAAGGACCTCATCTGCCATGCGGCGGGCGTACCGTTCAAGTGGGGAAGCCGTATCACCGGCGAGCACGGGGTCACCCTGGATTACGACACCGAACTGATGGCGCGCTTTCGCCGCGCCGGCTTGGCAACCACCGTCATGACCGCGACGCCGGAGTTCGGCTACGGCGGCAATACCGAGCCGCTGGCGAATGGCTCGACACGCAATCCGTGGGACCTGAGCCGGTCGGTCGGCGGCTCCAGCGGTGGCAGCGGCGCACTCGTCGCGGCAGGCGGCGTGCCGGTCGCGCACGCGAACGATGCCGGCGGCTCGATCCGCATCCCTTCCTCCTACAACGGGACGGTGGGGCTCAAGCCCAGCCGGGGGGTGGTGTCACTGGGACCCGGCCACGGCGAGGGTGTGACGGGGCTGGCCTCCGAATTCGTGATCACCCGCAGCATCCGAGACGTGGCCGGCATCCTGGACCAGGTCGCCGGCTGGGTACCGGGCGAGCGCTATCGGGTCCAGGCGCCGGCCCGTCCCTACACCGACGAGCTGACCGCCGACCGGCGCGGGCTGCGTATCGCCCTGCACACCAGTTCGTGGGCCGGAACACCCGTCGAGCCAGAGGTCGCTTCCGCCGTCCAGGCAGTCGGCGCCATCTTGGAAAGCCTGGGCCACCACGTCGAGACCGCAACCCCGGTGTTCGACTGGGAGCGATTCATGATCGCCGAGCACTGCTTCTGGATCCAGTTCGCGACCGACATGACGGAGGCGGCGAGCGCGCTCTCGGGCATCGCTCCGTCCGAGGAGAGCCTCGAGGCGAGCAACCTGATCGCCTACCGCGCCGGGCAGCAGATGACCGCCCGACAGTTCGGCGAGGCACTCGCGATCCAGAACGAGACGAGCCGGATATTCGGCAACTTCTTCACCGACTACGACATCCTGATCACTCCGACGACGAACACCACGGCGCTGCCGCTCGGCTTCCTCGACCACAACGACTACAGCCTCGATGCGAACAGCTGGTGCGACTTGTTCCACAACTACCTGTCCTTCACGCCGCCGTTCAACCAAACCGGCCTGCCTGCGATCAGCCTGCCGCTGGCGCAGTCCTCGGCCGGCATGCCGATCGGCGTACAACTTGCCGCGGACATGTGCCAGGAGTCGCTGCTCATCGCGGTGGCCGCGCAGTTGGAGCGCGCGATGCCGTGGGCAGATCGCCGTCCAGGTGTTCACGCCGCGGGCTGAAAGCGTCACAATGGGCAGGACGGGGCATCGGTGGCGTGGAGCAGGCGACATGGACGAGCGAGCGGTGGACGCGTTCGGCTACGAACTCGCCTCGATTGCCGCGGACGCGCTACGCGGAGTCCGACCGCACGGGCAGTTGCTCCAGCGCATCGGCACGTTGATGGACGTGGATGCGGCGATCGTCACACGCCCCGACCTGGCCAGCGGCTCGATGCACGTGCTCGCGCAGCGCGGGTACGGGCCCGAGGAGCTGCGACTGATGACGACACGGTCACTGCTCGCGCGGGACCCGGCGCTGACAAGCATCCGCCGGGACAGGACTCGACCGCCGATACGGTGGTGGGTCGACCCGGACTACACCTACGAGAACAGCGAGTCGGCTCGCGAGTTCCTGTGCCCGGCAGGGTTCAACGGCGGGATGTCGATCGGCTACTACACCGAAACCGGCGAGCACGCGGGCTACGTGCACCTGAGCACCCGCGCCCGCCTCATCCCTTCGCCGGCGCAGCTCGCGGTGCTGGAGCGATCTCTGCCGGTCGTGGCGGCCCTGTTGGACGCCACGCCGGTGGGGCCGGACGCCGAGGTGGCGGTGGTCGAGGATGGCCGACTGGTGTTCTGCGCAGATGATGTGCCACACGTCGACATGCAGCAGGTCGCGACCCTGCTGGGTGGGCTGAACGTGCGGTCGGCCCCGCGGTCCGGCTCGTTCCGCTGGCGTGGCTCGAAGTGGTACCGGATCGACTGGTCGTCCAACAATCTTCGTGTCTGCGCAGTCGTGCATCGCGAAGAGCCGCCGCACCAGCTGACGGCCAAAGAATTCGAGGTCCTGGACCACCTCTGCGCCGGGCTCACCAATGCCGACATCGCCGCTCGCATGTACCTCAGCGAGCGGACGATCGCTCACCACGTCGAGCGCATCCTCGGCAAGCTCGGCGCGACCACCCGGACAGCGGCGGTCGCCCAAGCGATCCACGAGGCGCTGCTGCTGCGGCCCATGTGGACACCGGGCGCCCACCGCCGCTGACGTTCCAGTACCACACCTCTCCCCCATTACCACTGTCGCGCGCCTACGCGCCGGCGCACGCTACCCATCGAACGGAGCCTTCCATGTTGAGCACGATGCAGGACGAGCCGCTGTCCCTGGCGACGCTGCTGCGCTACGCCACAACCGTGCACGGCACGGCGCGAGTCACGACCTGGACACCCGACGGCGTCGACCAGATGACGTTCGCCGAGTTGGGGCACGATGCCGCGCGCCTCGCCCACGCCTTACGTGCGCTCGGCATCGAGGAAGGCGACCGCGTGGGCAGCTACCTCTGGAACAACCGCGCGCACATGACCGCGTACTGCGCGGTGCCGGC
>NZ_BAFS01000119.1 GCF_000308415.1 Nocardia asiatica NBRC 100129 | reverse complement strand
TCCAGACGCTCATGGTCGACGGCGGTGGCCGCATTCCGCGCTGGCTGCGCTTCCTCGCCATGGTGCTGCGGCACCCGATGGACCTGCTCAGCTTCCTGAGCACCAAGAACTGGAGTGAACGGACCATCATCTCGCTGGTCATGCAGCACTTGGACAATTCGATCACCACGTACACCAAGCGGGGCTTGTTCGGCCGCAAACTCACCAGCAAGCAGGGCCACGGCGAGCCCAATCCGACCTGGATTCCGGTGGGCAACGACGTGACCAGGCGGGTCGCGGAGCGGATCGGCGGCATCGCGGGCGGCAGTTGGGGCGAGATCTTCAACATCCCGCTCACGGCGCATTTCCTGGGCGGGGCGGCGATCGGAGCCGACGCCGAGCACGGCGTGATCGACGCCTACCACCGCGTGTACGGGTACCCCACGCTCAGCGTCGTCGACGGTGCGGCGGTCTCGGCCAACCTGGGCGTCAACCCCTCGCTGACGATCGTCGCGCAGGCCGAGCGCGCGGCGGCCTACTGGCCCAACAAAGGCGAGGTGGACAACCGGCCGCCGGTGGGTACGGGATACCGGCGCATCGCCCCGATCGCACCAGTACGCCCTGTCGTTCCGGCGAACTCCCCTGCCGCCCTCGTACTTCCGATCGTGGAGATCCGCAAGACGCCCGCCGCCGGATAGGTCGCCGTCCGTTTCCTGGCGGCCGCCGGCCGGTACGCGGCGGGGTGAAGCCGCTCCCCTCGCCCCGCCGCACGTCGAAGACTTCTGAACCCACCCCTCAGCAACATCACCTGAACTAGCCTTTATCTGGTCTTTTGTCGCTACGAAAGCCAGGAGGCGACCGGTGAGCACACGGCAGCGGGTACTGCTCGGTCCCATGGCGACGGCGACGGCCGCCGTGCTCGCCTTGACCGGATGCGGCGGCGAGACGGACTCCGGCGGAGCCGGGGCGCCCTCCAGTTCCGCGGTGCTGCCCAACCGAGCCGCGGGCGTGCCGATCCCGGACGGACGGATCGACGACGCGGTGGGCGAGCTGGACCACCTCGCCGAAGAGCTGCTCGCCTCCTCCGGCATACCCGGCATGGCGGTCGCCGTCGTGCACGAGGGCAAGGTCGTGTACAGCAAAGGCTTCGGCGTCCGCAGTGTCATCACCAAGGAGAAGGTCGACCCGGACACGGTCTTCCAGCTGGCGTCGGTGTCCAAACCGATCGGAGCTACGGTCGTCGCGCGCCGGATCGCCGCCGGAGGCGTCGAATGGGACACTCCGGTGCGCCGGCTGCTGCCGACTTTCGCGCTCGCCGACCCCTACGTCACCGAGCACGTCACCGTCGGCGACCTGTACGCACACCGCTCCGGCCTGCCCGATCACGCGGGCGACCTGTTGGAGGACCTCGGCTACGACCGGCAGCAGATACTCGACCGGCTCCGGTTGTTGCCGCTGGGCGCCTTCCGCGACTCCTACGAGTACACCAACTTCGGCCTGACCGCGGCCGCCGTCGCCGTGGCCACCGCGGCGGGCACCGACTGGGAGACGCTGTCCCAGCAGACGATCTACGGCCCGCTCGGCATGAAAGCGACCAGCTCGCGTTACGCCGACTTCGTCTCGCGTCCGAACCGGGCCGAGGGACACGTGCTCGTCGACGGGAAGTACGAGGTGGCGAATCCGCAGCGGCAACCGGACACGCAGTCCCCGGCGGGCGGGGTCAGTTCCTCGGTAGCCGACATGACCAAATGGATGTCGATGGTGCTCGCGAACGGCTCCGCAGGCGGCTCGGTGCTGGTGCCGACGGAGGACTTGCTGCCCGCCGTCTCCCCGCAAGCCTTGTCGGCACCGCCGAAGACGCCCGACGCGCGCGCCGGGTTCTACGGATTCGGTTTCAACGTCAGCGATTCCGCCTCCGGCCGCGTCGTCCTCGGTCATTCCGGCGCGTTCGGTCTGGGTGCGGGGACCGCGTTCACCTTGATCCCCTCGGCGGACGTCGGCATCGTGACACTGACCAACGCGGCGCCGATCGGCGTCCCCGAAACGCTCAACGCCGAGTTCGCCGACCTGGTCCAGTTCGGCAAGATCCAGCAGGACTGGCGCACGCTGTACCGTACGGCGCTCGCGCCGCTGGGTGCGCCCGCGGGCGCCCTGGCCGGTGACCAGCCGCCTGCCGACCCGGCCCCCGCACGCCCCACGGCGTCATATGTGGGCACATACGACAACGCCTACTACGGCCCGGCGACAGTCAGTGCCGTCGGCGACTCCTTGACACTCAGTCTCGGTCCGAACAATATGACCTTCCCTCTGACGCATTGGGACGGCGACAGGTTCGTCTTCACTCCTTCTGGCGAGAACGCCAATCGTGGTTCGGTCTCACAGGCCACCTTCAAGGGCGACGAACTCACACTCGAGTACTACGACACCGAACACCTCGGCGTTTTCACCCGGAGATGACCATCGCCGCAGTACCGGCCACGATGCCCGGCTCCGGCAGGTGATCGCGGCCGCTCGCCGCGACGGTTCCCCGGGGTTTGCCGGGGAGAGTAGCGGGAAGTCGCTCAGTGCAGGAGAGGAGGCAGCGATGACCGAACCCAACGAGACCTACGACCCGCCCCAGGACACGGGCGCGCCCGACTCGGTCGAAACCGATCCGGCGGCGCTGAGCAGCGCCGAGGACCTCGACGAGGACCGGCTGCGTTCCGACCCGCTCGAGGCCGGGATGGACCCGCCGGAGCACTGGACCGGAGCCACGAAGTACGGCGTGACGGCATGGGAGCAAGCTCATCCACGGCCGATCGGAGACCGGCTCGCCGAAGAGGAGCCCGATGTCGATCCGGACCGAGTCCCAGCGCGCGAGGAAACCCGGTCCGAGAAACTCGAGGACATCACCTGCGACAGCGACGGAGTGCAGGTCGACCACCGCTACGAGGAGGAGATCGGCCTCGCGGCCGACATCGCGGGCGGTTCGGTGGCCGACGAGATCCGGCGACCGGCCCCGCCCGAGTGAGCTGATCGGCCGTCACCCGGCTCGTCACCCCCACCTATCGCGCGGATCGAGCGCGATCGTCAGTCGGGTGACGAGCCGGGGGCGAAGTTACTCCGGAAGCCACACCAAGCAGAAGGTGTGGCCTACCGGATCGGCGTACACCCGGAACGCACCGTCGGTTTCGGCTTGGACCAGTGTCGCACCCAGGGCGAGGGCCGCGGGCTCGGCTTGCGCGATATCGTCCACCAGCACGTCGAGATGGACTTGCTGGGACGCCTCGGGGTCGGGAAAGCGCGGCGGCTTGTATTGCGGCGCTGTTTGAAAGGCGATACGTCTACCGGAGGTCTCGACCAGCACCACCCAGTTGTCGTCGTCGTCTTCGAGCAGGTCTCCTCCGAGCAGCTCGCGGTAGAACCTGGCGAGTTTGCGCGGTTCGGGGCAGTCCAGCACCACGCTGCGCAACTGCCCGACACTATTGTTCGTTGCCATATTCCGACCTCCTGACATACGCCATTCGTCGTTGCCTACCCGCGCCGCCCGGCGACAAACACTTCGGCACATCCATTGCGCGACAGAACTCTTCATCCGCGGCGACACCGCCGGACGCGGAACGGATCTGCGCGGGCGAGGAAGTCGGTACGACGGACCGAACCGCGTTGCGGCTCGGGACAGACGGCGGGAGGCCGGAATACAACGGCCCGCCCGACGTCGGATTACGCCGGGCGGGCCGCTTCCCCGTTCGCCGTGCGGCGCCGCCACGTCGCACAGCATGATCATGGTAGGCGCCCGCGCAGATAGTTTCCGGCAGCCACGCCGTACCGACGGACGCCCCGGATGACGGCCGCCGCTTCGAATAGCGGCCACGCATCGGGTGGGCGCCGCTACACGATGGTCACCGGCGGGGACTTGGGAAAGACGACGGGCAAGGCCATCAGCGCCCGATGGAACGGACCCGGCCGCCACTGCAGTTCGTTCGCCGGTTTCGCCAACTGGATCTCCGGCAGG
Organism: Nocardia asiatica NBRC 100129; assembly: GCF_000308415.1. Classification (GTDB taxonomy): domain Bacteria; phylum Actinomycetota; class Actinomycetes; order Mycobacteriales; family Mycobacteriaceae; genus Nocardia; species Nocardia asiatica. The sequence goes on along the minus strand of NZ_BAFS01000119.1, from coordinate 12,291 downwards.
GCGTCGAGCAACTGATCGATGGCGTTCTGCACCGTCATGTACGCGACCGACTTCGCCGGACAGGCATGCGGGCCCGCACTCCACGCCAGATGGGAGCGGTTGCCGATACGGCTGCCCCCTGGCTCGTCGGTACCGCGGATCTGCGGATCGTTGTTGCAGCCCGCGAGACTGATGACGACCGGCTGGTCGGCGGGCAGCCAGACGCCGTCGACCATGATCGGCTGCCGCGGATACGTCGTGCAGAAGTTCGCCATCGGCGGGTCGTTGAACAAAACTTCGTCGAGCGCGTCGGTAGTGGACAGATTCCGCCCGAGGACGTCGCCGAACCGGAACCTGTCGTCGGTGATCATCAGCAGCAAGGCGTTCGTGATCAGATTGCGCTGCGCTTCGAAACCCGCTCCGTAGAAGCTCATGAGCTGGGCGAAGATCTCGACGTCGTCGAGGTCGGTGGTGTGATGGGCCAAGCGCGAGGTGACGTCGTCGCCGGGTTGCTGGCGCTTGATCCGGATCAACTGCATCAGCGCCTCTTTGACCATCTTCATGCCCTCGGGACCGCGGACCGTGTCGAAGCGCGCGGCCATACCGGCCGCCACCCGCTCACCGATCTCGGCCGGGCAGCCGACCATCTGGTTGAGCACCTCGAGAACGAGCGGGAACGCGTACTGGGTCACCAGATCGGCGGTTCCGGCCGCACAGAACGCGTTGATCAGTGGGATGGCGATGCGCTCGACCATGGAGGGCACGTCGAACAAATCGATCCCGTCGATGGCGTCGACGGAGGCGCTGCGGTAGCGGTCGTGCGCCAGTCCGGTGTTGTAGCGTGCGGCCGGGTACCACTCCATCATCGGCCGGACGGGAGAGGTCTCGGGAATGGTCTTCTGCCATGTCCGCGGATCAGCTGGGAAATGGTCCGGGTCGCTGAGAATCCGCACCGCGGTCTGGTAGCCGATCACGAGGGTGGCCGGGACACCGGGCGCCAGCTCGATCGGCACCAGCGAGCCGTACTGGTGACGCATCTCGCGGTAGGCGTGATGCGGGTCGGCGACGAACTCCTTCGTGTGCAGCGGAACTCGTAGGACGTCCGCGTCGGCAGGAGATCCGTGCTGGACGGGGCACGCTCCGGATCCAGTGGCGTGTGGCGCGGACATCGGGGACTGTGGTGTGGTCAAGGATGTGACTCCAAGTGCTGGAACAGGATCGGCGAGTACGGGTCGGTGAGCGGGTACACGTGCCTGCCGAGCCCTGTCTCCAGAGCTCGGCGCCCCGCTCACGCTAGCAACATAGCAACGGTCCGACCGTCGCGCAGACGTAGGCGGCATCGCCCTCGGCACGAGAGCGGTGTCCGGACAACGTAATTCGCCCTACGGCGTTCGCCGGCGGCGCGGACTACGGTTCTCGACCGGCGCCGGCGGCGGCCACCGAGACCGTGTTCGCTACCGCCCGCCGCGCGTCGTCGACGCTACAGCGGCCGAGTCCGCACGCGGTCGCGACACCGTAGGCTTCCCGGCCGGCCGCTGCTTCGAAGAGACCGAGCGCAGCGGCACTGTCCGCACCGGAATCCGGAGAAACGACACCGGCGATCGCTCGCCAACCCGGATCGAGCTTGCGCAACGGCGCGTAGAACCGTGGATTCAGCGGGGCGGGCTCGGCACCGTACGCGCACGGAATATGCACCGGCGGTAGCGGCGTCCCCTGTTTGTTCAGCAGTCGTGCCGTTCGGCCGAGCAACTGGACCGCCGGGGCGAGACTGCGCGGGCTCAGCAGGCTCTTGTGCTGGTAGTCGCCATAGCACAGGTGGACGATGACCTCGGCCCCGAGTTCGTGCATCCGCCCGAGGAATCCCGCGAGCTGCCGTGCGACCAGCGGGCCGAGCGCCCATTGCGACCACAGCTGCTCGGCTTTGACCATACTCAGCAGCGCCAGCGGCGACTCCAGCTGCCAGACGACCCGGTCACCGTACCGGTCGAGGACTTCGGTCACCTCCTGCACCACCGCTTCGGTGAACACCGGTAGCTGCCGGATCGCATTCACCACCAGACGGGAGCGGCGCAGAGCGGGCCCGACAGGAAGCCCGTTCGAGACCGCGGCCCCCGCGAACACGAACATCGCGAGATCGAGCGGATTCGGCTGACTGATCTGCACTTTCGTTCTCGCCAGCTCGGGCCGCTCGCCGCGGAGCGACTCGAACGCCTCCACGACCCCGCCGATTCGCTCGACCCGGTCCATCGATACATGCCGCGGCTGCAATGTACGCCCCGCCCGCAGGCCATAGCTGGGGAAATCGCCGTAGTCGGCGTAGTCACCTGCCCGGACGACCTCGAAGACGTCGGTATGGTGCTTGCGCGTGCGGAGGTAGTCGAGAATCCAGTCCGGGTCGAGGTCGCACGGCACGGCGGTGACGGGCCATCCCTCGCTGTGGTCGGTGAACCACTGCATGACGGCGCGATCGCCCGTCGTCAGTTCCGCGGGCAGGGTGCCGACATAGTGCGCGTATCTGTTCATATGTGGCTCTTCTGTTGTCTGGGTGCGGGTTTCGCGCCCCAGGGCAGTCCCATTGCGCCGATCGTCAGCGGTGCGAGTGTGAACGGCACACTCCGATTCGGCACCCTTGATGTTGCCACGCTATCGAGCAACAGAGGGTCGTTCTCGCGGAGCCGATCCCGCATCACCCCGCGGTCCAGCGCGTTCGGGGTGGACGCACCCCGGGGCCGCGACCGGCCGGCAGCGGCGCGGGCGGTGCCGCGGGTCGCTCGACCAGCGGTATGGGCCACCGGAGGTCGATCATGGTCGCGGTGCGCAGTGTCCGTTCGCGCTTCATGATCGGTCCCAGTTCCGGCGTTCCGATCGAGACCGTCACAGTGCAGTTGCCGGGGCCGAGTGCCACCAGCGTGCCGTCGCGGACCGTCGAGGTCAGCGGCTCCAGCAGGATCGCGACGCAGATCTCCACCGCGAACTCACCGACCGGGTTCCCGTCGACAGTGACGTCGAGGGACGGTCGACAGGAATGGGTGATCTCGTGTTCGGCCAGGGTGACTTGTTCGACTCCGCCCGAGCGGGTGCGTATCGCCGCTCGGCGCAGCCGGTCGTAGCGGCGCCAGCCCCCGATGGCGACACTGCCGAGGTCGATCTCGAGCAGCCCGTGGATCGTCTCCGCCACCTCCCGCAGCGCCGCCGACCGCAGTATCGCGGCGGCGCCCGGCACTCGGCGCAGGGCCAGGTGTTCGATGCCCCTTTCCCGCAGGCACTCCGCCAGCTCCCCCACACCGGCATCGTGCGCGGCGTTCCGGAACAGAATCGCCTGAGCACTGATCGACGCTGGACTTGTCATCCGTGTACCTCCTCGATGTGCAGCCACGGCTCGCCCGCGCGCAGCCGAACCCGTACGACCGGAGCGCGGACGACCTGGCGGATGTGGATCGTCGGGGCGGAGTTCGCGACCACTCGCACGCCTACCTGCGGCGGACGCGGATCATCGTTACGCGTGGGCGAAGCACCCTCCCGGCCCTTGCGCCGGGCGCGCGCCAGCAGCAGTGCGGCGCCGAGGGCGAGGAGGAATCCGCTCAGGCCGAGCAGGTCGCCCGCATCCGAGTCCTGGCGGCCGCCATCGGGTGGTTGCGCCGTGGGCGGACGCCCACCGGTCGGCTCGGTGGGCGTCGGGTCCTCGGCGGTGGTCGTGACGACCGGCGCGGGACCTATCTCGACGGAGGTTGTCGCCGACGTTATCGGAGGTGAACTGGTGATCGGCGGCTGTGGCGTCGTCGCGATCGGTGACTGCGCAGTCGTCGCGATCGGTGGCGACGTGGTCGTGCGGACGGGGGTCGTCGAGACAGGCGCTTGCGCTGTCGTCGACGTCGTAGTCGTAGTCGTAGTAGTCGTCGTCGAGCCCTTTTGTGGCTCGGTAGGCGGCCAGACCGGTTCCGACGTCGCGACCGGCGGGACGGGTAGGGTCGGCACGGGCTCTGTTGCCGCGATCGGTATCGACACGACGCCGAGCAGTCCCGCTACGGCCGCCGCGACAAGCATTGTTCGCGAATCGTTTCTCATGATCACCTCCTCCGGGAGGCACATTCCCGGCGGTCCGGTCGAGTGTGCGCCGACCCGCGGCCCCCGGACGCGAGTAGCTAACTACTCGTTTCCACTGTCGGCACACGCGGAACCACGCTGACGATCGCCGCTGCGACGGGGCGCACGCTCGGTCCGGTGTAGCCTGTTAGGGCAGCTCATTGCGATTTTCTCGGCCGCATCCATGCACGAATGCCCGATGTGCGACTGCACCGTCATCGACCTACCTCCACCGCGAACCGGCTCGACGGCAATCTCTCGGCATCCACAAACCTCTGTCGCGATCGCCCGGGCGCCCGCAGCCGCGGCGGCACAATCCGAAATTCCGCCACGTGCAGGCGGATTCGCCGTCTACTATCGGTGTCGTCCAGATCGGCCTGCCGTCCAGGACGATTCACCAGCGCCTGGTTCGCACAGGCGCGCGTCGCGTACCGATTTGCTGTGCACCACTGATCAGATCCGAACAACGCAGGCGGTCGACAGCGCCATCGTTGATCGTCTCGGTATTCATCTCGGGGGTGAGGACCACGCATGACCAACGCAATGCCCGTCCCGGCAACGCCGGCTTACCAGGTGCCGCATACCTGTCGGAGGCGACTACCGAACCGGCACCAAGGTAGCGGGGACGATCTCTACTGAGGGCGCCGTGGGCCGCTGATCTCGAGTGTTCGCGCGGCGGCGCCCACAGTTCTAGATCGATGCGCCGCCTTTCGGGCAGCCGTCGCGGATCGTGCGCTGTCGGCGCGATCCGAACCGCTACAGCGCGAACGAAATCGAAGGATTGATCGACCTGGCTCGGCGCGCGCCGAGTGCCCGCCCGGCAGGCACCCGTAGTGCGACACGCCCTGCGATCGCCGAGGCGGTGCTCGCGAGAGCCGTCCGGACAGAACGGAGCCCCGCATGGCCCTGGAAATTCTCGTGCCTGCCGTGACCGCGCTCGTCGCGGTAATCGTCTTCGTGGCCGGGGATCGCCTGCACCCGAAAACGTGGCGGCAGACCGACGACGACACCGTGGGCGCACTGGTGCTCAACCTGATCAACACGATCTTCATGGCGGTGGTCGCGTTCATCGTGGTGATCGCCTGGCAGCAGTACGACAACGCGCGCAATCACACCATCGCCGAAGCCAAGGCACTGATCGATACCTACTGGGCGGCGCACGGAATGCCGGAGCCCGACCATGCGCGGATCCAAGGGCTGGTACGCGACTACACCGAGCAGGTCCTCGACGAAGAATGGGCCGTCATGGCCGGCCACGGCCGGCTCAGCCAATCCACCCAGGACACCCTCGACACGCTGCGTGACGCGGTGGCGGCGGTGGACGCGGCGGACCCCGACGTCGATACGCTCCGGACCAACGCGCTGACCAGCTTGGACGCGGTCGCCCAGGCGCGCGCCGACCGTGCGCTGGACGCCGGTTACCGGGTTCCCGGCTTCCTCTACCTGGCCATGTGGATCTGCACGGTGCTGCTGTTGTTGAGCGTGGTCCTCTCCGGCGTCCAGGTCACCAAACGCAGTGTCGTGACGACCGCGCTGCTCGGCGCCATCGTCGGTGTGGTGATCCGAGCGATCTACAACCTCGACGAACCGTACTCCGGCGGGAACCTGGTGTCGAAGGATGCCTTCGAGCTGGCGCTGTCCCGCTACCAGCACACGACGTGACCCCTCCCGGCCCAGTTTCGACAACGACGAGGCGACTGCCCATGCGATGCCACCGAGGCGCAACTCGAACACGAAGCTTCACTCGAGGATTCGCTACCGCCCTGCTTCCCCTGACCATTGCGACGCTCGCGGTCCAACCTCTGGAAGCATCCGCGGAGGCCCCGCCGTGGCTGCCGCTCGGCGACATCGCCACCGGGAGTGCGGGCGCCGGCACAGCGGAGACCTTCCCGGGGAACGGTTCGAGCCTCGGTCCGGATGTCCCGTCGTCCGGCAGCGCCGTCGGTCCTGCCGCTGAAGGCGGGTCGCTGTCCCTCGGCCCGATCCGAATTCCCACCGGCAGCGCCGATTTCGGTTACCGGCCCACCGACAGCGGCTCGCGCGCCGCCCGGCACGAGCAACTGGACCGTGGCGCGCCCCGCGCGGAGAGTGCGGCACTCGGCTCGAACGTCATCGCGGACAGCCCGGGCGAGACACCGAAGCTGGACACGGGGAGCGTCCAAACGGCGTGCACCGGCAGCGCGACGACGGGAAGCGCCCTGCTGCTGCTCGGGCTGGCGACCGGGAGCGGCTTCGGCTCCCTGGTGCCGGGCCTGATCGGACCGGGATCGAGTGGATCGGGGCTCGGCAGCGCCGCCGTGGGCAGCGCCGCCACGGGCAGTGCGGTGCTGACCTGCTTGCTCTTGCTGGCCCCTGCACCGCCGGCGGTGCCGATGAGTCCCCTTCAGCTCGGCCCGCCGGCCCCCGCTTTCCCCGTCGTTCCGCTCTTGCCCTCGGTCACCACCCCGACACAGCCCCAGGCGGAGCAGCCCCGCGCCGAGTTCCCCCCGCCCGCGCGGAATCACCCGACCGCGCGGGGCCTGCCGGTCGCGGAGCCGATTCCGGATCCGGGCGCTTGGAACACCATGAGGCTGATGACGGTGCTGGTGGTCACGGTGATCACTGTGGCCGGCGTCCGTTCCGCCGCCGGCCCCCGACGGATCCGCTGATCGTGGGACAGCAGCAGGACGGTCAACTCAGCGCGGCGCCATCCGGATCGCGCCGTCGAGGCGGATGGTTTCGCCGTTGAGCATCGGGTTCTCCACGATGTGGCGCGCGAGCGCAGCGTACTCGGTGGGGTCACCGAGCCGCGACGGATGCGGGACCTGCGCGCCCAGCGAGGCGATGGCTTCGTCGGGCAAGGTGGCGAACAGCGGAGTGTGGAACAGTCCCGGCGCGATGGTCACCACGCGGATCTTCAGGCTCGCGAGGTCGCGCGCCACCGGCAGGGTCAGGCCGACGATGCCGCCCTTGGACGCGGAATAGGCCGCCTGCCCGATCTGGCCGTCGAACGCCGCCACCGACGCGGTATTGATGATGACGCCCCGCTCCTCGCCGACCGGATCGGTGCGCGAGATCCGTTCGGCGGCCAGCCGGATCACGTTGAAGGTGCCGATCAGGTTGACGTTGATCACCTTGGTGAAGTCCGCGAGCGGGAACGCTCCGTTCTTGCCCACGGTCTTGATGGCGTTGCCGATGCCCGCGCAGTTCACCGCCACGCGCAGTTCGCCGAGTTCCTGCGCGGCGTCGAGGGCGGCGGTGATCTGCTCCTCGTTCGTGACGTCGGCCGCGGCGAAGACCACGCCGTCGCCGAGTTCCTTCGCGACGGCCTCACCGGAGGACGACGGCAGGTCGATGATCACGACCTTCGCGCCTTTGCCGTGCAGTTCCCGCACGGTCGCCAAACCGAGTCCCGACGCGCCACCGGTCACCGCCGCGACCGCGTTGCTGATGTCCATCCCACTCCTGTTCTCCGGGTTGCCTACCGACGGCGCGAGACGCCGGCCGACCGGTTTGCGCTGCCGCCCCGGCGGGGCGTCAGGTGCCGTGACCAACCGGCACACGGCGACAGGCTAACCGCCAGGCGAGCACTAAGTAAACAGCCATTCTTCATTTGATCGGCTTAGCCTTCGCTCGGTACCGGGCGAACCCCCTGCAAGAGCTGCGATGTCAGTGTGGTGGCAAGCTGTCGGGTTATGGCCGATATTCGCCTGGACGTCGCCGACGCCATCGCCACCATCACCCTCGACCGCCCCCAGCAGCTCAACGCGTTCACCACCGCGATGGGACGCGAACTGATCGATGCCTTCGACACCTGCGACCGCGACGATCGGATCCGAGCGGTGGTGATCACCGGCGCGGGGCGAGCCTTCTGCGCCGGGGCGGACTTGTCGGCGGGCGCGGAGACCTTCGCCGCGGGCGACCAGGATGCCGCGGCGTCGTTCCGCGACGGCGGCGGCGAAGTCGTCCTGCGCATGTTCGAGTCCAGCAAGCCCATCATCGCCGCCGTCAACGGCCCGGCGGTCGGCGTGGGCATCACCATGACCCTCGCGGCGGACTTCCGGCTCGCGGTCGACCACGCCCGCATCGGGTTCGTCTTCAATCGACGCGGCATCGTGCCCGAGTCCTGCTCGAGCTGGTTCCTGCCGCGTCTGGTGCCGATGCAGACCGCGCTGGACTGGGTGTACTCGGGCCGTCTGGTCGAGGCGGGCGAAGCGCTCGACGCGGGACTGTTCTCCGCGCTGCATCCGGCCGATGCCCTGCTCGACGAGGCGCATGCGCTGGCCCGCCGCGTCACCGAGCACTCCGCACCGGTTTCGGTGGCCCTGTCCCGGCAGATGCTGTGGCGCAATCTCGGATCCGAACATCCGATGATCGCCCATCGCGTCGAATCCCGCGGCATCTACCACCGGGGCGCGAGCGAGGACGCCCGGGAAGGCGTGACGGCCTTCCTGGAGAAGCGGCCCGCCCGATTCCCCGACAGCGTCGAGCGCGACCTTCCGGACATTTTCGGCGACGATCTCCCGGTCCCGCCGTTCCTGCCCTGAGATCGCGGCGCTCGGAGCATCCTGAATGCTGTACCCACCGAGGAATTTTGAGTCAAAGGTTTCGCAGCGGCTACTCGCCGCCTCAGTAGTCGATCCATGCCACGGCGCGCAGCGGGAACGAGCCCATTCCGCGCACCGGCGCCGGCAGGGCGAACAGCCTGGCGCCGGTGTCGGGTACCGCCTCCAGGTTCGTCATGTGCTCGATGATCGGGATTCCCGCGCCGAGCAGCGTGTGACGGCACGGCCGCGTCGGCAGGGATGTGTCGTCGATGTCGAGCGAATCGAGCCCCACCAGTGCGACATTGGCGGCGACCAGCGCCTCGCCGACCTCGCCGACCAGGAAAGGATGTCCGGGACCACGGTAGGCGGGCGAGCCCCACTTGGCCGACCAGCCGGTGCGCACGAGGACCGCCTTGCCCCACAGGCGCGCCGGATCACCGAGCACGTCCGGTCCCACCGCGCGCCGTCCCGGCGCGCGGATCACCACGATCGGCACATTGCACAGCCGCTCCAGGGGCAGTTCGGCTACGTCGGCGCCGCCGGGGTGGTACTGGGAAGGCGCGGCGATGTACGTGCCGGTGGCGCCGACCATGTCCACGCGTGCGATGTCGTAGCGCGCATCGAGCGGCGGCGACTGCGCATGCGAGCTCTCGGCGACGATGCGCGGCCCCGGCAGGCCCGGGCAAGTGAGCATGCCGTCCGAGATCGGATGCGATAGCTCCACAATCGCTCGGCTCATGCCAGAAACCGTACCGGCTGGGCCGCCGGGCGGGCAGGCCCACGCCATCACACTCGGCACTGCGACCGGCCTGCTCCGAAATCCGCCAATGGCACCCGGGCCGACCAGGTGAAATTTCGGAGAAATGGCACGTGCGTCTCGGCTCGAAGAAGCGCAGAATGGAACCGGAAAGGTCAATCATGCGATTGTTGAATGGTTTGCTCGGCGTAGTGCTGGGAATTCTCACTGCCGTGCTCGGCACGGTGCTGGGGGTCCTCGCCGCCGTCGTGTGGCTCGTGGGCGCGGTGCTGTGCGTCACGATCCTCCTGCTTCCGCTCGGCCTCCCCGTCGTGAAACTCGCCCGCCGCCTGTTCGGCCTCTCCCGGCAGCTGATGCGCCTTCCCTGACCGACCGCTGTCCTCGGTTGCGCCCCGGCGCGCGAGCTGCCATCCTCGTGTTCATGATCTCCCACGGAAAGGGCGTCCTGCGCCCGGCTCGATGAGCCCCCGCTCGGCCACGTTCGTGGCCCACGCGCTATCTCTCTCCGCTCTGCACGGTCCCGGTCCTTGGCCGCGAGACGGATATCCCCTACCGGACGAGCCGTCCGAAACCGGCGAAACCGGCCTTCCCAGCGTCGTATACGACGGCGTCACCACCCACCATTTCGGCGCTCGCGCGCACCCGGTCACCGACCTCGCCGATCGGATCCTCGCCGATCTCGACGATCCGGCTCGGCTGCTCGAGCACTTCGCCGGATCAACCGCCGTTCGCATCGCCGACGATCTCGTCGCGGAGTTGCGATCCCGGGACTTGCCGAGCGAAAAGCTCTACCGTGCGGCACGATTCGTCACCGAGAACGCGACGAAACGCGAGGTCGCCAAACTCGGCATCGCGCTCCTCGGCATGTGCGGCGACCAGCGCGACCGCGAACTGCTCCAGCTGCTCGGGTCGCTGGAGGAGTTCGCCCTCTTCGCTGTCGTCGCGCTGATGAACACCCAGCCCGATCCACAGCGCGCGGTGTTCGAGCTGGCGCAGCGGCTGCACGGCTGGGGACGGATCCACGCCGTGGAACGACTCGAAGGCTGCGCCGACCCCGACGTCAAAGCATGGTTGCTGCGCGGCGGGTTCCGCAACGGCGTGATGAACGAGTATCTCGCCCACATCGCCGCCACAACCGGCGGCCTCTACGAGGCCTTGCTCGCGGACGGGGTGGACGACGCCCTGCTCGACGGCGCGGCCGGCATCCTCGAAGCCCTCGCGATCGGCGGCCCCGCGAAGGAAATGCGTGACTACGACGACGCGATACCCGCCATGCATCGCTTCGCCGAACTCGTCGCCAGGTCCGCGCCCACACTCGGGAGGCTGGCCGCGGCGCTGACCCTCCGACGGCTGGTCTCCGCCGACGATCTCGATTGGCCGGACGGCGAGCCGGCTCGGCTTCGAGCCAGGTACGAGGCTCTCACGGCGCAGCAGCGGTGGCTCGATCTGGTGACCGCCGAACTGGCGCCCCGCGACGGCGCGACCGATCCGCAAATCCCCGGCGAGCGGCGGTCCAACGCGTTCGAGGTCGCCCTCTCCTGTGCGGGACGACTCGGCATGGACGCCATGCCGAATGCGCTCGCGCGCTTGCGATCGGATCGTGACAACGTCTACGTCTGGCATTGGGCGACGCGCCACGCCGATCAGAGCACGATCGGGCAGGTGGTCGAGCTCGCCGAACAGCTCCTGCCGCTGGACCGACTGGCCGACGGCCCGTCCGGAGCACTCGGCCTCGGCCCGGACTATCGAGCGGATGCGGTCCTCGAGACCCTGGTCTGGCAGCTGCGCGGCCATCCGGGCACCGGCCGCGCACTTCTGCCGGTCGCGCTCGGCAACCGGCTCGTCCGGTGCCGGCGTGGTGCCCTCACCGTGCTCGCCGATTGGCCGCCGGAGGCTCGCCCGCCCGAGGCACGCGGCTGGGTGGCGGCGGCTGCCGAGCGAGAACCCGACCCCGAACTCCGTAGGGACATGCTGGCGTTCTCGGAGACCTGAAACCGAGCCGCGCGGGCGACCGGTACCAGCGAGCGCCGGAAACGTCTTCGGCGCGCTGACCGGTCGTCCGGCGCGGGTGGCGGCTTCCTCTGCCGGAACGGCGGCAGCGGACACACGGACGCGGCGTGCCGGTACTCATGCTGCACGGGGCCTGGTCCGGAAAACCGAACCGATTGCCACTCATGAAAATTCAGCAGGCACCGGGCATCGGTGGCGATGATTCGCCACCTCCGGACGGCGTGGCAGCAGGTAGCGTGTGGCGGTATGGCGACCCCCTTGGCGTACACGGCCACCTACTCCCATTCGGCCGACGCGCTTCGAGCGGCGCTGGGCGACGAGCAGTACTGGAAAGACCGCATCGAGGAGGTCGGCGGACAGCTCGTCGAATTCGACGCCGCCGAGGACCGCTTGCACGTGCGGCTGCGGCAAACCGTCGCCGCCTCGGAGTTGCCCGGCGCCGTCACCGCCGTGCGGCCCGAGGGCCTGGTCGTCGCGCGCACCGAGACCTACACCCGCGAGGGCGGCAGCTTCGACGCCCGCGTCGAGGGCGTTCCCGCCCAGGTGAGCGGAACCGTCCGGCTCACCGAGGGCGACAAGGCGACGGCCGTCGTGGACGGTTCGGCCGAGGTCGGCATCCCGTTGTTCGGCAAGAGGATCGAGGCCGCGATGGTGTCCCGGCTGATCGAGTTGCTCGCCGCGGAGGCGGAGTTCACCGACACCTGGATCACCGATCACTGATTCCCCGCGAGCGCGGCGCCGATCGTCTCCCACGAAGCGTGCAGGTCGTCCTGCCAGTATCCCCAGGAATGGGTTCCGGTCGGACGGAGCACGAAGGTCGCCGGAACGGCCAACTCACGCAGGCGATCCCGGAGCTGGCGGGTACATACATTGGTGACGGCTTCCAATGGTGCGCCGAAGATCAGTTGGTAGGCCAGCTGTATACCGGAGCCGTTC
>NZ_BAFS01000120.1 GCF_000308415.1 Nocardia asiatica NBRC 100129 | reverse complement strand
CCGGCAAAGACATCGCAGTCGTCAACGTGTTCTCCGGGCTCCTCGGCGCGGTGATCATCGCGTTGACCCTGGCGAAGAGCACCGATGCCGCGAGCGCGGCGCCCGCTGCCTACATCGGACTGTTCGCGCTGACGTATCTGTGGGTAGGTGCCAACCAGTTCACCGGCGTCAGCGGCACCGCACTCGGGTGGTTCTCACTCGTGGTGGCAGGGGTCGCCGTCCCTCTTGGCGTCCATTCGCTGTCGATCGCCCGCGGCACGTTCGACCACTGGATCGCGATCAGCTGGTTTGCATGGGCCGGGCTGTGGTTCCTGTTCTTCCTCACCCTTGGATTGGGCAGACCTCTTGTCCGCGCCACCGCGCTGGTCGCAGTAGCCGAAGCGATCGGCACCGCACTTCTTCCCGCGGTCCTCTTGTTCACCGGAGTGATTCCGGCGTGAACTTCGAAGTGATGACGAACTGAATAGCGACCGAGCACACCTCTGCGAAAGTTCCGTACCCCCACATTCGAATTCACCACGGCGGCCGCATGCAGGCACCTGCTCCAGAACACTGCGGAGTCACCGGCGGCCAGCCGGTGACTCCGCAGTGCGCTCTCGGTCGGCGAAGTCCGCCGCGACCTGCTGCACGACCACCCGGGGATAGTCCTACGCACGACAAACCGACTTGCCGAGGCCCATGACCGGCAACGGGTAGATCACCGTGCCACCTCTTGCGTGCAATGACCGATCCGACGCCTCCGATTCAGCGGACAAGGGGTGTATCGACACACGTCGCGCAACGGGACAGCCACCTCTGATGCGGTATCGAAACTCCCCCGGAGCACAATATCGGTCAACTTACGGATTCCGGCCAAGAGGTAAGACTGCCATGCTGAGTACATCGTTCTTTTGTGGAGTTCAGCAGGAGTACATGATGACCCGTATGTGGCATTCTGGTACCGACCTCAGCGGCACCTGTAAATCTTATGTTGCATTCGGCATCAATGGACGCCGGGCGAGTGACCCCTGCATCGTCGCAGCCAGGGTCACGGAACTCCGCGCTGTCATCGGGGGCAACCGGTGAGGTAATGAGAAATGTATATACCCGGATACGCCTCACGCGTCACCGAGTCAGCCATACAGCCTTCGTCGAACAGGGCGGTTCCGCTATTGGAGCCCGAACATCTGCTTCAGGCGGTCTCGGGTCGTTGCGACAATACGACACCCCTTGCCGGGTGGGCGCGGGATCTCAGCGATCTGCATGCCGAGTTGATACATGCCAAGCTCGACCGGGAACCTCTGCGGGTCGGCAACACTTGTGAGCAAGTCCGGGCGCGAATCGAAGAACTTGTCGACGAAATCAACGCATGGGCGGCATGCTACATACCGCGCACGAAAGGCGCGCGCAAACACACGCACTCATTGGGGGAGGTGATGAATCATATCGCAAAGATTTTTGCGGAAGCGTGGTGGACGGTTCTGCATTCAGCCGAATCCGAGAAGCGGCACCAAGCGTGGTTTCACCTGAGCGAAGCTCGTGAAGGATATGCCGAAATGGTGGAACAGATCCGGGAACGACGCCTCCAGTTACCCATGGGATGGAAAGGAATCTGATGATACGGGACAGCAGCACGACTGTACGAGTCCCGTTTCCCATGAACCGTCCTACAGGAGGCCGATCAGAGCGGCGCGACGCTCCGGTGTTCCGGAATTTCCGTTTCGGGTGTGGGTGCTCTACACTCCGCCGTCCGGCAACGATGCCGATGACGGTCCACAATGGCGTGGACCCCGAACGGACGCCCATCATGGCTTTCTGGTCGGCGTCGGAGGAGTATCGGCAACCTTTGCGCATCCGTGCCCCGAAGCCCTATATGATTAAATCGGACAACTGGTGGACTACATTTATTGCGGTTTATGCGGCAAAATGTTGTCGTCGACAATGGAGCGACGTCAACGCCTGCATGCCTCCTGTGTCAGCGAACGCGCTCGCACACGGATGACTTCTGATGATTGGAAAGCTGTCGCGTGTTGGCTCGATCCGGGTAGAGGTCATCCGATGGGGCAGATGGGGCCGGAATAATAACTCCGTTCAGCGCGGCGCCCAGGCCGGCCGCTGGCCTTCGTGGCGTATCGGCTATGCGGAAAACGCTGTTCCCCAAGAGATCGGTCGCGCGCACAGACCGGGGTACCCCTTGATTCCAGAATGGCTACGCGGTCAGGTGCCGAGGTGAACTCCCTGCCGCGATCCGAGGACGCGATCGTGCCCGTGGACTCCGCCGCCAGGCTCAGCGACCACCGGATCGATGGCACCGGTGACCCTGTCGGCGTCGAAGCGACCTTGATCGGATGGCGTTTTGTCAGATCCGGCGGGAACAACACCGCCGGATCGGCCGTGGTAACGCGAACTTCGAAAGTTGGAGTACTGATTCCTTCGGCCTGGGACATGACCGTGGCGACGGTCTTGGCTGCGACCCGCTCTCCCTGGTGGCGAAATACACCCGGGGTCTGTACCTGTCGTCGGACTGGCGATGGACAGTGGCGGTCTTCGTTCAGAGGCCCGCGCGTCGCTGCTGCCGATCGGTGAGAACGTTGTCGAATTGCGCTTCCAGATATGGGTAGTAGCCCGACTGCGATACCCGGCGAAGCCGTGCGATTCGACGAAGCGAAACCACAACTGGCAGTCGGATCAGTGCCGTCAACGCTGGTGAGATCGTCGGGGCCGACGTACTTGGCAATCCTCGATACCGCAGCGGTGCCGGCTGCCGACACCTTGACCCCGACGAGCCCGACCGCTGTTCACCAACTCCGGCCACATCTGCCAGTTCGCGTTATATGGAGTGGCGTCCAGCCTCAGCCGAGGCTGAAGGGTTGTCCCCACAACGTCACCCAGGTGGTAATGCTCTCGGTCTCGACGTGCACGCTGACGAAGGCCCGTGCCTGGGCGTAGCCCGCGCAGCCGTTCAGGCCGATGGTCTCGTCGGCCCACGTCACCGAACCGCTGGTGCCCTTGAAGGCATTGCGAGTCTTGTGCGTCTCGTTGCCGAAGTCATCGGCCTGCTCCAGATCGAGCACGTAGAACGACTTCGCCTGGCCCGGACCCAACGACAGGTTGCCGCCGGAGTTGGCGCCCACGCCACCGGTGACGTTCTGGCCGTCGCTCCAGTCCACGTTGCCGTCCACACCACCGGTCGCACCGCCACCGGCGATGTTGACCTGGCAGCCGACGGTATAGCCGGGAAAAATTAGTCCCCCGGCCGCGCCGGAGAGCTCGACCTGCGCGCTACCGGAGACCCACGCGTTGCGGTGCAAGGGCGTAGCGCCCAT
Organism: Nocardia asiatica NBRC 100129; assembly: GCF_000308415.1. GTDB lineage: Bacteria > Actinomycetota > Actinomycetes > Mycobacteriales > Mycobacteriaceae > Nocardia > Nocardia asiatica. The sequence continues at coordinate 21,568 of NZ_BAFS01000120.1, read as the reverse complement.
GGACGGACTGATGGTCGCCGACTCGCCGACCAGACGAATGGTCACGACGGTGCCGTCGGACAGCGTCTTGGTGAGTTCCCCGCCCGGCAGCGGGACGAAGGTGTCGGCGTTGGCCGCACCGGTGGAGAACAGGCCCATGACGATGGTGGCAGCGGCGCCGACACCGGCCATCCGCGCCAGGTTCTTACGGTTGATCATGGTTGATATCCCTCGAGGGTTGAGTCCGCTTCAGCGGGAGGATGGTTCGTTTGGTTTCGACGGACGTCAGCCGATGCTGAACGGCATCCCGTAGAGGCTGGTCTTCGAGTAGTGATCACCGATGATCTCGACGACCGTGTACGAACGCGCCTGCGCGTAACCCGCGCAGCCCTGAACCTGGATCTCGGCATCCTGGTACTCGACGGAGTACACCCCGGGCTTGAGGATGTCCTTGTAATCGATCTGAACGAACTTGACCTCACCCGGGCCCAGGTTGATACCGATCGAGCCACCCGCGCTTGCGCCGCTGAGGTTCACACTGCCCGACACACCCGCGGAAATCGCGTCATCGGCGATGCTGACCTGGCAACCGACGATGTAACCGGTGCTCAACTGCGACGCGCCGTGCGTCGAGGAGTTGTTGGTTCCGGGGTTGCCCGCGGGGCCGTTGTTGGGGCCGACGGTGCCTTCCGGCGTCTCGGTGACATCGGCCACCGCGTTGCCCGACACCCAAACCACGCGCCCGGCGCCGTTGGCGGCCAGCGACGGCGAAATCAAGGCCCGCTCTCCGTTCCGGGTGATCGTCACGCCGGGTCCCACCTTCTGGCCGTCCGGCAACGGCACGAAGGTGTCGGCGTTGGCAGCACCGGTCGAAAGCACGCCCATGGCAACAGCCGCGGCAGCGCCGACGCCCGCGACGCGGGCACCGCGGCGCAGACCATTGGAGTGGTTCTCATTCATACATTTCCTCATCACATGATGCGTGGAGTTATCCCCGCCGTGGTTGCAAACTACATATTCGCGACAATGGTTTCCGGCAGCGGTCCTCGATCTGCGCGGCGATACAACCCGGCCGCAACCGAGCGTCAGATTGGAAAGCTCGTAAGACCAGATGCAATTCTGGTGCGACACTCGCCGAAAAACTGAGGACGAATTTTGTGCGGAGTTGCTGAAAGCGATGCTTTACGTCGCGGCGATTCGCTGGCGACGTTGATCGAACTTTAGGCCGACAGCCCTTCGTGGCAATTCCGGCGGCAAGGATTCCGCTCGAATACTGATCGAAAGGACGATGTGTAGTGTTCCGGCATCGCCCCAGAATCGTTCGAACGGAACCTCTTCCCGGCCCACCGAACTGGCCTGACCGCGACGGCGATATCAGGAGGGGTTCGGCTCTACGGTTTCATCCGCACTGCCGAGAATTATCAACATCGACGTATGCTACGGATTTCGTCTCCGCCCGTAGGCGGTCGACGGTCTCGTACCATCGGTCATACAGTTCGTGTAGAAATCTCCATAATTCTCCCGCGGTGGAAATCCACTTTTGCTCGATTTCCGCTGACCGCAATGCGGGGATTTCCCGGTCGACTTCGTTCTCCGCGTGCGCGGCACGGTCGACTAGTTCCGTCCAGAGACCGAAATCTCGATACAACTCATTCTCGATCATCCGCTCCATCGTAATTTCCTTTGACATCTATTTCCGTTACGAACCCCCGAACTCATCCATCAGCTGGTGGACTCCGGTGAGTCGGTCCCCACCTGAGCCCATGGCGCTCCTTGTCGATAGATAGGCCGGCAATGTCCACGACTGGTGAAGCGTTCGATCGCCTGGGCTGTCGTCGGCCAGCAGAGACTCGTGTCTGCCAAGGCGTCAGCCTCGACGCTTCGTCGGCTTCTTGCCGATACTCGTAGCATCTCTGCCCGAGCACGCGGAGGCCATACGTCGATCGACCGATTTGTGTGACGCAAAGTCCGCTCAGCCCAGTCATCGATGGCGCGGCGGTGGCGCTTTCGCTCGAATTCCGGGTGCGTCGAATCGGGACGGCGCTGTGCCGCGCCCGATCGCCAATTCGCAAGGTCCGCAGGTAGCATCTATCGGCACAACGTGGCCCCTCCCCCAGAGTGGCGAGGCCGGACACGGAGGAGGCGGCTCGGGTGCGGTCAGACGCTGATAGCTGGCGACGGCTTCCCCTGTCGATGGTTCGCTCGTGGTCGACTTCGGGATCGCGCCTCGTCTAGGCGATGTCCATGAGATCGTCACTCTCCGTGAAGAGAGGAAGTCTTCGTTGAAGAGCCCGCATCGGTTGCTCGAATACTAATGGCAGCGGATTCGCCACATAGGACGTGTCGCCACCCGCTCGCGCCAGCTGGGCACCGTCGTTTCCTGCGGGAACGGCGCAGGGACGTGCTGAACGAGATCCTGGCGCCGGTGGTGTCGGACGGGTTCGTTCGCACCGCGTTCCGCACGCGGGACGTAGGTTCTTAGCCCTGTACCGTCCGCAACAAGTGTCCCAGCCGCGGTGCCAATGCAGTGGACACCTTCGACCCCGTGCGGCGGTGGATCACCTAAGCCGGTGAGCTTCGGCTTCGGTGTTCGACCGGCGCGTGATGGGCACGTCGCTCACGTCCGGTGAGAAAGGTCCGCTTCGACACGTCGGGCCTACTGCGTACCCGGCGCAGCGTGACCCTGCCGGTTCCGTGGGAGGCGAGGTCAGTCCGTCAATCTCTGTCATCGGGATTCGTAGATGCGTTTGTGGCCGGAGATCGCGGCCAACCGGAACGGGCGGGCGGTCTCCTCGGGAATGGCGTGGTACCTGCCGTCGGTGGGGGTTCGGGCTTCGTGTAGTTCGCGGTAGCGGTCGTAGCCGAGGGGTTCGCGAGTGGTGACGGCGTCCCGGTTCGCATCGGTTCTGAGGTGCTCGCGGTAGCCGGATGCCAAAGTACCGCTGAAGAATTCGGCGACGCTGCCCGATCCGTAGCTGATGAAGGCGACGGGTCGGTCGGTGAGGTCGGCGGCGTGGTCGAGCAAGGAGATCAGACCGAGGTAGAGCGAGGCGGTGTAGCTGTTGCCGACGGTGCGGTTGTACGTGGTGGTATGGCGAATCGCGACGTCGATCGCGGCCGAGTCCGCGGTGTGGCCCTGGCTTTCGAGAAGGTGGCGATGTGCTTTGGCAGCCATCCTGGTGAACGGTTGGTGGTAGCAGAACGCGGCGAATTCGCCCAGGTCGCGGCCGCCTCGCCGCCGGTAGTCGGTCCAGGCTTCCTGGGTGGCCTTCTGGTACGCGTTGACCGATGTCTTGCCGTCGACCAGCGCGGCGGTGCGGTAGTTGGGGCGCCAGAAGTCCATGATGTCGGCGCTGTAGAGCCCGGAGTGGGGTTCCAGCCGCAGGATCGCCGGATTCGCGCTGACCAGCATCGCGACCGCGGCGGCGCCCTGCGTCGGTTCGCCGGAGCTGTCGAGTTCGTACTTGGCGATGTCGGTGGCGATGACCAGTACGCGCTGGGACGGGTCGCGGGCGATCAGTCCGGCGGCGAATTGAAGTCCGGCCGTGCCGCCGTAGCAGGCTTGTTTCAGTTCGACGACGCGGGCGGTATTGGGCAGTCCGATCAGGGGGTGGAGGTAGAGGCCCGCTGATTTCGACTGGTCGACACCACTTTCGGTGGCCAGCAGCACCGTGCGGATGTGGTCCACGCCGTGACGGTCGATGATGGGCTTGGCGGCGGCCGCGGCGATGGTGATGATGTCCTCGTCGGCGGCGGCGACGCTCATCGTCTCCTGGCCGATGCCGAGGTAGAACTTGTTGGGGTCCACGCCGAGGCGCTCCGCGAGCAGGGCGTGATCCAACGCGTAGTGAGTGGTGGCGAAGGACAGGTCGTGGATTCCGACCGGCTGGGTGGTCATGGCAGTACTCCGTTGCTCGTGGTCGACCGTTCGAATCGGGTGTGGGAGCGCATCAATTCACCGCGGTTGGTCTGCGCCGCCATCAGGGACAGTTCGCCGCACAGCACGGTGGCCGCCGCGATCACGGCGAGACGGCGGGCGTTGTCGCCGTCGCGCCGCCGCGAACGGCAGCCGAGGCGGGTGAGATTCTCGTCGACGAAACTCTGGTGCTTGCCGTTCCCGACGGTCCCGACGATGAGGTTGGGCAGCGTGCACGAGAAGTAGAGATCCCCGGCGCGGTCCTCGGCGTGCGTGACGCCTTGGGACCCCTCGACGATGTTCGCGGCGTCCTGCCCGGTGGCCAGGTAGAAGGCCAACAGCATGTTGGCGTAATGCGCGTTGGCGGAGCGGATTCCACCGGCGAGCAGCGTGCCGATGAGATTCTTGCGGATGTTCAGCTCGACCACCTGTCGAGCGGTGGTGTGCAGTCTCCTTTCCACCACGTCGCGCGGTATGAGTATTTCGGTGACGACGTTCTTGCCACGGCCGAGGATCCCGTTGACCGCGGTGGCTTTCTTGTCCGTGCAATAGTTTCCGGACACCGAGACGTAGCGCAGCCCGGGAATCGTCGCCACGATGTGGTTCATCAGATGATCGGCGGCGAGCGTGGCCATGTTGTGGCCCGCGGCGTCACCGGTGGTGAACGCGAATCGCAGGAACAGCAGATTCCCGGTGATCTGATGGTGCAGGTCGATGAGGCGGGCGTACCGGCTGCTGCCCGCGGCCACCTCCTGCAGTTCGCCGAATCGGCTCACGAGCCGCTGCACCGCGGTGTGGGCGGTGTTCGCGTCGTCGGCTTCGAGCAGGATCGAACGGGTCATGCGGTCGTCGACCAAGGTTGCCACCACACCGTCGTCGGTCAGCGTGGATATCCGCGCGCCGCGCCCGACCGACGGCCACAGCGGGGATTCATAGGTGGCCAAGGGGACCTCGACGGCATCGTCGACGGTATTGCCGGTGATGCGCACGGGTCCCACCCACCGCAGCGGGACAGCCGCATACGACATGTCGTTCACGGGTGGCTCCTTCTCTCCGATTCGTTCCACCACGAGCTCCGGTGGGCGTACGAGGCCGCGTCGATGCCGCGAAGGCGGCAGAACGTCGCCACGTCGCCGGTGATCAGCAGATCGCAGCCGACCAAGTCGGCGGGCGTGGCGGCGCCGAGCACGGTCGCGATCCGGCGCAGTTGGACGAGCCAGGCACGGATCATCTCGATCAACGCGGCGGCGCCGCGGCCGACGAGCGTCTCGAGGAAGCGTCCCGCGACACCGGTCGCGCAGGCGCCCAGCGCCAGTGCCCTGGCGATGTCGAGGGGCGAGCGGATACCGCCCGAGGCGAACAGATCGATCCCGGTGACGCCCGCGCAGTCCAGCAGGCAGCTCGGCGTCGACTGGCCCCAGCCCTCGATGAAGGAGAAATCCGCGGTCGCGCGCCGATCGTTCTCGATACGCGCGAAGTTGGTACCGCCGCGGCCGCCGACATCGGCCACGGCGACTCCGGCGTCGCGCAACCAGGCGACGGTGGGCCTGCTGAGACCGAACCCGACTTCTTTGACGATCACCGGCACGGGCACATGGGCGGTGATGTGCTCGATCTGGCGTGGCCAGGACCCGAAGGATCGGTCGCCCTCGGGCATCACGATCTCCTGGACCGAGTTGAGGTGGATCTGCACGGCGTCGGCCTCCAGCAGATCGATGGCCCGGTGCACCTGGTCCAGGGTCGCCGCCGCGTTGACGTTGGCCATGACGAACCCGTGCGGGTTCTCCTGCCGCAGCACCCGGTAGCTGTCGGCGACCGAGGAGTCGCGGAAGTAGGCGCTCATCGACCCGGACGCGATGGGGATGCCGGTCTCGCGGGCGGCGACCGCCAGTTGGCGATTGATCTCACCGGTGTGCGGGCTTCCTCCGGTCATCGCGTTGACGAACAACGGTGTGTCCCATCGCTTCCCGGCGACATTGACGGCCAGCGACACGTCTGCGCTGTCGATGCCTGCCAGGGCATGGTGCACGAAGGTGACCGAGTCGAAGTCGTTTCGGCCGGTGCCGTCGCGGTGCTGGTCGACGGCGTGCCGGACGTGGTCGTCCTTGCGGTTGCCGGTCATCCGCGGTCCTCCTCGTGCGGGTGGGTGCGCAGCGACAGAGGGTGGATGCCCGCGGCGATCCAGCGAGCGGTGAGCTCGGTGATGGCCGTGTTGCGGGTGCGGTCGATCAGCGCGATGCCGCAATCGCCGCCACCGGCTCCCGACGGCTTGGCTGCGGCGCCTACCGCTCCGCCCGCCTCGCACAGCGCGCGCAGGCGCGGTGTCATGATGCCCACCCGCGCCTTCGCGTCGAGTTCCATCAGAATTGTTCTGGCGTTGTGTATTTCGCGTTGGATTCCGGCGGAATCGTCGGCTCCCAGTGCCGTGCCGAGCCGTTGGACGCACTGCTCGCTGTCGGCCAGGAAGGCGCTGTGGTCGGGCAATTGCCGGCGGTGGCCGTTGCGGAGTCCCGCGACCAGCGCCGGTGTCGACGCCGGTTCGCCGGTCCACCCGACCTTCATCGCGAGTCGCGCCGGCGGAGGCAGTCGATGCACCGACAACCCGGGCCACGGCGCGCGCAGTGCCGCGTCGACCCCTTTGTGTGCGATCGATTCGGATATGCGCTGCCGGTCGGGGGAACCGTAGGCGATCCAGCCGCCCCAGGTGCTCGCCGCCACGTCGCCACCGGAGGCGGCCGGGTTGACCGACAGGGTGGCCACCATCGCCAACCGGTACCGGTCCATCGTGCTCAGGCCGAGCCGATAGAAGAGGCCGAGAGCCGCGACGGTCGCGGCCGTGACCGCTGCGCTGGCGCCCAGACCGAGCTTCCTGCCATCGGAGTCGGCGAAATCGCCGGTGGTGCGCAAACGATAGGGACGCGCCCGGATACCTCGCTCGATAAGCAACCGATCGATGACCGCGGCCGCCGCGAAGACGTATGCGAACCCGGTCGGCACACGGGCATCGGCGGTTCGCGGGATCAATCGGGCACCGTCGCGCCGGCACGACAGCTTTCCGACGCAGTCCAGGTCCGTCCGCAGTGTGATGTCCTCGTCGGCGGATGCCTCGACCACGGTGGCGGTCGCGTAGCGGTCGACCGCCGTGAGTATCGCCCGATGGCCCGGCTCCACGACGGCGTATTCTCCGGCGACGAACAGCTTGCCCGGGGCGCGGTAGCTGATCATCGGCCGCCGCCCCGGACAACGGCGGCGCCGGGGCCGAGATGCGCCGTGTGGGTTCGGACGAAATCGCCGACGTCGCGCAGGGCCGCGTCCACCCGCTGCGCGTCGGCGCGGGCACAGAGCACTGTGACGTTCGGTCCGGCATCGATCGTGGCGTGGGCGGCGACGCCGTCGTCGCGCAGCGCCAGTACCCGGTCCAGAATCGCCACCGACCCTGGTGAGAGATACCGGATCGACGGTTTCGCCGCCAGCATGGTGGCGTGCATCCCCAAGGCGTTGCGCTCTGCGATCTCGCCGACCGCTGGAAGGTCCCGGCGCGCAATGGCTTTGCGCATCTCATCGAGGTCGGCGGCCGACGACTCGGCCCACGCCCGGTAGAGCGGCGAGGTGGCGCAGGTCCGGCGCATGGCCTCCCGGCTCGACACCGCCTTCGACGCGGTGTCGACCACGGCGACGATCAGAGCCGGGTCCAGCGCATCGCCGTCGATCGGTTCCGCGTAGGAGCTGAGGTCACCCGCCTCGCCGGAGCCGTCGCCGGCATGCCACACCGCGAACCCGCCGAAAATGGATCGGCAGGCCGACCCGGAGCCCCGCCGCGCCAGTCTCGACAGCGCGCGGACGTCCCCGCCCAACCCGTAGCACGCGGACGCCGCGGCGGCCAGTGCGGCGAATCCGCTCGCCGAGGAGGCCAGGCCCGCGCCGGTCGGCCCGGTATTGGTCGAGACGACCAGCGCGTGTTCGGCGCGTCGGGCGCGAGCGCGAACCAGGTCGAGGAACCGCTCGACCCTGGCGTGCGCCGGACCGGTGGCGCGGCAGCCGTTGAGCACGACGACGTCGGCCGGGCCATCGATCAACCGCACCGTCGTCGTGGTGGGATAGATGTCCAGCGTCATCGACAGACTCCCCGTGACGGGCAGGAAGAACGATTCGTCGCGCTTGCCCCAGTACTTCACCAGGGCGATGTTCGGATGGGCTACGGCGACCACTTCTTCGCCGATCTCGTTGCCACGGAGGAGATTCGGATCGGCATCGTCGTGCCCGAGATGGTCGATGCCGTCGGCGGCGAGAACGGTCGCCGCATGGGGGACGAAAGTCGTCGGTGTGTACCGAGTTCCGTTTTCGGGCGGGATCGCGGGGTCGGTCATGGCAGCACGCTCCGGGTCGGGACGATCCAGGTCTGTACGGCTCCGGCCCGGCGCAGCGCCGCATTCACCGTCGAGGCGCCACGGCCCGCCTCGGTGAGCGCGAGGACGCAGCCACCGAGGCCGGCGCCGGTGAGTTTCGCGCCGAACGCCCCGGCCTCGAGCGCTGCTGTGACGAGGGCGTCGATCCGTGGACTGCCGACACCGAGTTCGTCGAGAAGGTCCTGGAAGTACAGAAGCGTTCTGCCCAGCGGCTCGGCGCGCCCGGCCGCCAGGGCCGCGTGAGCGGACTCGACGAGTTCCGTCGCGCGCTCCAGAAGCCGTCCAGCGGACCCGCGATCTCGGTTCAGCCGACCGCGCACCTCGGCCACCGCCTGCTGTGTGGCGCCGGGTATCCCGGTGTCCGCGATCACCAGGGCGGCGTCGAGGCCGACCTCCAGCGGGCGGGCCGTGCCTGCATGGAACCAGATCGGCCCGTCGGCCGATGCGGCGCGGGCGTCCACGCCGCTGGCTTGCCCGTGCGCAAACTGCTCGCCGCATTGCACCAATTCGTAGAGGGAGTCCGGATCGACCGTCCTGCCATGGAGATCCGCGACCGCCCGCACGGCGGCAGCCGAATCGGCCGCACTGGACCCCAGACCACGCGCCCGCGGAAGCTCGCGGTGCAGAACGACCTCGATGACCTCGCCGGGCAGATCCCACCGTCGCAACGCCTCCTCGACGGCGACGCGAGGGCCGGACACCGGAGTCGCCGCGGGAAGACCGTTCCCAGCGAGAAATCGAGAGCCGTTGTCGGACAGCGCATAACGCCCCGACACGGCTGGCGGCGACACGGTAGAGCTTTCTGCCTCGCCGGAGTACGCGACCGCGCGCACCGGCAGCGCGGGCAGTGGGAACGCGATAGCGGGCGTTCCGTGGACGACCGTGTGTTCGCCCAGCAGGATCGCCTTGCCGTGGGCGCGCCCGATGCCCACGCCCGGGGCGGCGGGTCTTCCGCCGCTGTGGACACGAGGACTGTTCACGTCGATTCATCTCCAAACTCGAGCAGGGCCGCCCCGCGTTCCCTATGGGACGCGGCGACGGACGGTGATGGTGGGGTCCGGCGAGGACATCGGCGACGAGCAGTTGCGGGACGCGTCCCGACGCGACGTTCGGCTCGGCCGCGGGCGGACGAATTCGCCTTTACCGCTGACGAATCGACGGGCGTGACAGGCGCGGCCCGCGCAGGCGAGCCCGCGCGGACGGACGCAGCGGCGACGGGAAGAACGCGGGCACCTGGGCCGCGTAGGCGCGGTAGGCGGCACCGAAGCGAGCGACGAGATCTCGCTCCTCGAGGACGGTGCCGAGCAGGATGTAGCCGGTCAGTCCGACCGCCCACAGCAGGTGACCTGCCGTGAGCGTGCTCGCGCACCAGAAACTGAACAGCAGGCCGGTCATCAGCGGATGGCGCACCAAGCGGTAGGGCCCGTGCACTTGCAGCCGGTCGGCGGTCGCGTCGGGTACCTGGATGACGTAGTGGCGGTAGGCCTGGTCGAGGCCGAGCAGATAGAAGTGGTCCAGCAGCAAGGTGGCCGCGTAGACCAGTGTGAAACCGAGCCAGAAACCGGCGTCGAGCACTGTCCCGACGATGCCGTCGGCCGACCAGATCCGTTGCGGCAGCGGCTGCCAGCCCAGGCACAGCACCCACACGGCCAGACTGGCCATGACGACGTAGACGGTGCGCTCCAGGGCTTGCGGCACCCAGCGGGTGACGAACGCCTTGAACGACGGCCGGGCCATACCCGAGTGCTGCAGGCCGAACAGCGCCAGCAACAGCACGTCGATCACGACCGCCGGGCCGGTCGGCAGGTGCGGTCCGTCGTCGACCGTCTTGGGTAGCCACCAGCCTCCGGCGAACAGCAGGAACAGGGGCACGGTCACCCCGGTGAAGGCGTATCCGGCGAACGCGAGCAGGAACGGGACGAGCCGGCGACGGTCGGTGAGCACGCCCCGTACCTGGCGCGGAGTGATCAGATCCATGCGAACCAGGGCAGGAGCCGCGAGCGGACGCCACCCTCCTCCATTCGCTTCTCCAACTTGACCTTCCATCGCTCGCCGTAGGGTGCGTCGAGGAAGCCGCCCGGCACGACCAGACGCCAGGCCGAGTTCAGGGTCATCCAGTAGGGCACGATGACGCCGGGGTCGACCTGCCGCATGAAGTCGAGTTTGTCGGGGATCTGGCTCCAGTGGACGCCGGGGTAGCGGTGGTGCACGCTGTGATAGCCCTGGTTGAAGATGAAGAAGTTGAGCCAGTTGCCCGCCGTGTTCAACGATTTGCTCGGATCGTCCTCGAAACCGCGCGCCGGGGCGTGGGTCAGCCAGGCGAAGTAGCCGGAGTTCACCTGGGTCACCAGGAACGGGATCCAATAGAAGAGCACGAATCGGGTGTCGTCGGCGAAGTACCATGTGACGCCGATCAGCACCAGGACCAGCGTGAGATCGAACAGGAACTGGTTGCGCCGCCGGCGCTGCTTGGTCGTCGCGTCGGCGGCGAAGATCTTCCGGACGGTGTGATTCTTGACGATGGTGCCGTATCTGATCCAGTACCAGACGGCGCCGAGGCCGTGCTCGCGCCCTTCGGTGGAGGTGACGTCACCGGGCCCGTCGTTGTAGCGGTGGTGGTTGAGGATGTGCACCTCGCGCATCTCGGCTGCCGTGAGCGTGGCGGGCATGCAGCAGAACAGATCGACCACCCGGTTCAACCGTTTGGACACGAACAGCGGCCGGTGGGTGTGCATGTGCAGCACGCCGATCGTCAGCGAGAAGTTCAGCAGCGTCAGCGTGATGATCAGCGGCACGGCCAGGTACCAGTTCGTGGCGGCGGGCACGAACAGTCCCACGGCCAGCAGCGCGACCCACGCCACGATATGGGCCAGCGGGCCGATGTTCGCCGGGTGCTCGAGCTTCAGCACCCGGCGGCTGAAGGGCGTCGGCCCGGACGACGCGTCGGGCGTTCGGGGGCTGGGACGAGGCGTGACGGTGCTCATAAGAGGCTCCTTGGATATGTCGAGTCGAATGCGGCGAGCGGGGCTTTCGCGACGGTGCTGATGAGCGGCCTCCTCAAGAAGTGGTGTCGTGCGCGGCGAGCTGGAATCTCGTGGCGAGGTTTCGCATCGCCTCGGCATCGCCCGGGTGCACTCGTTCCAGGGCGCCGAAGGCCAGATGATCGGCGATCATCATCCGGCGGATCTCGGAGCCGGGCAGTTCGCCGGTCAGCGGTTCTTCCGGCAGGGCGTGCACGAGGGTGAAGGCGGAGTCGACGATCAGCGGCCGCATCGCGGGCGGCATCGAGCGGTAGTCGACCGAGCCGAGCATCTTCGGTGCCGGGCCCGCCCCGGCAGCGAGGTCGGGTGACGCGTCGAGCACCCGATGGACCGCCTGGTCCACGGAGTGCAGTATCCGTCGCTGCATCGTCGTCCAGTACGCCGGTGAGCCGGCCGCCCGTGCGGCCGCCGCGAGCCGCAGCCGCCGCCGGTAGGGTGCGGGCGCCCCGACCGCGGTACACAGGAAAGCCGTTGTCGTGATGGCCATATAGGCCATCGCGGCCCGTGCGCTGAGGCCGGGCGTGCGCGGGCCCAGCCGGGCCAACAGGGTGAAGCTGCCCAGTGCCGGGGCCAGCAGCTGTAGCATCACCACTCGGGTCAGTTCTTCGCGGTCGGCGACGCCGTACAGTGCCAATTCGCCGTCGCGCAGGTCGTTGGCCAACTGCGCGGTGACGCCGACGCATCCGGCCAGCTCGCCCAGATCGCACTCGGCGCAAGCCTTTTCGGCGACAAGCGAGCAAGCGTAGAGAATCACCCGTCCCAGTACGCCCTCGCCGTAGGCGGACCGCGGCAGGGGCTCATCGAGGTTGCGGGCCATCACACCCCCGACGTCGAGCAGCATCCGGCAGACACGTTCCCGGCCGTCGGGGGGCAGTGCCGACAGCAGCGTCCGGACGTCGTGAACCCGCTCGGCCAGCACCAGATCGACGGCTTCGCTGTCGCGGACGGCGACCGCGTCCAGCGGCGGGGGAGGCGTATCGGTGGTGCCGTTCAGGTAGGCCACGGCGGCCAGCACAGCGTCGCTCGCCGACGGGCGGTCCATGAGGTCCTCGTAGGCATCGAGCACCCGGCAGGCCAGCAGGGCGGCGGTAGCCTCGGCCCGCTGGTCGGCGGGCAGGAAGCCCACGGCGATGCCGAGGTTCCGAGCCGCCGGAATCAGTGCCAGCCGGGCCAACAGCTCCGGTGAGGGAGCCCTGCGCAGCGCAGCGATATCCGGTGCGCGCCGCAAGTGCCGCAGTCCGCGGGCCAAGACGCCGAGTCGCTCCCCGATCATCGCGAGACCACCCGCGTCGAGAGTTCGCGCAGGTGTTCGCGCGCGGGGGAGGGCGGGAACACTTCGATCGCCCGGCATGCCGTCTCGGCGGCGTGCACGGCGACCGCGCAGGCGACCTCGGTGGCCCCGCTGGTCACCAGCTCGCTCTGCAGGGCGGCACTGGAAGTTTCTGTGGAGAGCCACATTTCACGAGCGCCGTGCCGCATGGCCAGCCATTCGATCACCGGCCAGGTCGGCACGCGGCGATCGAGGTCGCCGCAGGCGTCCTTGCCGAGTGCGGGGTCGCCCTCGACGTCGCGCACGTCGTCCATGATCTGGAAGGCGAAGGCGAGTTGGTCGGCGTACCGCATCAAGGCGCGCAGCCGTTCGTGATCGATGGCGCCCGCCGTGCCACCGTAGGAGCAGGCCAGCCGGAACAGCGTGCCGGTCTTCGCACCGGCCACGAGCTCGTAGTGCCCGCGCAGAGCGGAGTCCTCGACCGTGGGCGGGAGAGTCTCCACAAGCTGACCGAACGAGAGATCCGACAACCGGTCGAGGTACGTGACGCCGGCAGCCGCACCGAGCGTCGCGAAGACCGCCGGGTTGTCGGTGACTATCTGTGCGAGCACTTGTAACGCAGTGCCTGCCAGATGGAATCCGGCTCTGGCCGCGGTGCGTATTCCGAACTCGGCCGGTACCGAGGGCGCATCGCGCCGCAAGAGCGAACCGTCGCAGATGTCGTCGTGCACGAGTGACGACTCATGGAACATCTCCCACACGCAGGCCATGTTGACCGCGTCGCGCAACGGTACCGCAGCGGCCGATGGGAGCAGTTGGGCGCAGGCCAGCGCGAGCCCCGCCCGGACTCGCTTGCCCGGAGTGGCGAGGATGTGGCGGTAGACGGCGTCGAAAGGGCCACCGCAGACCAGAAGTGCGTGCAATCGATCGTTGACCTGAGTCAATTGATCGGTGATGTGGTCGAGCCGCTGAGTGGCCCGCTCGGAGTCGGTGCTGACCGAGGTAAAGACATCGTCGGTCGGCTCCTGGCGGGACGGGGAGGCGGCACGCAGCTGGGAGCCCGCGACTGGCGTTGTGGCGCTGGATCTTACGTGGATAGCCGGAATGTGACCGGTCGGCTGTTCCGAAGGCCCGGTCACGTGAGCAGGTGGACGGAGTGCTGGTAGTGGCGCGAAATAGTCCATAGCGGTGAGTCCCCTTGGCATGATCACGATGGGAGGGAGAGATCGAGCGGGCCAGTACACAGTCGATTGTTGGATACTGTTGCGCCGCAGCGTGTCTCGATTTGTCCGGGCGGGCAACTACACCGTCGCCTCAGATGTCCCCGAACCCCTACGGTCGTCGAACCCCGCCTTCGAAGGCTAACGCCCGACCGAGTTGGTCAACCAGGGCCTCTGGAGAGATCCCGAAGATGATGCCGGGTGACTGTTCGATGTCACATCGACATATCGGACCGAGACGGCGAAATATACTGGGCTGCAAACTGTGTGGGTCCGAGAGCCATAGCGTTCAGCACCGTCGGCGGCTCCTATGCGGCACAGTGCCGCATTCGGGCCGCGCACGATGGCGTGCATCCAGAATGCGGCCACTACTCTCGCCAGGTGCCCGATGCCCGGTAGGGCGGCGCAAGGTCCGCTACGACCCGCGCTGCTGCGGAAGGCCGAGGCACCGACACCGAGCATGCGGCCGAGGCGTCTCGCCATCCGGCCTTCGCGCAGCTCGGGCACGCCGCGCACCATAGCCGCAGCGCAGACAAGGGACTGACGGGCAGTGTAATTCGACGGTGCGGCATGGATGTGTCGTTGGGCGTGAGTTTCGCTGTGGCGTTGGGATCCAGGCCGGACACTTTCTGACGGTCCCCATGCGTGGCTCGGTCCGCATCCGCCCTCGGCCCGCCCCGGGCCTGGCGCCTGACGAACCAAGCCGTTCGGCGCGGCTGCGCGGACACGTTCTCGGACGTCGGCATCGTTCGCCGTGTCGATGAAGGGACACGCAAACCCCTTCTCCGGACGGCTATCGACTGGCAATTAGAAGCGGTTCGCTCACAGAGACCCTTGTCATGAGGCGAGCGTGCCGATCGACGGGTTCATCTCAGGACGACACTGGCGGGTGTGACTGTATGTGGTGCGGGGACGGGTCGGAGGTAGGTAGGGCGCCGATGTGTGCGAGCCGGCCCAGAGCGGCGGCCTCTCCTCGTGAGCTGACTTTCAGTTTCTTGAGAATCCCGGCGACGTGGAATTTGACGGTGCTCTCGGCAACGCCGAGGTCTACGGCGATCGCTTTGTTCCGTTTGCCGACGCTGATCAGCGCCAGCACTTCTCGTTCCCGCCTGTTCAGTGTCGCCAGTGGGTCTTCGTCGGGACGTGCGGCTGGGGATTCAAGGGGGAGTTCGATGGTCACCCGGCTGCCCCACTGCGGAATGGTCTCGATGCGTAGGTCGCCCCCTAACGTCCGCGCTCGACCTTGCAGTTGGCGCCGCAGGATCGCGGCGTCGAGTTCGCCGGATTCACGGTCGCGGACATCGATGGTGAGGGTGGTGTCATCGCTTGCCCATGCGATGCGCAGGCGCGTAAGAGTGGGTTGGGTGGTAAAGGCCAGGACAGTAGCGCGTGTCATCGCCCTTGCCGCGTAGGCGGTTTCGCCCGGCAGAGGTTTGCCGTCGGCAGGCGGCGGCACGTACTCGATGTGCGCGGGGTGGTGTCGCAGGAGTTGGCGCATTTCTTTGCGCAGGCGTGTGAAGGCGGTGGCAGCTGGTTCTTCGGATAGTTCGCGGTCGGTGTTCTGTGTTGATCGCAGTGCCAGCAGCGCCTGGGAGGTGGAGTCGGTAGCGGTGAGGCGCGCGGTGTTGTCGTCGAGGCCGGTGGAGCGCAAGGTGTTCAGGATGGCCACGAGCGCGGCTTCATGGGCGGCGGTCAGTTCAGCGATGGTTCGCGCTCGTTCGGTGGAAGCGGCGCGGGACTCCGCTAGGTAATCCGGACTGGCTTGGGCAACTTGCTGCATGATGGACGTGGCAACGATGCCGAATGCTGCGGCCAAGTCGGCCGGTGCGGGGAGTTGCTGGCCCGGGTTGCGGGGTATGAGTACCAGCAGGGTGTCGGTGACGTCGCGTAGCGTCCACACCCAGCGCTGGGCGCCGCCGATCGAGGCGGTGGTGCCCAGCGCTGTTCCTGGCTCGAGTCTGGTTTTGAGGTCTTCGAGTTCGCTGATGGTGATCTTGTCGACGACGGTGGTGTCGCCGGCGATCTTGCGGGGTCGGCCGGTGCATTCGTGGGTGAAGATCACCAGAGCCGTATGGGGCCAACGAGGGCCTAGGAAGCGGGAGAATCGACGCGCGATCTCATACAGCGGGCCCGCGATGACATCACGGAGAGCGCGAAATTCCGCAGCGCCTTCGGTGGCTGTTGGAGCCATCAGCTCGGACATTCCAGCAACTTTACGCAGGTGAGGAGACCTACGGGTCGGTGTCCTCGTAATTGGCGACCTGGATTCAAGGATGGGTTCTTCCAGCCTTTCGGCTAGGTCACCGTGTGGGCCGGTTGTACCTAGTGTCTTCTGAGTCATGCCGGGAGACGCATGACTGTGCAGCTCGAGATGAAGGAACCGAAGCAACATGCCACAGCAGGTACGCGGTGTGATCGCCCGCTCGAAGGGGGCGCCTGTCGAGCTCACCGACATCGTGATCCCGGACCCGGGTCCGGGCGAGGTGGTCGTCGCGGTGGCTGCGTGCGGGGTCTGCCATACCGACCTGACCTATCGGGAGGGCGGCATCAACGACGAGTTCCCGTTCCTGCTCGGCCACGAAGCCGCCGGCATCGTGGAGAGCGTGGGCGAGGATGTCGAGTCGGTGGAGGTCGGCGACTTCGTCATCCTGAACTGGCGCGCGGTGTGCGGCCAGTGCCGGGCGTGTAAGCGCGGCCGGCCGCAGTACTGCTTCGACACGTTCAACGCCAGCCAGAAAATGACGCTGATCGATGGCACCGAACTGACTCCCGCGCTGGGCATCGGAGCGTTCGTCGAGAAGACGCTGGTGCACGCGGGTCAGTGCACGAAGGTCTATCCCGCCTCGGATCCGGCGGTGGTCGGGCTGCTGGGCTGCGGTGTCATGGCCGGGTTGGGCGCCGCGGTGAACACCGGCGCAGTCGGGCGCGGGGACTCCGTGGCGGTGATCGGCTGCGGCGGCGTCGGTGACGCCGCGATCGTCGGCGCGCGGCTGGCCGGTGCGTCGAAGATCATCGCGGTGGACCGGGATACCAAGAAGCTGGCCTGGGCGACCGACCTCGGCGCCACCCACACGGTCAACGCCACCGACACCGATGTCGTCACCGCGGTGCAGGAGCTCACCGGCGGATTCGGCGCCGACGTCGTGATCGACGCGGTCGGGCGTCCGGAGACGTGGAAGCAGGCGTTCTACGCCCGCGACTTGGCGGGCACCGTGGTGCTGGTCGGTGTCCCGACGCCGGGGATGCGGTTGGAGATGCCGTTGCTGGACTTCTTCTCCCGTGGTGGGGCGTTGAAGTCGTCGTGGTACGGCGACTGCCTGCCCGATCGGGACTTCCCGGTGCTGGTTGATCTCTACCGTCAGGGGCGTCTGCCGCTGGAGAAATTCGTCACCGAACGCATCAAGATCGACGAGGTCGAGGAAGCATTCCACACCATGCACGCCGGGAACGTGCTGCGCTCGGTGGTCGTACTGTGAGGAGCGAGTTGCATATCGACCAGGTGGTCACCTCCGGGGTCTTCGAACTCGACGGCGGCTCCTGGCAAGTCGACAACAACGTCTGGGTCGTCGGGAACGACGACGAGGTCGTCATCATCGACGCCGCACACGACTCCAAGCCCATCATCGACGCTGTCGCGGGCCGCAACGTCGTAGCAGTGATATGCACCCACGGGCACAACGACCACGTCACCTTCGCACCCGAACTCGGCAGAACGCTCTACACCCCGGTGGTCCTGCACCCCGGGGATGGTGAGCTGTGGGAGATGACCCACCCAGGGGAGTCCTACTGGTATGCGGCAGCCGGTCAGCGCGTCGCGTTGGCTGGTACGGTGCTCGAGATCATCCACACTCCAGGCCACTCGCCAGGCTCGATCTGCCTGCACCTGCCCGAGGCGAAGGCCCTGTTCTCCGGAGACACCCTGTTCTCCGGCGGCCCGGGCGCAACCGGGCGGTCGTTCTCCGATTTCCCGACCATCATCGGATCCATTCGCCACCGGCTGTTCGCCCTTCCCGAGGACACTCAGGTCTACACCGGACACGGTGAAGACACCACCATCGGCACCGAAGCACCGCATTTGGCGGAGTGGATCGAGCGAGGCTTCTGAGATGCGCGACGCACCGGAACACGACATCGATGAGGCGGCGCTGACTGTCAGCGCGCCGAAAACCGCCGCGGCAGGGGTGAAGGCAGTCACCGTGGCGTTGGAACGTGCCGTCGAACAGATGGGCCTCACGCGCTCTGCGCGGTCGCTGGCCCGTCTCAACCAGCGCAATGGCTTCGACTGCCCGAGTTGCTCCTGGCCCGATCCGACCGGCAGGCGGCGGCCCGCGGAGTTCTGTGAAAACGGCGCGAAGGCCGTCGCCGAGGAAGCCACGTTACGTACAGTGACGCCGGAGTTCTTCGCGGCGAACTCGGTCGCGACGCTGCGTGAGAAGTCCGGCTACTGGCTGGGGCAGCAGGGGCGCATTACCCACCCGATGGTGCTGCGACCAGGTGATACCCACTACCGGCCGATCCAATGGGATGATGCCTACCGGCTGATCGCGAAGACTCTGCGCGACCTGGCCTCACCGGACGAGGCGGTGTTCTACACCTCTGGGCGGACGGCCAGCGAAACCGCGTTCGTGTATCAACTGATGGTGCGCAGCTTCGGGACGAACAACCTTCCGGATTGCTCCAACATGTGCCATGAGTCTTCCGGGACCGCACTGACCAAATCCATCGGGATCGGCAAAGGATCGGTCACCCTCGACGATTTCCCGATCGCGGATTTGATCATCGTCGCCGGACAGAATCCGGGCACCAACCATCCACGCATGCTCAGCGCACTGCAGCACGCGAAAGACCAGGGTGCACGGATCATCGCCGTCAATCCGCTCCCGGAGTCGGGCCTGCTCGGCTTCCGAGATCCACAGACGACCAAGGGTTTCACCGGCGGCGTCCGCATTGCCGACGAATTCCTTCAGATTCGTCTGGGCGGAGACATGGCGTTGTTCCAGGGCCTGGGCAAGCTGCTGCTCGAGGCCGAGGACCGCGCTCCTGGTACGGTCGTCGACCACGCCTTCGTCGACTCGCACACCGCCGGCTTCGCCGACTACGAAACCCACACCCGTGCAGTCGATCTGGCCGAAGTGGAGGTCGCCACCGGGCTGGCCCGCCAGCAGCTCGAACGCACTGCTGAGCTGCTGGCTGGGTCGAAGAACACGATCATCTGCTGGGCAATGGGCCTGACCCAGCACTCCCACGGTGTGGCCACCATCGAAGAAGCCACCAACCTGCTGCTACTGCGCGGCATGATCGGCAAGCCCGGCGCGGGTGTGTGCCCGGTACGTGGTCACTCCAATGTCCAAGGTGACCGCACCATGGGCATCTGGGAGAAGATGCCGGATAGCTTCCTCGACGCCCTCGACCGCGAGTTCGGCATCATCAGCCCTCGCCGACACGGATGGGACACCGTGGACTCCATTCGCGCCATGCGAGACGGACGCGCGAAGTTCTTCTTCGGCTTGGGCGGCAACTTCGTCTCCGCCACTCCCGACACCCTCGTCACCGAAGCGGCACTGCGACAGTGCGAGCTGACGGTGCAGGTCTCGACCAAACTCAACCGCAGCCACGTGATCCACGGCCGAACCGCGCTCATCCTGCCGACACTCGGCCGCACCGACCTCGACCTCGCACCGGACGGCATCAGACAACAAGTCTCGGTGGAAGACTCCATGTCGATGGTGCATCTCTCCACCGGACGGCTCCGGCCGGTCAGTCAGCACCTGCGCAGCGAAATCGCCATCGTCTGCGAACTCGCCGAAGCCCTGTTCGGACCCGACCATGCCGTGCCGTGGGACCGCTTCCGCCGCAACTACGACACCATCCGCGACGCCATCGCGCGAATCATACCCGGATGCGCGGAATATAATTCAAAACTGCGGCAGCGCAATGGATTCCAGATGCCGCATCCACCGCGTGACAGTCGGGAATTCCACACGGCGACGGGCAAGGCCAACTTCGCGGTCAACCGGCTGACCTGGCTGCAGGTCCCCGACGGCAGGCTGATCCTGCAGACGTTGCGCAGCCACGATCAGTACAACACTACCATTTACGGACTCGACGACCGCTACCGCGGAATCCGCGACGGCAGAAAAGTCATCTTGGTCCATCCCGACGACATCACCGCACTCGGCTTTCGCGACGGCGACCTGGTCGATCTGGTCTCGGAATGGGCCGACAACCTCAAGCGCCGCGTCGGCGGGTTCCGGCTGGTCGGCTACTCCACACCACGCGGCAACGCCGCGGCCTACTATCCGGAAACGAATCCGCTGGTTCCTCTGGCCCACGTCGCGGCACAGTCCAACACCCCGGTATCGAAAGCGATAGTCATCAAACTTGAGCCGTGCGCTGAGAATTCGGGGCGACAGGCTCGATGAACCAGATCTGCGACCGTGGATTCTTCGCTCGTGACTACGACTCGTGTGCCGTGGCGGCGCGGCTATGTCGAGGGTGACGGCCCGACGTCGGATGACGCGTGTCTCCGCGTCCGGACAGATCACACGCCCCGACACCCTCGTTGTCGAAGAGCCTCTCGAAATCAGGGTGAACGGAGCGCCGCTGACCGTCACGATGCGGACCCCCGGCCACGACATTGATCTCGTGCACGGTTTCCTGTTGAGCGAAGGAATCATTTACGAACGTGACGATGTCGTCGCGGCCCGCTACTGCGTGGGTGCCGAGGAGAACGGCCACAACACCTACAACATCCTCGATGTCGAGCTGCGCCGCCCCGTTCCGATCCCAAAACGAAGCTTCCTGACTACGAGCGCCTGCGGACTCTGCGGCAAGACCGCACTCGATGAGGTCCACGCTCGTACCCGGTTTCGCATTCCGGTCAAGGGCGTCGTCATCAATGCCGCGACGCTGTCGACACTGCCCAGTGCTCTCCGCTCACGCCAGACGATCTTCGAATCTACCGGCGGCCTGCACGCCGCTGGTCTGTTCACCGTCGACGGAGCCGCAGTCGCCGTCCGCGAGGACGTGGGCCGGCACAACGCTGTCGACAAAGTAGTCGGATCTGCACTACGTGAAGGTCGCCTCCCCGGTCACCGTCTGGTGCTGATCGTGAGCAGCCGCGCCTCTTTCGAACTCGCGCAAAAGGCTGTCATGGCCGGTATCCCCCTGCTGGGGGCGGTCTCGGCGCCCAGTTCGCTTGCCGTGGACATGGCTGCCGAATCCGGACTGACGCTGGTAGGGTTCTTGCGCGGCCAAACGATGAACATCTACAGCGGCGAGCACCGAATCACGACTGCGTGAGTTGCCCATCAACGATGCGCACATTTCGACGTGCAGAATGGCCGACGATGCTGCGGACGTGGCGCTGATCTGTCCCGTCCGACGCATCGCGCAAGTATCCGTGGTGCGCGGCACGTCCATCGCGAGTCTTCTTTCGACATTGTCACTCCGCCCGATCGGGGTGTCGCACACGTTAGATTGGAACGATGCCGGTCCGGCATCGGCCACAAGACCGATATTCGATGGCGGCGTGCGTGTGCCCGAATCCTGATGGGGTGTGTGGTTGAGGTCGGATCTGTAGCCGGGTTCTCCGCGCCGGATCGGCGCGGCGCCCGCAGCACGAGCCGCAGCGCAGTAGGCGTTGGAGTAACGGCGATGCTCAGGCTTCGCGTTGTTGAGCTGGCGATCGCCATGGCGGGACAGTCGATGCCGAGATTTGCCGGCGCTGGCGATTT
>NZ_BAFS01000121.1 GCF_000308415.1 Nocardia asiatica NBRC 100129 | reverse complement strand
GCCGCACGCAGCCGCTCCACCACATGCCGGGTGAGATCCTTTGCAGCCGAGAGCTTTTCGACAATTTCGTCGCGCTCGCCGCGCGACGCCGCCAGTTCGGAACGGCAGATCTCGATGGTCATTCCCGCCGACAGCACATCCTGGGTGACGCTGTCGTGCAGCTCGCGCGCGATGCGGTGCCGTTCGTCGTCGAGCGCCTGCCGCTGCATGGCATCGCCCAATCGCTGCTGGATATGGGCGAGCTTGGCGTCGCGCGCGGCGAGATCGCGCGCCTGCTGAGCGGTGGCCTCGCTGAGCTCCTCAGCGCGGTCGCGCAGCCGGGTGGTGTCGTGCAGCAGGAACGCGTTGTGCAACGCCACCGCGACCTGGTTCGCCAGTACGCGCAGAATCGCCAGATCGGTGTCGCCGATCTCGACATCGCGGCCCGGCAGCCCGGCGATGCCGCCGACCGGTTCGCCGTCCAAGGTCATCGCGACCCGCACAACACCGCCGTGGGACAGGTCCTCGGCTTCCCACGGCCGGGTGCGCAGCACCCGCAGGTGCGGCAGCACGTCCGCAGGCACCAATCGCTCGTCCTCGATAACGCCGTTACCGCCGAGCAGCAGAAAACGCGGCCGGGCCGCTTGCAATGCGCCATCGGACAGGGTGACCAGCAGCCAGTCGGCCTGCAGATGATCGGCGGCTGCCTGTAGCACCGCCTCCACGAGACCGCGCGGCCCTTCAGCCGTGCGCACCAGCGCGCGCGAAATCCGGTCGAGGGCGCGCACCGCGTTTTCCAGCCGCTCGGCCGAGCGTACGTACGCCGGATAGAAGGATCGTTTCCCGGAGCGGACGCCGGTCAGGACGCCCAAGTCGGTGGCCGTGCTGCTGACGCTCGGGCGGTCAGGGCTGGAGAATCCGGTCATCGTGCGCTCACAGCGCCCTTCGGAACAACGCCTCGATGTCGGCGGCATCGGCATCGCGAGGATTGGTCGCCAGGCAGGCATCATCCAGTGTCGTTCTGGCCATGATCGGAATATCGTCCGCGGTGACACCGAGTGCGGCGAGACCGCTCGGTACTCCCACGTCGTCCGCGAGCTGCCGCACCCGCTCGGCCAGTTCCTCGGCGACGTCCGAGGCAGGCCTGCCGGAAGTGTCGATCCCCACCGCCGCGGCCAACGGAACATACGGTGTGGGATCTGTCGCTGCATTGAACCGGATGCAGTGCGGCAGAAGTACCCCGTTGAGCACTCCGTGTGGCGCGTCGAGCAGTCCGCCGACCTGGTGGCTCATGGCGTGGGTGATGCCGAGGATGGCATTGGTGAATGCCATACCGGCTTCGAGCGCGCCGTGAGCCATCGCGATCCGAGGCTCGGCCAGGCGTGGCCGGGCCATGGTCTGCTGCAGGTTGTTCGTGATCAGGTGCGCGGCGCGCAATGCGTGGTGATCGGTGAGCCGGTTGTGCGCCCGGGAGACGAACGACTCGATCGCGTGGGTCAGTGCGTCCAGGCCGGTGGCCGCGTTCAACTCATCGGGCATGGTGATAAGCAGTCGAGGATCGACGATAGAGATGTCCGGGACCAGGGTCCGGCTGATGATGGTGATCTTGGTGTGCCGGGCTGTGTCGGTGACGATGGCGAACTGTGAAACATCAGCGCCGGTGCCGGAGGTCGACGGAGCCACTACCAGCGGCGGGATGGGACGCACTACGTGGTCGACACCCGCGTAGTCCAGGATGGCGCCGCCGTTTCCGGCCAGAATCGCGACGCCCTTGGCCGCGTCGATACAGGAGCCGCCGCCGACGGCGATCACCACATCGCTGCCCGTCGCCTGGTACTGCTCATATGCCGCGGCGATCTCGTGATCTTTCGGATTGGGCGTGATCGCCGACCACAGGGCCGGCTGCAAGCCGACCTCCTGCAGATGGCGGGTGGCCTCGGCGACCCAGCCGGATTCGATGATTCCCGGGTCCGTGACCAAGAACGGGCGACGCGCACCCACCCGCAGCGCGCAGTGGCCGAGTTCGGCCAGTGCGCCGGGACCGAAGACGACCTCGGGCGTGTGGAATTTGGCGAGCTGCGGCGCGCCCATGGCGGACTTCAGAGCCTGCGGACCGGTGAGTTCCGCTGCCGCGTCACCCGGATCGGTAGGCAGGATCTCGGTCTTCGCGGCGAGCCGCTTTGCCGTACCCGATGCCAGCTGGGTCAACTGCGTCACGACTGCTCCTCACTCGCCCACATACGGCGACACTGCCGAACGTCTCCAGGCTAGTCCTCGATGTGAGGGCGGTCATACCCTGCGATCGTGCTGGGGGCACCTACCCGATCGGAGAGGTGCCCCCAGGACGATCACGACCGAACCGGGCGTCGGGCATCGAACCTCTCCGTCCGGGCAGTTCGGTGTGGCGATCGGATGGTTGTGCCGCGACGCCGTTCTCTTCGGTGCCGAATGCCCCTAGCTTCGTGGTCGCGGTCATAGATGGCCACCGATGAAAGGAGCTTCCCCATGAACGAGCATTCGATCGATGAGACGGTCGAACAGGACCTGCTGGTCGAGGACGTGTCGATCGATGGCATGTGCGGTGTCTACTGAGACCCCGCCCTTCGACCCGGCCCGGCCATACCGCCTCACGCCGTCGGTGGCGGTCCGGCCGGAGCCGTTCGGTGCGCTGCTGTACGACTACGGCACCCGGCAGCTGTCGTTTCTGAAGACACCGGCATTGGTGCGGGTCGTCTGCACATTGGCGGACCACCCTGACGCGTCGTCCGCGCTGGCGGCGGCAGTGGTCCCGCGCACGGACAGACCGCGCTATCTGAACGCCCTGGCCGGCCTGGCCGCTGCGGGCACGATTCAAGCTCGCTCGCAGGCGTGAGCGAACGGCAGAGGAGGAATCCGATGAGGTTGACCGAGCAGTTCAAACATGGTCTGGCCGCGCCGATCTGCCTGACCTGGGAGCTCACCTACGCCTGCAACCTGGCGTGCGAGCACTGCCTTTCCTCGTCAGGTCGGCGCGATCCCCGCGAGCTCAGCACAGCCGAATGCAAGACCGTCATTGATGATCTGCAACGGATGCAGGTGTTCTATGTCAACATCGGCGGCGGTGAGCCGACGGTGCGGCCCGACTTCTGGGAACTGCTCGACTACTCCATCGATCACGGGGTGGGTGTCAAGTTCTCCACCAATGGAGTTCGGCTCACCCCGGAGCGGGCGCGACGACTGGCCGCCACTGATTACGTCGACGTGCAGATCTCCATCGACGGCGCCACCGCGGAGGTCAACGACGCCGTGCGCGGCCGGGGGTCGTTCGCGATGGCTCATCGGGCGATGGCCAATCTCGCCGACGCGGGATTTCAGAATTTCAAGATCTCGGTGGTGATGACCCGCCACAATGTCGCGCAACTCGATGAGTTCGCAACGCTCGCGGACCGGTTCGGCGCGCAACTGCGGATCACCCGGCTGCGTCCATCAGGCCGCGGTGCCGATGTCTGGGACGACCTGCATCCCACCGCGGCCCAACAGTTGCGGATCTACGAGTGGTTGATCGCCAACGGCGCGAACGTGCTGACCGGCGACTCGTTCTTTCATCTCAACGCCCTCGGATCCACGCCGTTGCCTGGGTTGAACCTGTGTGGCGCCGGACGGGTGGTGTGCCTGATCGATCCGGTCGGCGATGTCTATGCCTGTCCGTTCGCTATTCACGACGAGTTCCTCGCCGGCAATGTCCGCGATCCGGGCGGCTTCGAGGAGGTCTGGGGCACATCCGAGCTCTTCACCCGGTTGCGGCAACCTCAGACCGGTGGAAGCTGCACCGCCTGCCCTGCGTTCGACGCGTGCCAAGGCGGCTGCATGGCCGCGAAATTCTTCACCGGGTTGCCGCTGGATGGGCCGGACCCGGAATGCGTCCGAGGCAACGCCGAAGCCGCGTTCGCCGCCGTCGGCGCGGGGGGAGTGCCGAGACCCGACAAGGACCATTCCCGCAGGGCCGCCCGGTCCGGATCGGTAGAGCTCGGCATACCCACCGCGCGCTTTCCAGTTCCGGACCGGGCGTGCGACACCAGCCCGATCTCCGGAATTCACTGACACACGAGGATTTCTCATGGCAAGCACGAAGGACTGGTTCGAAACGGTCGCCGAGGCCGAGGAGCGCGCGAAAAAGCGTGTGCCCGAGCCGGTGTACCGCGCGCTGTTGGCTGGTTCGCAGGCCGGGGTCACCCTGGCCGATAACACTGCGGCCTTCGCCGAGCTCGGCTTCCGCCCACACATCGCCGACCTCCCTGCCGTCCGGTCGCAGGCGACGACCGTACTAGGTCAGCAGATCTCGCTCCCGGTGATAATCTCACCCACCGGTGTACAGGCCGTCGACCCGCACGGCGAGGTCGGTGTCGCACGTGCCGCCGCAGCCTCGGGCACCGCGATGGGGCTGTCGTCGTTCGCCTCCAAACCGATCGAGGACGTTATCGAGGCAAACGACAAAGTATTTCTCCAGGTGTACTGGCTCGGCAGCAAGGACGACATGCTGGCCCGGCTGGATCGGGCGAAACGGGCGGGAGCTAAGGGGCTGATCGTCACGTTGGACTGGGTGTTCGCCACCGCCCGCGACTGGGGGAGTCCTCCGCTGCCGGAACGAATCGATGTCAAAACCGCGCTGCGGTTCGCGCCGAGCGTCGTCGTCCGGCCGGGATGGCTGTGGCGATTCCTGCGCGCAGGCGCGCTGCCCGACCTCACCACACCGAATCTCGTCGGGATAGGTGAAGGCGGCCCCACGTTCTTCGGCGCGTATGGCGAGTGGATGGGCACGCCGCCCCCGACATGGCAGGACTTGGCGTGGCTGCGTGAGCAGTGGGACGGCCCGATGATGATCAAGGGCGTCATGCGCGCCGACGATGCGCGGCGAGCCGTCGACGTCGGCGCCACCGCCATTTCGGTGTCCAACCATGGCGGGAACAACCTCGATTCGACACCCGCAGCCATTCGTGCGCTGCCCGGTGTGGTGGAGGCGGTGGGTGACCAGCTCGAGGTGTTGCTCGATGGAGGAATCCGCCGTGGCAGCGATGTGGTGAAGGCCGTCGCGCTCGGCGCGCGCGCGGTCATGATCGGCCGCCCCTACCTATGGGGCATGGCCGCGAATGGTGAGCGCGGCGTGCACAACGTGCTGGAAATACTACGACAGGGCATCGACTCGACGCTGTATGGTCTCGGCCGTTCCGATATCCATGAGGTGCACCAAGAGGATGTGCTCATCCCGGACGGATTCCGGCGAGGCATGTGAAGATGGCCGGGCGGCGTCAACGGAGGGCGGCTGAGTTCCCCGAGATCGTTCTCGATCACAGCGTCCGCCGTTACGCGGCGGGCCGGGTATTGCTCGGTGGGTCGCCATTGCGTCTGGTGCGGCTGTCGGTGGATGGGGCGCGTCGCGTCGACCGGTGGCTCGTCGGTGCGCCGGTCGACGCCGACGCGGGGTCGGCGATGTTGCTGCAGCATCTGCTCAGCGCGGGGCTCGTGCATCCGGTCCCCGGTCCAGCGACATACACCGCGGCCGATGTCACGCTCGTCGTGCCGGTGAAAGACAACGCCGCCGGCCTGTCTCGACTGCTCGACGCGACCTGCGAACTGCGCCACCGCATCGTTGTCGACGATGGATCGGAAATTGCCCTGGGGCAAGCGACGATTCGCCACCACACCCCGCACGGTCCGGCCGCGGCCCGCAATACCGGTTGGCGTCGGGTTCGCACCGATCTGGTCGCGTTTCTCGACTCCGATGTCGTTCCGGAAGCGGATTGGCTGGATGCTGTACTGCCGCTATTCGACGATCCAAGGGTCGCAGCCGTGGCCCCTCGCGTGCGCAGTCGCACCGAGTGCCTGCCGGGGGAACCTGCCCCGCCGGGTGCCAAGTCCGTAAGCCGCTATGAAGAAGGCCGTTCCAGTCTGGATATGGGCCGACACCCAGCCGTGGTCCGGCCGATGAGCCGGGTGGCCTATGTTCCCACCGCCGCGCTCGTCGTCCGTCGCGACGCATTGGCTCAGATCGGTGGATTCGATGAGCGGCTGCGCTTCGGCGAGGATGTCGATCTGGTTTGGAGGCTCGCCGACGCGGGTCATCTGGTCCGCTATCAGCCGAGCGCCGTCACCTGGCACACGCCACGCCGCAGCGTGTGGGCCTGGTTGCGGCAGCGGTTCGATTACGGGACGTCGGCCGCGCCGCTGGCGATCCGGCATCCGGAACGGCTCGCCTGTGCTCGGCTGAGCCCATTGCATGCGCTGTCTTGGGCTTCGGCCGTGACCGGCCGACCGAGCCTGGCCGCTTCCGCCGCTGCGGTCGCCGCGGCGCTGACGCTGCGCCGGCTCCGCGGTATTCCAGCCACTGCGGCCCTGGCCGTCACCGGCCGAGCGCACATCGGCGCAGGCCACACGCTGGCCGACGCCGTCCGCCGTGCCTGGTGGCCGGTGGCCCTGCTCACTCCGACCGGCCGGCGCGTGCTGCTGCTGAGCCTCGGAGTGTGCCTTGCTGAAGCTGTCGGTGGCCGCCACGGTACCGCCTGGCTGACGCTGCGTATCGCTGACGATGCCGCCTACTCGCTCGGGGTATGGACCGGATGTCTTCGGCACCGGACCCTCGTACCGCTGTCGCCGCGATTCACCGGAAGACGCCGTAACGATGAGTCTCCATGACCGGGACCGGACCGACGGCAACTGAATCCATCGCTCTATTCACCTCGCACGCTGCCACGGGGCGGGTCACGGCTGGATGTAGAGCCGTTCCGTGGGCAAGCGCGGGAACTCGGCTGTGTCCCCGGGATGCAGGATGGTTACGGTGCCGCGCTTGCGGGCTGACCATTCCTGCACGAACACCAGCGCCGCCGTCAAGCACGCCACGAAATCCAGCTGCTCGCAACCGAATACGATCCGCAAACACACGTCCGGTTCGTTCGGCAAGGGCGATCGCCGCCCCCGGTGCAGGGCTTGCATGCGGAAACCTAGGACGCGGCGATCCGATGCACCACAGCAGGATCGGCGAGGGTGGTCGTATCGCCGAGGTCGTGCCCCTCGGCGATATCGCGGAGCAGGCGGCGCACGATCTTGCCCGATCGGGTTTTCGGGAGTTCGGCGACGATCAGCGTCTGCCGCGGAGCGGCGATCGGCCCGATCGCGGTGACCACATGCCTGCGCAGCTCCTCGCCGCCGAGTTCACCGGCGTCGTCCCGCAGGACGACGAACGCGACGACGCGCTGGCCGGTGACCGGATCGGCGGCGCCGACCACGGCGGCCTCAGCGACAGCCGGATGCGATACCAGTGCCGATTCGATTTCCGACGTCGACAAGCGATGACCGGACACGTTCATGACGTCGTCAGTACGACCGAGCACCCAGATGTCGCCATCCTCATCGTATTTCGCCCCATCACCGGCGAAGTAGTAGCCGTGCGCGGCGAACCGGTCCCAATAGTTCTTCCGGAACCGCTCTTCGTCGCCCCAGACGCCCCGCACCATCGACGGCCAGGGCCTGGTCAACACCAGATAGCCGCTCTCCCCACGAGCGACCTCCACACCCTGATCGTCGACCACCCGCGCCGATATCCCCGGCAGTGGCCGTTGCGCGGAACCCGGCTTCGGGGGACGAACACCGGGAATCGGCGCGACCATGATCGCACCGGTCTCGGTCTGCCACCAGGTGTCCACGATGGGTGCACGCCCGGCGCCGATGTGGTCGCGGTACCAGAGCCAGGCTTCGGGATTGATCGGCTCGCCGACACTGCCGAGCACCCGAAGAGTGGACAGATCGTATTTCGCCGGAATGTCGTCTCCCCACTTCATGAAGGTGCGGATCAGCGTGGGCGCGGTGTAGTAGATGGAGACGCCGTACTTCTCGATGATCTCCCAATGCCTGCCCTCGTGCGGGGTGTTCGGCGTTCCCTCGTAGACGACCTGGGTGGCCCGGTTGGCCAACGGCCCGTAGACGAGATAGGAATGGCCGGTCACCCAGCCGATGTCGGCGGTGCACCAGTACACGTCCCGGCCCGGCTGGTGGTCGAAGGCCACCTCATGCGAGTAGGTGGCCTGCACCAGGTAGCCGCCCGAGGTGTGCAGGATGCCTTTCGGTTTCCCGGTAGTGCCCGAGGTGTACAGGATGAACAGCGGATGCTCGGCGTCGAAGGCTTCGCAGCGATGCTCGTCGGACTGCCCGCTCATCAAGTCGTGCCACCACACATCGCGACCAGGTGTCCATGGCACCTCACCGGCCAGGTCGCCGCCGGTGCGGCGCACGACGATCACCTTCTCGACACTCGCCGCTCCGGCCAGGGCCTCGTCCACGTTCTGCTTCATCGGAACGGCGCGACCGCGACGGTATTGTCCGTCGGCGGTGATCACCACCCGCGCCTGCGCGTCATCGACGCGGGCCCGCAACGCCGTCGGCGAGAAGCCGGCGAACACGACGCTGTGCACCAGACCGAGCCGGGCGCAAGCGAGCATCGTGATGATCGCCTCGGGAATCATCGGCAGCTGGACGGCGACGCGATCACCCGGACGCAGACCGAGCGAGGCGAGCGCGTTCGCGGCCGTGCACACCGCGCTGCGGAGATCGGCATAGGTCAGGTCGCGGGTGTCGCCGGGTTCCCCCACCCAGTGGATGGCTACCTGATCGCCGTGCCCCGCGTCGACGTGCCGGTCCACACAGTTGTGCGCGACATTCAGCGTGCCCCCGCCGAACCAGGTCGCGACCGGCGCCGCAGACCAGTCCAGTACGGTGTGCCATCTGGTGTGCCAGTGCAGGCGGTCGGCCTGCTGCGTCCAGAAGCCCTCCCAATCCAGTTGGGCATGTTCGTACAGCTCCGCGGCCACACCCATGCGACTGCGCACCGGTTGGAAAGGCGGGGTGGTGGTGAGGTCATCCATGGCGAGGAGTGTCGGCGGAAGAGGTTGGCGCCAGGTTGCGCAGGTCACAGAAATGCTGGCGCGCGAGCATGCGCTGCGCAAAGATGGGTTTGTCGGTGAATGTGATGAGGAAGACACGGACCAACGAGATGGTGCACTTCACTACTCTCTCGGAGCAGCGAGCTGCTTTGGAGAAGGAATGGGCTCGATGGGTGCCGGGAGCAGCGCATCCCCTTACGGCGCGCGCCCGCAATTCCAGCCTGCGCAGCGAAGTCGCCCAATCGTGGCGGCGCTCCCTTCGTACTGTAGATCCGGCGCTCGATTGCGCGCCTGCGGATTCCTCCGATGTCGGCTCGCGGTGGGTCGAGTCTCCGTTGCGCGCTCCGGTGACCGAACTGTCAGAGCAACTGCGCAGCATCGCCAACGACGCGGGCTACGTGGCTGCGGTGACCGATGATTCCGGCACCATCCTCTGGTCCTATGGAGGGGCCGTCATGCGCCGTCGGGCCGAACAGGTGGGGTTCGCGCCGGGCGGCCGGTGGGACGAGGCCCATATGGGCACCAACGCCCTCTCGCTCGCCCTGCGCACCGGGCAGCCGAGCATAGTTTTCTCGGCCGAGCATCTGGTCGCCGCCTTGCATGGCTGGGTCTGCTACTGTGCGCCGATCCGGGCGGCCGACGGACGTCAACTCGGCGTGCTCGATCTGTCCTCTACCTGGGACCGGTCCCATCCGCTGGCCATGTCCACGGTCCGGACCCTGGTCAGCGCCATCGAAACCCAGCTGCGCTCCAGCATGGGGCCCACCGGCTCCGGCCTTCGGCTCAGTTGCCTGGGAACGGCCCGGCTGGTCCGTGACGGACAACAGATCCGGTTGCGGCGACGCCAGTTGGAGATTTTGGTCCTACTCGCGTTGGAACCCGGCGGATTTACTCCCGAGCGGCTGCATCTGGCGGTCTACGGCGATCGCCCGGCCAGTTCGAGCACGCTCAAGGCGGACGTGTCGCACCTGCGGCGAACCACCGGCGGCGAGATCGCCAACCGCGTGTACCAGCTGATGACCCCGGTGTCGTGCGATGCGGTGGATCTGCTGGCCGCGCTCGAAGCCGGTGATACGACGACCGCCGTGCAGCTGTATCGCGGACCGTTGCTGCCCGAATCGGATACCCCAGGCATCGTGGAGTGGCGCGAGTATCTGGAAGTCGGCGTGCGCACGGCGGTCCTGGCCAGCGACAACGTCGAGCATGCGTTGCGCTACGGCGAGCGGGCCCTCGACGATATCGAGGTACATGAGCACGCGCTGCGGCTGCTGCCCGGCACGGACACTCGCCGGGCGGTGGCCGCAGCGCGGTTGCACACTGCACTGCGCACCTGACGTCCCCGTTGCTCGCGCAACCTTCTGCCAACCCTCGCCGCCCAGAGTGAGTCGCATCACGACTTTGCCGTCGTGTGGCATACGCCTCAGTACTCAGCGAGGAGCACGCGTCATGATCTACACCAAGCCTGGTGCCGAGGGCAGCATCGTCACCTTTGCCGCCCGTTACGACAATTTCATCGGTGGTGAGTGGGTCGCCCCGGTGGAGGGCCGCTACTTCGAGAATTCCTCGCCGGTGGACGGCCAGACGTTCTGCGAGGTCGCGCGGTCCTCGGCCGCCGACATCGAGCTGGCCCTCGACGCCGCGCACCGGGCGGCCGACGCGTGGGGCGCGACGTCGACCACGGAACGAGCCAACATCCTCAACAAGGTCGCCGACCGGATCGAGGACAACCTCGAGGCGCTGGCGGTGGCCGAGACGTGGGACAACGGCAAGCCGGTGCGCGAAACCAAGGCGGCCGACCTGCCGCTGGCGGTGGATCACTTCCGCTACTTCGCCGGGGCCATTCGTGCTCAGGAGGGCAGCGTCGGAGAGATCGACGGCGATACCATCGCCTACCACTTCCACGAGCCGCTCGGCGTGGTCGGGCAGATCATTCCGTGGAACTTCCCGATCCTCATGGCCGCATGGAAGCTCGCGCCCGCGCTGGCCGCCGGGAACGCGGTGGTGCTCAAGCCCGCCGAGCAGACCCCGGCGTCGATCCTGAAGGTCGTCGAACTGATCGCCGACCTGCTGCCGCCGGGAGTGCTGAACGTGGTCAACGGCTTCGGCGTCGAGGCGGGCAAGCCACTGGCGTCCAGCCCGCGGGTGGCCAAGGTGGCCTTCACCGGTGAGACCACCACGGGCAGGCTGATCATGCAGTACGCCAGCGAGAACATCATCCCGGTGACGCTCGAGCTGGGCGGCAAGAGCCCGAACATCTTCTTGCCCGACGTCATGGCCGCCGACGACGCCTTCCTGGACAAGGCCGTGGAGGGCTTCGTGATGTTCGCGTTCAATCAGGGCGAGGTGTGCACGAGTCCGTCCCGCGCGTTGATCCACTCCTCGATCTATGACGAGTTCATCGCCCGGTGTGTCGAACGGACCAAAGCCATCGTCAGCGGCAATCCGCTGGACGAGGCCACCATGATCGGCGCGCAGGCCAGCAACGACCAGTTCGAGAAGATCCTGTCCTACATCGATATCGGCCGTCAGGAAGGCGCCGAGGTGCTCACCGGCGGCGAGGCCCGCAAAGTAGAGGGTCTGTCCGGCGGACACTACATCGAGCCGACGATCTTCAAGGGCACCAACGACATGCGGGTTTTCCAGGAGGAGATCTTCGGGCCGGTGGTGTCGGTGACCACGTTCGATTCCGTCGAGGAGGCGCTGAAGCTCGCCAACGACACCCTCTACGGCCTCGGCGCGGGCGTGTGGACCCGCGATATGAACACCGCCTACCGCCTCGGTCGCGGCATCAAAGCCGGCCGGGTGTGGACCAACTGCTACCACGCCTACCCCGCGCACGCGGCGTTCGGCGGCTACAAGAAGTCGGGCATCGGGCGCGAGAACCACCGGATGATGCTCGATCACTACCAGCAGACCAAGAACTTGCTGGTCAGTTACTCGCCGGACAAGGTCGGATTCTTCTGATGCTCGACCCGGTCCAGCGCGTCGAACTCACCGAGCAAGCCGAAGCGCTGTTGGCGACGCTGATTCGGCGGCATGGCGCGGTGATGTTCCATCAGTCCGGCGGCTGTTGCGACGGCAGCTCGCCGATGTGCTATCCGCGCGGCGAGTTCCGGGTCGGCGGGTCGGACGTGCTGCTCGGGTATCCGGCGGCGGACACGCCGTTCTGGATGAGCGCCGACCAGTTCGACTACTGGCGGCACACTCATCTCACCGTCGACGTGGTGCCCGGCCGGGGCAGCGGGTTCTCCCTGGAGGCACCCGAAGGCATGCGGTTCCTCATCCGCTCGCGGCTGTTCACCGACGAAGAACTCACCGCACTGGAAACCGAACCGCCGCCCACCGGAGCGGACCTGTCGCACTGACCCGGTGCACCGGCGCTGAGGGATACGGCAGCGCCCGTGCACCGCCATGGCTGCCCACCGAACCGCCGCCTCGGTGGGCAGCCCCTCGGATTCTCCGTATTGAGTGGGTTCCAGGGAATGCGGCCCACTCGATGAATGTCGCCGCATTCGATATATCGTCGTGCGCTTCGCCCTGAAGGGCCTCGGAAACGCTGGCGCGAATGGATCATTCTGTCGCGCGGTGCCGAATTAATGTCAGAGCATGGCGGCTGGATTATCCGCAGGTGTATTGCCTCAGCCGACGCTGCGGTAGCTGTCGGTCGGCTCCGATTTCCGATCGGCGTAATTGCGATGCGTCGGGGCGGCGGGCGGTCCATTCCTGCCGCCCCGACGGGATCTATCTCGGAGCCGACGTCTTTATCGACCGCCCTCGGCGCCTTTGCCGTGCGGCGGAGTGGCGGAGCACTCACACCCTGAGGTACGAAGATCCGGTCCGGTTCCTCTCGATCGGGCATTACGCGGGAGATCTCGGTATCCACGGTGCGCCGGAAAGGGACCCCGACCGGATTTACCTCGGGTCGACGTCCTTGTCGACCGCCCTCGGCGCCTTTGCCGTGCGGCGGAGTGGCGGAGCACTCACACCCTGAGGTACGAAGATCCGGTCCGGTTCCTCTCGATCGGGCATCACGCGGGAGATCTCGGTATCCAGGGTGCGCCGGAAAGGTTGCCGGAAGGTTGGCTGTTTCGGTGTATGCGTTGGGCTGGCGACCGAGAAGGCATGGCGTGCGAAAAAAATTCACGGTCACCACCTGGGATCCCTGACCAATCGGATAGTGGGCGCCGCCCATTCGATTTGTATCCCGGTTTCATTCGAACAGTTTCGAGTCGAATGACTTCCGGACATGTGATCGCGGCCATACGGTCGCATCCACCGGGATATCCCGGAATGTGAATTACTTTCCGAAAGGATTGGACGATGCAGGTAGACGAGCTGATCAAGCCGTTTCCGATCAAGGAGTTCCACCCCTTCCCCCGAGCCCTCCTCGGCCCTGGCGCACATGAGATCATCGGCCCCGAGGCATTGAAGCTGGGCTTCAAGAAGGTCCTCGTGATGACCAGCGGCCTGCGCGGCACGAATATCGTGAACAAGATCGTCGGTTCGCTCGAGTACCACGGCCTCGAGGTCGTGCTCTACGACAAGGTCGAGTCCAATCCGAAGGACTACAACGTGATGGATGCCGTTGCGTTGTACCAGCAGAACGGTTGCGACAGTTTCGTCTCCATCGGCGGCGGCTCTTCACACGACGCCTGTAAGGGTGCGCGCGTCTCCGTCGCCCACGACGGCCGCAACGTCAACGAATTCGAGGGCTTCAACAAGTCGCAGAACCCCAAGAACCCGCCGCACATCGCCGTCTCCACCACGGCTGGAACCGGCTCGGAGACCTCGTGGGCCTACGTCATCACCGACACCACCACCGACCCGGCCAACCCGCACAAGTACGTGGCATTCGACGACGCGGCCGTGGCGACGCTGGCCATCGACGACCCGGTGCTGTACTACGACCTGCCCAGCGACTACACCGCGCAGTGCGGATTCGACGTGCTCGCGCATGCCTCGGAGCCCTACGTCTCGCGGCTGAACTTCGTCCCGTCGCTCGGTAGCGCGCTGCAGTCCATCGAACTGGTGGCACAGCACCTGCGCACCGCCACCTGGAACCCGACCGATTTGTCCGGCCGGGAAGGCATGATGTACGCGCAGTATGTCGCCGCGCAGGCCTTCAACTCCGGTGGCCTCGGCATCGTCCACTCCATTTCGCACGCTGTGTCGGCGTTCTACGACACCCACCACGGCATCAACAACGCCATCGCGCTGCCACGGGTATGGGCGTTCAACATGCCGGTCGCCTACAAGCGATTCGCCCGCATCGCGGAAGCGATGGGCGTCAATACCCACGGCATGTCCGAGGTGCAGGCCGCTGACGCCGCGCTGGCCGCCTCCATCCGGCTGCTGCGCGATGTGGGCATCCCGGAGAAGTTCACCGACATCACCAAGGACACCTACAGCAAGTGCCGGCTCGGCTCAGGGCCCACCGAGTACTACGAGAACAACAACGTGATCAAGGGCACGGACGACGACATCGACCGCATCACCCGGCACATTCTCGGCGACACCTGCACGCCGGGCAACCCGAAGGAGTGCACGTTCGAGACGGTCCGCCCAGTGGTTGCCCACTGTATGCACGGTGACCTCGACGACTTGCTGAGCTGACCATCCGAACCGGGCCGCGGACGAAACTGGAGCCCCATTCGTCCGCGGCCGACTCCCTCATGCCCCCGAAGGACCACCATGCCGGAAAAATCGCAGCCCCTGTTCGCCAGCGTCGAGGACGTGCGGGAAGCACTGTCCGCGACCGGATACATCGCCGACCAGCGACTCGCCACCACGGTTTTCCTGCAGACCCGCTTGGACAAGCCGCTGCTGATCGAGGGACCGGCGGGTGTCGGCAAGACCGAGCTGGCCAAATCGCTTGCGATGGCGACCGGCCGGAGACTGTTGCGGCTGCAATGCTACGAGGGTCAGGACGAGACCCGCGCGCTGTACGAGTGGGACTACGGCAAGCAGTTGCTCTACACCCAGATCCTGCGGGAGAAGACGGGGCAGATCGTCGCCGGCGTCACCGACCTGTCCGAAGCGGTCGAGCGTATCGGCCAGCAGGGCAGCGTCTTCTACTCCGAACGCTTCCTCAGCCCGCGACCGCTGCTGGAGGCGGTGCGCTCGGAGGAACCGGTGGTGCTGCTGATCGATGAGATCGACCGGGCCGACGAGGCTTTGGAGGCGGTGCTGCTGGAATTCCTGGGCGAATATCAGCTCTCTGTGCCGGAGCTGGGCACCTTCCGGGCCGTGCACCCGCCGCTGGTGATCCTGACGTCCAACAATACTCGCGATCTGGCGGCCGCACTGAAACGGCGCTGCCTGCACTTGTTCGCCGATTATCCTTCGGCCGAGCGAGAACTGGACATCATCCGCACCAAACACACTGGACTGGACGACGCGCTGGCCGCGGAATTGGTCCGGGTTGTACGCGCCCTGCGTGCCCTAGGGCTGCGCAAATCCCCCAGCATCTCGGAGACCGTGGATTGGGCACGCACTCTGGCCGTGCTGAATGCGCGGACACTGTCGCAGCGCCTGCTGGCCGACACCATGTCGGTGGTCGTGAAATACGACAAAGATCTGACCGCTGCACTGGATGCACTGCCCCGGCTGCTCGACGGGGACGCCGGCGAATCAGTTCGATCCCACTCGGCCGACGCCGTGGACGGGCGCGACGTCCGCGACGCAATGGACAGTCCGGGCCGCTTCGACGAGGGCTACTACGGCGGGCAATCCCGCGCCCTCACCCGCACGTCCGTGACCGCCAGCCAGGGGGCGCGGTCGTTCCCCCGGCGCGGACGTTAGGCGCGGGCATGGAGGCGACTTTGCACCGGTTCGTCGGCCTGCTGAGGCGGTGGGGCGTGCGGGTGTCAGTGGCCGAGGCCATCGACGCGATGCATTGTGCGCGCCAACCAGGCGTCCTGGCCGACCGGGAACTACTGCGCTGCGCCTTGCGCGCGGCCTTGCTCAAAGATCAGCGCGACACGGCCGTGTTCGAGGACCTGTTCGACGCGTTCTTCGCGCAGGTCCGTATCAGCGGCGCGCCGCACGCCACCGCATCCGGCGCCGGGCGTCCCTGCGGCGTCGACGACATTCCTTCCTACACCGGCGATCTCGATTCGTTCACGCTGTCCGGCGAGCCATCCGAGGCTGAGTCCAGCGCAGGTGCCCGCCCCGAGGACGTCCGTCATCTGTTCGACATCGACAACTTGGCATCGAGTTTCAATCTCAGCCAGGACGACGGCATGATCGACTTGTCCGCACCAACCGATGAGATCGCTTTTTCGCAAGGCAATCAGATCATCGACAACGAGGGATACCGTATTCAGCTGGAGGCCCCTCGCATGCCGGCCAGTGGTGCCCCGGGGCAGCTGACGAGCTCTCCTGGCGCGATGGTCGAGCTGAGGCTGACCGCTGAGGAGCAGCGAGCGCTGCTGGACTGGCTGGGCGACCCGGACGATCCGGACGCAGCAGCCGCGTTCGAGGATGCGCGGATCCTCGGAGATCTTCCGGCCGCCCTGCAACGCCACGCCGAGGCACTGTTGGCGTTGGAACGGAATATGGGACAACGGGGTCGTCGTCGTGTAGCCGCGGTTGACGAGTTCGACAGCGCCGACCGGACCGAATTGGAGGATGTCCTGCGCCGGATCGTGCGCTCCCTGGGCGGCGCGCGCACCCATCGCCGCACCGTAGCGCCGCGCGGCCGGGTCGACGCCGCTCGCACGATGCGCCGCTGCCTCCGCTATGACGGCGTGCCGTTCACCCCGGTGACCATCCAGCGTCCCGAGGACCGGCCACGCCTGGTCGTGCTCGCCGATGTGAGCTTGTCGGTGCGCGCGACCGCGCACTTCACCTTGAATCTCGTGCATTCCTTGCAGGATGTGGTCACTCAGGTGCGATCGTTCGCCTTCGTCGCAGATGTCGTGGAGACGACCACGCTGTTTACCGAGCACCATGCCGAATCGGCCTTGGGGGCGCTGTTCGGCGGCGACCTTCTGGATCTGGATGCCAACTCCGACTACGGCTCGGTCTTCGGCGAGCTTTTGGCCGAGCATGCGGGGGCGCTGTGTC
The DNA here is from genome assembly GCF_000308415.1 of Nocardia asiatica NBRC 100129. Taxonomy (GTDB): domain Bacteria; phylum Actinomycetota; class Actinomycetes; order Mycobacteriales; family Mycobacteriaceae; genus Nocardia; species Nocardia asiatica. Next base: position 7,608 of record NZ_BAFS01000121.1, on the reverse strand, counting down.
GGCGCACCACGCTGCTCATCCTCGGCGACGGCCGCGGCAACGGCAACGATCCCGGCCTTGCGCAATTCGCCGAGATCACTCGCCGCGTCCGCGAGACGATTTGGCTGACACCGGAGCCGAGGTACTCGTGGCGGCTGGGCAGCTGCGATCTGCCGGCATATGCCGACTACTGCGACCGAGTGCGGGTCGTTCGCGGACTCCGCGAACTTGCCCGGACGGCATTGGATCTCGGTGCGGAGGTGACGGGACGGTGACCGGACTCGAGGTGGATCCGCTGGCACCGTTGTGCGATGGATTCTACGACGACGGTATGGTCCGCGTCGGTGGTGCGGTGTGCGGAGGTTCGGCGCGTCTGCGGACAACGCATTTCAATGTCCGGCTCGTCGGCAACCGGATCGTGGTCGGTCACCGCTTGACCCGGCACGAACTCGACAACGACGTCACCGGGATGATCGCCGACGAACTTTTCCGCTCCGGTCCGCTCGCTGGTTCCGAGCTTTTCGAGCGAGTGCTCACCGGCGTGGTACGCACCACCGTGATGGAACCGCTGGCGGCCTGGAACACTTTCTACGACAACACACTGGCGAAGATTCGTGCACTGTGGACCACCACACCTGAGCAGGGAACCCCTATCGCCGACATGGCGCCGGTATACCGCCGCGCCCTGGCTTTCGTGCCGCCCGGCCGGGTGCTCGACCTCGGGTCCTGCTTCGGCTTCTTCCCGCTGCTGCTCGCCGAGGGCGGTCGCCATGACGCGATCGCCACCGACCTGGTCCGCGGCAGTATGGCGCTGCTGTCGCGAATCGCGCGGCTGCGCGGTACGGCGTTGGACACCTTGGCCTGCGACGCGGTGTCGGTTCCGCTGCCGGACGACTGTGTGAGCACTGTCACCATCCTGCACCTGCTCGAACACCTCGATCCGGTCCAGGGGCGAGCCGTGATCGCTGAGGCGGTACGCCTGGCCGGGGAGCGGGTGGTGGTCGCTGTGCCGTTCGAGCGGGAGCCAGATGCCACCTACGGTCATGTGCGTACGTTCGACCTGGCCGAATTGGCGGTGCTGGGAATCGAGACCGGCTTGCCGTTCACAGTGTCCGAACATCACGGCGGGTGGTTGGTACTGGACACCAGGTGAAGTGCATCGAGTTGGCCACGGTTGGGCTGGACCGCCGACCGTTGGACCGGTCAGCGAGGTCGGATCACCGCGATGAGCGCGGTTCCCGATAGCGGCGACCACAGGATCGCGCGCCGAGCCGGGAAACCGATACCGGCCACTTCGCCTTGGAGACGCATATCGGCGAGATCGCCCCGCTTATCGCTGCATTCCTTGATAGGCTGCCAGCTCAGGAGCTTTAAGGGACTTGTTGCGTACGCAATGCTGAGGCATGCCAGACCATTTGGTTCGTACTGCTGGATGATCAACTCTCAGCGGATGGAGCGGGTGAGCATCAACGGATTCGCCAGATCGTCGTCGAATTGACATATGGGGTCCAGTGACGGGAGATATCGCGCTAACGGATCGTTTTTAGCATGAGGTTGGATGCCGGTGGAGACATATGAAGCTGCAGGGCGCAAGCAGGCCCTGGCGACAACCGTGCCACTGCGGTCACAGCCCGCCTGACCCAGCGGTTTGTGGACGACCATCCAGGATCGGAGAGACCGGACCTCCGCCTGCCCGGCTAGGCCTGGGCGCAGCGATACGCTCAACATCTCCGGGGCAGGTCCGACAGAATCGGTAAAACGATTGCCATCTTCCCCCGGGCGGTCGTGGATACCGATCGGGCCGGCGGGCGGAGATGGTTGTCCTACCGCCGGGCGGCGCAGCTGTTCGAGGAGAACTCCGCCGGCTCACCGGCGGCCCGTTCACGCTGCAACAACTCCGGGGCCGGTCGACCACGCCGCGGAGGACGGCCGCGGCGACGCCGATGCTGATGACCCTGTCGAGCTACACGTCGGTGCGGTCACTGGCGAAGTACGAGAGGCCGGTCCGGGCAAGGACGCACTACTGGCCTGGCAGGCACAGACGGACTCGGGGGCGTCGCTGGGTGAGGTCAGCCGGGAGGGAAGTGTGCGACACGTGCCCACAGGCTACGGCAGCTGAACGGCCGTCCTGCGCATCCGTCGTCCTCGTCGGCGGCGTCCGGATCACGTAGCAGCCGATGCCAGCCACCGAGGTCCGGCGCTTGGAAATGGAAGTGATCTTCCAACCGGATATGCTTTCACTCGAACACCGACCGCCGGGCGGCGTCCTCGTGGCGCACCGGATGGTTCGCAAGTGGATCTCGATCGGTGGTGGCTGTTAATCAGCGATCGCCGTTCCCTGGTGATAGAGGATCGTCCAGTTGCCCGCAGCACGTTGCCAGACGGTCAGCCGTTGGGTCAGCCGGTCTGGTTGTCGAAGGGTGTAGGTGAGTAGGTAGGTGTCCGTCGCGATCTCGCGGAGCTGGAAGTCGCTGGTCTCCCAGAAGTCGCTCTCGTCATCGGAATTCTGCGCTGCGGCAAGTTGCCGCTGTTCGATGGTGGCCCAGACGAATTCCCTGCTGTAGCGCCGTCCCGAAGCGCCGGTCTCCCAGAAATCTGGTGCCGTCGACCGTTCGAAATCCTCACGTGTCGTGCCGAACTCAGGGCGGTGAAAGATCGGCTCGCGACGTTCGAGTTCAGCGAGAAAATCGTGAAGGTGAGCGGCGGTACGCCGATCAGGTTCGGGTACCGGATGCTCCACGACGTTCATCTTGTCATCTTCCTGAGAGGCAGCGCGTTCTACGCCGCCGCGTTGGCAGTTGGCTGGCGAAATGAAGTTTATCCTTCCTGTTCGGGATCACCCCCAACCCCAAAGTTCTTGACAGTCCCCCGAGTTGGGCCGCCAGGTCACCGAAGTCGGTGGCGTTGATGTCGAATTCGTCGCTGAATTCGGTGTCAGCGAGGGCGATGTCACCGTATTCGTGGGGGCGTGCGATCAAGGCGGTGCGGAAGCCGAGCCCGGCGGCGGCGCGGATGTCGTACTTGTGGCTGGCGACCATCATGATCTCAGCGGGTGACAGACCGAGGTATCCGGCGGCGAGGTGGTAGGTGCGTGGGTCCGGTTTGAAGGCGCCCGCCATTTCGGCGGTGAAGATGGCGTGCCAGGGCAGGTCACCGTGGCGGGTGATTTCGACGACGGCTGCGACGTCGGCGTTGGACAGGGTCGCGAGGGTGTAGCGCGCACGCAGACGGTGCAGGCCTGCCACGGCGTCAGGCCACGGGTCCAGGCGTGCCCAGGATCGGGTCAGGGTGTCGCGTTCGACCGGTTCGAGGTACAGACCTCTGGTGTCCAGCACAATGTCCAATGTCCGGCGATACACCGAGGCCACACTCACCCAGGGCCCGTCCTGCGGTTGCTGTGAGGTTTCGGTGAAATACGGTGCACGCCAGTCGTTGACGAACCCGGACCAATCATGGCCCGAGTACCGGGCACCGGCCAGGCGCTCAGCTGCCCGGCGGACGGTGGAGTGAAAATCGGTGGCGGTGCCCTGCACATCGAACAGCAGCGCCTTCAACTGGCCGCTCACTTGCACTCCTACGCACTGGTACACAGCGATTTCGATGAGGTTGCTGTCGACATCGTGACAGTAGTGGGAGATCATCTCGCCCAGCGCGCCGGTCTTGGTCACCGGACCGTTGACAATCTCGACCCCACACCGGGCCAGATGGCCTGCGACCTGCTGCGGGGGCTGCGGGTGACGAAACACAGATCCGCCGAACCCGCGGAGGACTTGTCATCGACGTTCTTGCGGATCACCCCGGATCGTGCGAATTCATCCAGGCTCGTCCGCAAGCTCTTCAGGTTGTCTATCTCCAGCAGTTCCGCGATCTCCGCCGCTTTCCAGTGCCGCTCGGGCTGCTGACCCAACAGCTGGACCACCTGTTTCTTACGGGTCAGCCCGGTGCCCTCGCCCGCCCCTTCCGGCTGGTGATCATCCTCCTCGGCCTGGTCGGCGAATCTTCCCTTGGGGCGGGGCGCGTTGTACTGCCTGAGGTAATCGACATCCGCCTTGACCTCGACGAGACGCCGGGCGGTCTTCAGCTGCTCACGCATGAGGCGCACCTGTCCCTGCAAGTCCACAAGGCCCTCCTCCAGCTTGACCACGAGCTTTTCCGGCTCGGCCACCATCTCGTCCCAATCGGCAACGTCTAATGTCATGGCGGAACCGTAGCCCAGCGAAACCTTGGTCGTGCAGATCCCTATAACGAAACAGAAAGAATCAAGGAAATTGTGAGGGTAAGGACGGAACGATAAAGGGGCGGATCCTGTCGATTCGGACTCACCTTTCCGGTTACCCTCCTAGCGCAACGACAGCGGAAAGCGGCCCAGAAAGAGGTAAGTCAGGATGCTCGCGGTGGAAAGGTAACTGGTCCCCTGGCCAGTCGGGCCCACTGCAATCCAAGGTGGTGTCGTAGCAGTTCGCGCCCCCAGGTGTCCTGTGGCCAGGGGCGAGTCCGGTGCCGTCAGCCCAGGCTCGGCGCAGCCCGGTCGGCGTGCCGCAGGATGGCCCGGACGCTCACGCCAGAGGGGCCAGCCGCAAGCCCGTGTTGTGCACGGCCACGGCCAGCGGGTGGGTCAGTTGCCGGCCCATCCGGTCGGCCTGGCGCGCGGCCCGGGCCACTGACTGGCTGCGCGGGCGGCGCTCGGCGTCGTAACGCGCCAGTGCTGATTCGACTGTGGGCTCGGTGGTGAGCGCGGCGGCCAGGGTGGCCGCGTCCTCCAGGGCCTGGCAGGCGCCCTGGCCGAGGTTGGCGGCTGTTTCCGAACCTCAGTGCTGGGGGCGTGGTGAGCTGCGCGTGTCCGCCCGCCGGGATGGACAGAAGAGATGAGTGATCACGGGGCCCGCCGTGGTGTAGCTGCCAAGGTGTCCTTGGTCGGAGGGCATGATTCCCCGAAGACCGCCTGCACATAAGGGAGTTACCGCCCAGGGATCAAGTCCGAGAGCGCATTCGACCACCGACGTCAAAGATCAAATCAGTGTTGTTGTGGCAGGAACGGTGAGTACTCGACGGGGCCGAAGCGGAACGGGACGCCGCGCCGGGTGTGGACGGCACGGTCGATGACGAAGTCGACCGTGCCGGGAGCAGCCGAGGTGAGAGGCGTGCGCACAACGGTTGCGCGACCGGTCAGCTGGAGCAGGTCGCCCGTGCCGAAGCAGGTGATGGTGAGGCCTGCTCGGCTGTCCAGCTCGAGGTTGCCGAGCGTGTTGAACATGCCGTTTCCGGGATAGTCGACGAACTGGATCACCCTGCCGCCTCCCAGGCACCGAAGGAAGCCGGGAGGACCGCCGCGGTGGGACACATCCGCTCCGTGGCCTTCGGCGATGGTGGCGATGAAGGCCGTGTCGGCGGCACGCAGGAGGTCGATCTGCTCGGCGGTGACGCGGTCTGCCTCGGCGACGACGACCGGGACGGGTGGCTGGTCGCCGATGCCCAGATTCTCTCGGCGCTGGATGTACTTCATGCAGTTGGGGTAAGCCCGCTCGACGCTCATGACCACTCCGCCGGCGTCATGGCGGAGGGTGCCGTTGATGCGAGCCCGTTTGCGACGGCCGAGGTCGATGGCCAGCAGGCCGGCCGGCTGTCCCGCCGGCCGGCCTGCCAGGTTCCGCAAGGGATCGCTGGTCACAGGGAGCGCGTCGATCCGTACGGTCGTCTCGTCGGCGGCACGCACGAAGCCGGGTGCGCCGACTACGGGCGACGCCCATACGCGGCCTGCGGTGTCTGTGGCGCCCACGATGATCCAGCGCTGCGTGGCAAGGAATCTCATCAACGGTGCAGGCAGGCTGGTGCGGAACGTACGGGCCATGGCCGCGGCCTGCTCGACCGTGCCCGCCCGTGCCTGTACCGCCAGTTCACCGTCGTGGTAGTGCTGTGGCATCAGAAGAAACCACAGCTGGGTGCGCCGCCCTCAAGGGTGGGGAGGTGCTCGAGTCCGGAGGCGGTGCAGATCTCGATGCGGATGCCGTCTGGATCGGTGAAGAAGATGCCGCCAGATGCCAGGCCGGGCATGTGGGCCAGAATCCTGTCGTAGATCAGGGGCGTGTCGAGTTCCTGCAGACGGGCTACAGCAGCTTGGACGTCGTCCAGCGTGGGCACGTTGAACGACAGATGGTGCAGTCCGGACCGATCGGCGGCGAAGCCGTCACGACTCTGCTGCCACAGCGTGAGTACGAGTTGATCGCCACGGCCGAGGAAGGCGTAGCGGCGGTCGTCCTCGGTGCTCTCGCCGAGCAGGTCGAAGTCGAAGACCCGCTGGTAGAAATGGATCGAACGGGTCACGTCGGTGACGTTGAGCCCGACATGGCCGGTGGCGGCTGCGGTCACCGGACCTGGCGAGGGCTGGGTCGTGGTCATGGTTCTCCTTGGCAGTGGGATCCTGGACGGGATCTGGTGGGTGATGGACCGCGGCGGTGTGGCGGCTGACGTGGCGTGGATAACTTTCATGCCGCATGGTTGGCGGAAAGTTGGCACCCGCCACGCACGCCCAGCGGCATGTGCCGCCGGGCTATGCGGCCACGATGTCCTCCGCGCGGGTCGCCGATCCGGCTGCTGATCCCCGGATGCGCGGAGTGCTGCTGGACGGACACATGTCCACGACCGGGGCAACGTCGCTTGGTGACCTCCCGGCGGAGGTAGCTCGCCGCCGCGCAGTCCGGCGCTCGTCGAGCGGTTGCAATCCGGCCAAGTGCGCGGTGGCGGAAGCGTGTCCGACGCAGAGATCCGCAGGCTGGTGGCGGCGGCGCTGCGATGACCCGCCGCGAGGCGGGAAACGATCTACGACAGCGCGGGAATCAACCTCCGCTCAGAAGTGGATCGGCCAAGGTCACGGTGTTTCGCCGGTGCCCAAGAAGCCAGCCTAAGCCGTCCGGGGGAGCAACTGGCCTCGCACCAGTGGCCGTTACTCCGGGAGTACGGTGTCGTTGGACAACCGCGTCCCCGTGTAGCCGGGGCCGGGCATGCCATGGCTGACCCCTCGGAGCCCCGTGCTGATCCCGAACCGGTCAGCCCGCCCACGGGGCGTAAATCAAGCGCTTGCCAGTCGACCGGCCAGGGCAGATCGACGGCGGAAAGCTGGGGGCTGGTCTCGGGGGTGCCGACAAGGGTTCGCCGGACGGCGATGTCCACCTTGACGCCGTCAACACGGTTAGGCGGTGTCCTCAAAGCCACATGAGCATGGTGGCGAAGGTCGGGGACTGTCAGGAACTTTGGGGCTGGGGGTGATCCCGAACAGGTGCTGAAGTAGCCTGCCGCTGCTTCGGCGAGGAAGGATCACCTTGAACGACAACGTAACTCGGACTGCTGGTGGCGGCTGGATGTTCGGATCGCGCAGGAGTTGGTGGAGCAGGCCCGCAGCGAGGGGCTGTCGCTGACCGGGGCCGATGGTTTGCTGACGGCGGTGACCCGCCGGGTCATCGAGGCCGCCCTGGAAGCGGAGATGACCGAGCACCTCGGATACTCTTTCCGCGCGCACCGCATGGTGCGTGCGCACTGCGCGCGGTCACCCCTTGAGTAGCTCTAGCGGCGCTCGTAGTCGACCGCCACATCTCTGATACGAGGCCAGTCCACGACCACAGCCGCGACGATCAA
>NZ_BAFS01000122.1 GCF_000308415.1 Nocardia asiatica NBRC 100129 | reverse complement strand
GGGCGGGTGTCGATCCCGAGCGGATCGGTCTGCTGCTGGCGCTGGCCATCCGGTGCGTGCCGTTGCTGGCCGGGATCGTGCACGATGTCGCCGAAGCGCGGCGCGCGCGAGGGCTGCAGTGGTCGATGACGGCGCTGGTGACGCCGGTGCTGGTGCGCGCGTTGCGGACGGCCGACGCGATGGGCGACGCGCTCGCCGCGAGGGGAGTGGACGATGACTGAACTGCTCGCCGCGCGGATCGCTCGACAGGTCGCGGCGAATCCCGCGGCGCTCGCCGTGATCTCGGGCCGCGAACGGGTGGGCTACGACGAGTTCTGGTCGAAGGTCGTCCGCACTGCCGCCGGGCTGCACGGCATGCGGCGGGTGGCGGTGCTGCCCACGTCGGACGTCGAATCGCTGGTGACGGTGACGGCGGCGATGCACGCCGGAGTGAGTGTCGTGCTGCTGCACCGTCATCTGCTGCCCGCTCAGCTGAACCGGGTGCTGACGCTCGCCGCGCCGGGAGCCGTGGTCGCAGCGCCGCACCAGCATCGGCGGTTGCGGCGGCTGGGCTTCGAGGGCACCGTGCGAACCGCCGCCGCAGTGGCGTCCGAGGGGTCGGTGGGCCGGGTGGAGCCGGGCGCCGAGTTGCTGGCTGGCATCACCTCCGGCACCACGGGCGAGCCCAAACTGTTCGTCCGCGACCAGCGATCCTGGGCCACCACGCTGGATCGCTCCGACCGAACCTTCGACATCGGGACCGGCGATCGGGTGTCGGTGCCCGGTGTGCTGGACCACACCCATTTCCTCTACGGCGCGTTGCACGCTTTGACCCGGGGCGCGACCGTGGACCTGCGCCCGGCGCCGGACGCGTTGCGAGACGGTGCGACGCAGCTGTATTCGGTGCCGACGATCGCGTGGGATGTGGCGCGCGCGGGAATCGGGCCGGTGGGCAGTGTCCGGGAAGTGCTGTCTTCCGCTGCCCGGTGGCCCCGCACGGGACGGCAAGCGTTGCAAGAGGTTCTGCCGAACGCCTCGCTGGTGCATTTCTACGGTGCGTCCGAACTGAGTTTCGTCTCCTTCGATCGCGGACTCGGGGAAAGCGACGAGAAGTCGGCCGGTGAACTGTTCTACGGCGTCGAGGCGCGAGTTCGCGACGGCCTGGTGTACGTGCGCAGTGACATGCTGTTCGACGGCTACCTCACCGCGGAGGGCGTGGTCGGCGGACCGGTCGACGGGTGGATGACGGTCGGCGACCGGGGTGAGGTGATCGGCGACCGTCTGCGGTTGTTCGGCCGGGAGAGCGACATGGTGATCCGGGCGGGTCTCAACGTGGAACCCGCGTCGGTCGAAGCGGCGCTCACCGCGATACCGGGTGTCGCAGAGGCCGCCTGTGTCGGCGTGCCCGACGCGCGCATGGGGGAGGCGCCCGCGGCCGCGATCGTGGTGGGCGCCGGCGCACCGGCCTCCGACGAGATCTGGCGGCGGCTGCGCGCGACTTTGCCGAGTCCCAGCATGCCGGTGCAGGTTCTGGTGGTGGACAGGCTGCCGCGCACCCCGCGTGGCAAGCTCGATCGGGCAGCGCTGGCCGCCACACTGGCTGCTCGCCGGGGCGGTCGCGCTGCCGGGAACGATCGCTGACGTCGGCAGATCCGGCGGCCGCCCACGAACTTCGGCGCGACACGTGAGTGCGCCGCCGTGCCGACCCGCTCGCCGCTACCACCGCTACGCTCTGACGTGAGCGCGCCGCCGTGCCGACCCGCTCGCCGCTACCACCGCTACGCCCGGCACCCGGCGGTCGGCGACCGACGCGCGACGCCGCTGCGCGACCTCGGCTCGGCGGGACGGGCCATCCGTCGCCGGGCCGATGATCGGCGCGAGTAGCTCACAGACGCGCCGGACGGGATGATTCGACCGATGACGCGCCGAACCACGTGCTGTAGAACATGATCGCCAGCGCACCGAGCGCACCGAGGATCACGATCGCGAAGGGAATCGGATGCGTCGCCATCGGCACGGCGAGGAAGCGAATGCACAGCAGTACGGCTGCGCAGAGGGCGACGCCGAGGCTCACGCAACGGACGCGCCGGCGGTCCCAACCTCGATCGGGGTCGCGCAGCGCGGATTCGACCGTCAGGCACAGTGCCGCGCCCACGACCAGGTCGATGCCGTAGTGTGCGCCGAGGCCGAGCGTCGCGGTGAGCGTGCACACGAGCCAGAACGTACCGCCCCAGCGCAACCACACGGGGCCGCGCCGGGAGTGGATGAACAACGCCAGCGCCCAGGCGGTGTGCAGTGACGGCATGCAGTTGCGCGGTGTGATGCCGTCGAAGCGCATGGCCTCGATCGAGGACGGCACCGCCGGGACGACATCCGGCCACACGTCGGCGATCTCGAAGCCCAGCCCTTGTGGTCCGTACGCGAGTACCGGCCCCACCACCGGGAAGACCACGTACCAGATCGGCCCGACGACGCCGAGCGTCAAGAACGTCCGCACCAGGTAGTGCCGCGGCCACACACCGGCGGTCACGCCGCGCAGCTGCCAGGCCGCGACCAGCACCGCTGCCAGCGGAAGCTCGAAGTACACCCAGCGCACCACGCCCGTCGCGATGGGCCCCGCCGTTTCCAGCGCGCTCCCGACCAGCCACGACGGGCTGCCGAGGGCGCGGTCGGCGACTTGCACGTACGGGTCGAGGACCATCGGGCAGGCCCACGCGGTGATGTCCAGCCAGATCTCGCTGATCTTCGTCGCCGAGATCAGCAGCGCGCCGAAGGCGATGGTGCGCAACGCCGTACGCCGTCGCGGTCCGTCCCACCGCGTGAACGCGAGTACCGCCAGTGCGGTGAGCACGATGGTCGGGCCGTTGCCGACGGTGAACGGCCGTCCATCGGCCGCTCGGATCACCACGAACAGCAGATCGATGGCGATCGCGGCGGTGACCGCGCCGACGCGTGCGCGCATCGTGACGCCGACCAGGGCCAGCAGGAATCCCGCCCACGGCGTGGTCGCCGACTTCGGCGTGCCCGCGTAGTCGCGCGCCAGGCTGGTCAGCGGCCCGAGCGCCCCGATGTGCGCGGCCACGAGTTCGCCGCCGATCAGCGCGAGCACGATGACGGCGATACCGCACCACACGACCACCGGCCGGAGCCGACGCTCCTGGAGCTCCGCCGTGGCCACTCGCTCGCCCGGTGGGGTCAAGCTCCCTTGAACGTCGTTCACAAGCACCGAGACATCGTAAACACGACATTAACGGCACATGGACGGGGAGTTGCCCGCAAGCCGCTCGCGCCGTGCCGGCTCGCTACCCGCTCAGGTCGTGCGATACGTACGGGCCACCAGCGCCGAGCGCAGGTACCACAGGCCAGAGGGCTGGGACGGGTCGAATCCGGTGAGCTGTCCGATCCGCTTGAGCCGATAGTCCACCGTGTTGGTGTGCACGTGCAGGACGCGCGCGGTGCGCTGCCGGTTGAGGTTGTTGGCGATGTGGCGCTGCAGGGTCTCGAGCAGTTCGGGGTGCGCATCCAGCGGGTCCAGCAGCGAGCCCAGGTATTCCCGCCCCGGCCCGGGTCTGGTCAGCTGGTATTCCAGTGCCAGCTCGTCGAAGCGGTAGAGCCCGGCCACCGCCTGCAAGCGCTGCACCATGTCGAGCAGTTCGTGGGCTTGGTCCGCGGCGGTGGGAATCTTCTCGGGGGTGGCCTCGACCATGGTCGCGGTGACGCCCACCTGCGCGGCGTGCGACAGCTGGGTGACCAGCGTGTCCAGCTGCTCGTTGTCCAGATGGCCGGACGGGATGAGCACGGTGCCGCCGTCCACGCTCAGCAGCGACAGGGCGGCCTCGCCGCACCGGGTGGCCAGCTCGGCTTGCACCCGCCGCAGTTTCCGGCGTGCCACGACCTTGCCGTCCACCATCGGATTGCGCTCCTCGCGGTGCGGCGGAATCGCCACCGCCAGAACGGCGTACGAGGACGCGATGGCGATGCCGCATTCCCGCGCCATGGTGGAGGTGCTGTGGCCGCCCAGCAGCGCCGAGGTCAGCGTGTGCACGGCGGTGTGGTGTTCGCTGACCACCGCGCGCAGCTCGCGGACGTAGGCCATGGAGACCGCGGAGTTGATCATGTCGAGCATCTCCACGACCATCTTGGCGCCGTCGACGAGGTCGTCGTAGTCCTTCATGGTCGCGTCGGACACCACCAGGTCCAGGCCCATCTTGAAGCCCTCGTGGATCGAGTGGTGGATGGTGTCGATGGGCACGCCCTCGCGCGCCCATCCCGCGGCGGCGTCACCGAGCCGCTGAAGTTTCTCCGGTAGGTCCTTTCCGTCGAGCATGCTCACCGCCAGCTCCAGGCAGACCCGGGTGATGGTGGTGACGTCGCCCGCGATGGCGTCACCCGGTAGGGTGCCGCACGGGATGACGTTCTCGACGAAATGCCCGACCATCTGACGCGATAGCCCGCGAACGTCTTTCAGCGGGGACGACATCGGCTTGCCTGACAGGGTCAGGCTCGGCCGGGCCGAACTGTCGACGGACATTGGCGACTCCCTTCCGCCCACGATTGCTGTGCAGCGCATTCACACTAATCGGTTGATCTCCTTTGCGGACCCGATCCGCGGGTTCTGTGAGAGCCTGCGAGACCGGTCGGTAGCGGTTGTGAACGGTCACAGCAGCTGGACATATGACCGGTTTTCCATGGTGGTCCTCACGTCCCGGGCGCGGGCGCGCCCTCCCGTCACGGGTGCCGGGCGGCGGGAGCCGGTTCTACCGTTGCCGCGAGGCAGGGCCGACATGCCGGTAGGATCACCCGCGCCGTGGCCCGGTGAGCAGGGTCTCGGCCCGTGTCGTGTCCTGGATGGTGTGCGGTGCCCGTCCACCGTGCGTGGCGCGGCGGGAAGACAGTGATGACGCGACGATAGGGGCAGGGCGATGAGACCGGCTCTGAGATGTCTTGTCTGGGAATTGGACAACACCTTGTGGGACGGTGTCGTGTGCGACGCGACCGTGGGCCCGTTGCGACCCGCCGCGCTGC